>DASWTQ010000325.1:0-14089 GCA_036402055.1 Herpetosiphonaceae bacterium
GGAGCTGCGCGTGGGGCTGACCTACTGGGAGGGCGCTGTGCGGATCGAGGGCACGCGCAACGGGCAGCCGATCGACGGCTATGGCTACATCGAGCTGACTGGCTACGGCGCGGGCGCGCAGCAATCGCGCTGATCGCGGCGTTCAAGCGCATGGGAGCAAGCCTATGAATCAACCAGCGTCAGATCCAACCGTCGAGCGGCTGCGGGCGATCACCGAGCAGTGGATGGAGCGCGTCTGGCGACAGCGGCAGCTCAACACGATCGACGAGCTGCATGCGCCGGACTTTGTAGATCGCAGCCCGGCCGGACGCGACAGCGGCAACACGGCCTACAAGGCCGGCATCGCCGAGCTGTACCGCGCGTTCCCTGATTTCTACGCCGTCACAGAGGATCTGGTGATCGAGCCGGCCACGGGCAAAGTCGCCGTTCGCTGGACCGCGACCGGAACGCACGCAGCGCCATATCTTGGTGTGGCTGCGACCGGCAAGCAGATCATGTTTAGCGGAATCGAGATCATTCGCGTCGTTGAGGATCGAATCGTCGAGCGCTGGGGTGAGTGGGACGGCATCGCGCTGCTGGAGCAGCTGGGAGCGATTTAGAGCGGGACCTTACCTCGTGCCTTACAGGCAAACAAACGAACAAGGAAACAAAGGAACAAATGATCCGACTGTTCTTGTTCCCTTGTTCCTTTGATCTTTTGTTCTTGAGCAGGCCCTCACCCCGCCTCGCTCCGCTCGACTCCCCTTCCCCGAACCTCGGCTGGCTTCAGCCTCGGTTGCGACAGGCGAGGGGGAATTCGTGGTACTACTTTGCTTTTTGTTCCCTGGTTCGTTTGTTCTTTGTTCTCCTCTAGGTTCTAGGTTCTCCGTTCTTCCCCTTTGTTCCCTTGTTCGTTTGATCATTTGTTCCTCCGTCTTCCCCGGTTCTTGGTCTTGGTTCTTGGTTCTTCTTCGTCCCCCTATTGCGCTCCCACGGCTTCGGGCGTATGATAAGAGAAAGCGTTTTCGTAAGGTTTGCGTAATGGCTTCGGTAACCGAAATTGCAAAACGCCTGAATATCTCCCCGGCCTCGGTGTCGCGCGCGCTGAACGGGCAGCCCGGCGTCAGCGATAGCACCCGATCGCGGATTCTGGCCGAGGTCGAGCGGCTCAACTTCGTGCCGCACGGCGCCGCGCGCTCGCTGGCCTCGACCCGCGCCGAAAACATCGGCTTTACGGTCTATCACCAGCCCACACAGCTCGCCGTCGATCCGTTTTACAGCCGCATCCTGATGGGCGTCGAGCAGGAGGTTCGGCAGCGCAAGTTTCATCTGCTGCTGACAGCGCTGGAAGACGATCAGGTGGCGCGGCCGCAGCAGTGGAGCCTGCTGCACGGCAAACGCGTCGATGGGCTGATCCTGGCCGGGCCGTTTATTCCGCCGCGCTTCATTCTGGCGATCCACGCTCAGGGCACGCCGCTGGTCCTGGTAGATAACGCGATCCTCGGAGCGCCGATCGATGTGGTGCTGGGCGACGACCAGGGCGGAGCGCACAGCGCGGCGCAGCATATCCTCGGCCACGGCCATCGCCGCATCGTGATCTTGTCCGGCCCCGAAAGCTGGATCACCAACCGCGAGCGCTGCACTGGCTTCGCGGCCGCTCTGAACGAGCAGGAGATCACGCCGCTCGCGATCCTCCACGCCGATGCGACAACCTATGAGACCGGCTACGAGCTGATGCAGCAGGCGCTCAGCTTGGAGCCAACGGCGGTGCTCGCGATCAACGATGCCATGGCGATGGGCGCGATCGACGCTGCGCGCCAGGCCGGCCTCACCGTTCCCGCCGATCTGGCCGTGACCGGCTTTGACGACGTCGAGTCGGCTGAGCGCTTCCACGTGCCGCTGACCACAGTGCACATTCCCAAGCAGCGCCTCGGACAGATCGCCGCGCGCCGGCTGTTCGAGCGCATCGAAGATATGGATGGTCCCCAGCAGCGCACGCTGGTTGCGACCACGCCCGTAGTTCGCCGATCCTGCGGCTGCGAAGCGCCCGCATAAAAGGAGGTCCACCGCCGCCAGCCGCCAGGGCCGAAGAGAGATGGTGCGACGACCGTTTATTCAGAAGGATCTGTGTGATGCGACGAACATTGTCATGGCTGACACTCCTTACGCTGTTGTTAGGCATCCTGTCCGCATGTGGCGGCTCCGGCAGCACAACCGCCGATCCGGTCGGCACGACGGCACCGGCGGACTCCTCCGCTGCTCCCGCCGCCTCGGCATCCTCTGCGGCAGCTCCCGCCACCGGGGAGAAAGCGCGGCTGCGACTGGCCACCTGGGCCGGCGTCGACGAGGCCAAAGAGCTGGACGCGATTCTTGCCAAGGTCAATGCTGAGGCCACAAATTTCGAGATCGTGCAGGAGCCGCAGCCGGCCGACTACTACACCAAGCTCCAGACGACGATCGCCGGTGGGCAGGCCGCCGACCTGATGTGGCTCTCACAGGAGTACATCGCCGGCTACGTCGAGCGCGGCGCGCTGATGGACGTGACCGCGTGCCTCAGCGCCAGCGATCAGCCGGCCGCCGCGCTCGACGACTACTTCCCGCAGGTGCTTCAGACCGCGCAGTTCAAAGGCCAGACCTACGGCCTGCCCTGGATCTCGCAGCCGGTGATCCTCTACTACAATCCCAAGCTCTTCCAGGATGCCGGCGTGGCCGAGCCGACCGCCGACTGGACCTGGGACGACTACAAGAGCGCCGCCGAGAAGCTGACTACGCCGGATCAGGGCATCTACGGTACGGCCTTCAACGCCTGGCCGCCGATCCAGATGTTCATCTGGCAGGCCGGCGGCGAGGTCGTGAGTGAGGATCTCATGTCGTCGCCGATCGACTCGCCCGAGGCGATCCAGGGCGCCGAGTTCTACGCCGACATTATCTTCAATCCCAAGTATGCCGCTCCCGAAAACGTGATCAAAGAGCAGGGCTTCGGCGAGCTTGCCAAGAACGGCAAGGTCGCGATGTTCTTTGGCGGCGCGGCTGATGACCTGGACTACGCCCACACCAAAGATCCCAAGTTCGCCGAGCTAAAGGCCGCGCTGCCGCCGAAAGGCCCCAAGAATCGCACGACCTTCGCCTGGACCGCCTCGACGGTGGTCAACGCCAGCACAGCCGATAAGCAGGCGGCCTGCGATGCCTTGATCGCACTGACCGAGGCGATCCACCACTGGAAGATCGTTGCGCCGCGCCAGTCGCTGGCCAACAAAGAAACGATCGTCGCCAGCGTGCCGCTCAAGGAAGCGTCGGCGGATGTGATCGTCGAGGCGGCCAAGGATATGCGCTCGTTCACGATCGTGCCGGCGCAGTCGGAGTGGGATACCGTCTTCTGGGAGCAGTTCAAAGATCCGCTCTTCCACGACAAGGGCTCGGCGGCGGATCTGGCCAAGACCGCGCGCACCGAGCTGGAAGCCGTCCTTCAGGGTCCGTAAAGGCTTTACACGTTTGCGTCAGGCCCTGCGCTGCTTGCGGGCACGCAGGGCCGCGCCTGCTGTACCTGTTGGAGGAGGAGGCTGCATGCAACTCTACCTGCAAACCCTGGTCGACTATCTGCTGGCCGCGATCGGCATCACGGCGGTGATGTTCGCCGTCTACTACCTGCTGCCACGGCTCGGCGCGCGCAAAGAAACGGCGGCGGGCTGGGCGCTGATCATGCCCTGGCTGCTCGGCTTCTTGCTCTGGACGCTCTACCCGATCGGCGCGTCGCTCTACTACAGCTTCACCGACTTCAACGGCCTGCAAACGCCGGACTGGGTCGGCATCGACAACTATCGCCGCCTGCTTGCTCCCGCGTCGTTTTTCTGGCCGTCGCTGCGGCTGACGCTGCTCTACGGCGTGCTGAGCCTGCCGCTGGGCCTCGCGCTCTCGCTGGCGATCGCGATGCTGCTGGCGCGCGACATCAAAGGCATCGGCTTCTGGCGCACGATGTTTTATCTACCAGCGGTGATTCCCTCGGTGGCGACCTTTATCCTCTGGCTCTGGCTGCTCTCGACCAACGGCCTTTTTAATCAGATCTTCAGCCCGCTCTATCGTCTGCTGGGCGTCGAAAATCCAAGCTGGTTCACCGATCCACGCTTCGCGCTGCCCGGCCTGCTGATCATGAGCGTCTGGGGCGCGTTCGGGGCCAACACGGTGATCCTGCTGGCCGGGCTGAAAAATATTCCCAAGCACCTGTATGAGGCCGCCGAGATCGACGGGGCCGGCGCGTGGGCCAAGTTCTGGAACGTCACGCTGCCGATGGTCAGCCCGTCGCTGTTCTACACGCTGGTGCTGGGCGTGATCGCCGCCGTGAAGATCCTGGATGTTGGCCTGTTCGTGCGATTGCCGCGCGAGTCGGGCACCTTTCTGGGCGTGCTGGTCTACCAGTATGCGTTCGGCACGCGCTCGCTGATGGGTTATGCCTCGGCGCTGAGCTGGCTGATGCTGATCATTATCGCCGTGCTGACCGCGCTGGTGTTTCGGACCTCGGCACTGTGGGTGTTCTATGAAGGCGAGAAGCGAGGCTAAGCATGGCTGTCACAACTGCTCCCCGCGCTGAGATCCAGCCGGCTCACACGCGCGCCCGACGCAATCTGGTCGGCTCGATCCTGACCTACGCCGCGCTGCTCGTCGGCCTTGCGTTCGTGGTGATCCCGCTCTACTGGATGATCTCGACCTCGCTCAAGACCAGCAGCGCGCTGTTTCTGCTGCCGCCGCAGATCGTGCCACAGCCGGTGCAGTGGCAAAATTATGTCGAGGTCTGGCAGCTGGTGCCGCTGGCGCGCTACTTCGCTAACAGCATTTTTATCACCGTGCTGGCGATGTTCGGCGAGATTCTGACCTGCGCGCTGGTGGCGTATGGCTTTGCGCGCTTCGATTTTCCGGGCCGCAACATCCTTTTCGGCATTATGCTGGGCACGATGATGCTGCCGGGCGTGATCACGCTGATTCCGTCGTTCATCATCTGGGCGCGCGTGCTGGACCGCTACGATACGTTCTCGCCGCTCACGGTGGGCGCGCTCTTCGCCTGGGGGCCGTCGTACATTTTTCTGCTGCGCCAGTTCTTTTTGACGATCCCGCGCGAGATCGAGGACGCGGCGACGATCGACGGCGCGAATCTGATCCAGACGTTTTTCCAGGTGATGCTGCCGCTGGTCAAGCCGGCGCTGCTGGCGGTCGCGGTGCTGAGCTTCAACGGCAACTGGAACAACTTTTTCAGCCAGCTGATCTATCTGAGCACGCCCGAACATTTCGGCCTGCCGCTCGGCCTGTACCAGTTCAACTCGGCGCTCTCCGGCGGCGGCGAAGCGCCCAAGTGGAACATGATGATGGCGATGACCGTGCTGATGACGATTCCGGTCGTGCTGCTGTATGTGCGCGCGCAAAAATATTTCATCGAGGGCATAACCGTTGGCGCAGTCAAAGGCTAAGCGATTGAAACTGTCATCCCTGACGCGCATCAGCCTGCTCCTGGCGCTGATCGTGGTACTGGCGGGTTGCAGCCAGCGCGAGCCGATTCAGGAGCCGGCCACACCTCCGGCCGCAGCTGTGGTCACTGCCGCCGCATCCGATCCGCCGCCGAGCACAGCGGTTGCAGCCAGCCCGGCAGCAGAGACGGAGACGGCCGCTCCGGTCGCCGAGCCGATGGCGGACGGCCTGATCAATCTGGCGCATCTCAACATGTTGTCGGAAGAAGCGCAGATCGATGGGCAGCCCGTGCTGATCACGCATATCTACTCGGAGGCGCCGCGCTACACCTGGGTCGATGCGTCGGGCGAGGGCATCGCCGCGCTCGACGATGTAGCCCGCGCCGTGATCGTGTATCTCGACTTCTACGCCAAAACCGGCAACACGCGAGCGCTGGAGCGGGCCCGCGCCGGTCTCAACTTCACGCTGCGGCTCCAGGCCGACGACGGCGAGTTCTACAACTTTGTCCTCGATCGCGGCGGCACAATCAACCAGACCGGCGGCACGAGCTACAAATCGCTGGGCTGGTGGGCGTATCGCGGGCTGTGGGCGCTGGCACGTGGCTATGCGATCTTCAAGGATGCCGATCCCGAGTACGCGGCGCAGCTTCAGGCGGCCTACCTCAAAACCGAGCAGGCGCTGGCCGCCCGCGTCGACACCACAGGCCAGAAAATCACGGTGCATGGCTTCGAGGTGCCGGGCTCCATTCCCGACGGCGCGGCGGATGCGACCGGCGTGGCGGTGATGGCGCTGGCCGAGTACCAGGCGATCGCTCCCAATGCCACCACCGAGCAGCTCCTGACGACGCTGGCGGATGGACTGCGCGACTACCAGCTTGGCGGGCCGGGCGAATATCCGTGGGGTATGCATCCGCACACATTGGCCGCGCCCGGCTTCTGGCACGCCTGGGGCTCGCACCAGAGCCAGGCCCTGGCCCGCGCCGGCGAGGTGCTCAAGCGTGACGATTATGTCGACAGCGCCAAACGCGAGATCGACGGCTTCTTTGCCTGGCAGCTCGCCACCGAGCGCGTGCAGGAGTTCGGCGCGCTGCCGTTCCGCCAGGGACAGCAGGCGTACGGCACCAACAGCATCGTGCAGGCGGCGATGAACGTCTACCGCGCCACCGGCGATACGCGCTACGCCAGGATCGGCGGGCTGCACGCGTCGTGGTTCATGGGCAATAACATGGCCCGCACTCCCATGTACGATCCGACGACCGGGCGCGGCTACGACGGCATCGATCGCGAGCTGGCGGTCAACCAAAACGCGGGCGCGGAGTCCACGATCGAGGCGCTGATGGCGCTGCAATCGGTGCTGGCAGTGCCCGAGGCCGCCAAATATCTCGACTACAAGCCCACGGAGCAGCAGAGCTGGCGCGTGCTTGAGGCCGAAGATGGGCGCGAGATCGCGGGCAAGCCGATCTACGGGCGGCGCGGCTGGACCGGCGAGGCGCGCATCTCCGGCGATCGCTTTTATGAGCTGACAGGTGAGGACGCGGTCGAGCTGGATTTCGAGATCGACCAGCCGGGCGACTATCTGCTCTTTGCATCGCACATGCGGCGCGCGGGCAGCGCAGCAGCGCTCAAGCTGGAGGCAGCCCGCGCGCCTGCCGCGCTCACGGTCGATGGCCGGCCCGACGAGTGGAGCGCCGCGCCCGTGGTCGCCGTGGATACGCCGCAGCAGATTTTGCGCGGCACACAGAGCTGGCGCGGCCCTGAGACCGACAGCTTCCGGCTGCGGCTGATGTGGGACGAGCAAAAGCTGTATCTGCTGGCCGAGGTGCGCGATCCGAGCCACGAGCAGACCGGCCGTGGTCCCGGCGTGAGTGGCGGCGATACGCTCTGGCTCTATCTCGATCCCGAGGGCCGTGGCGCGCGGATTGGCGCCAAGCTGACGCTGGCGCAGACGACTGCCGGGCCAGAGGTCTGGGACTGGAAGGCGGGCTTTCCGCTGCCGGATGCGCAACTGGCCTGGGCTGAGAGCAGCGGCGGCTACACCTACGAGGCCGCGCTGACCTGGGAAAGCCTGCGCGCGCGTGGCATCGCGGCGGGCAAGACGCTGAGCGTCGAGGTGGGCCGTGGCTTCGGCGGAAACTCGTTCATGGATCTGAGCGGGCGCGATCCCGACTCGGCGGCGAATCTGGTGCCGCTGGAGCTGCTCGACGTGGCCGGACAGGGAGCGCAGCCGGAGGCAACACCCACCACGAGCCAGGACCCGAGCAGCGTTGCGCTGGGCGTGACGCTTGACGGCGGCGAGTCCTGGACAGTGCCGCAGGCGGTCTCGCCGGATCGTGACTACCTGTGGCTGGATCTCGTAACCCCGCAGCCAATCCGGCTTGAGTCCGGCGCGCATACGCTGCGCATGAGCTACGCAGGCGGCGATCCCGCGCGCTCCACGATCGTCGACGGCTTCTTGCTCCAGCCGGCCGTGGCAACCAAAATGCTGACCGGGCCGGAGGGCCAGCGGCTGACGCTGAGCTACGACATGCGGCAGGGAGCGCTAAGCTGGGACGAGTAAGCTCGTGGGCGAATCAACCACAAGGAGTACATGAGTGAGCGAGACAACATATCTTCCCTTCCAGATGCAGCGCCTGGGCACGATCATGCAAGGCAACTCTGCCAATCCCGACGAAGTGCTGGGCGTGCTTAACCCGGCCTGCTGCCGCGATCGCAGCGGCAATCTGCTGCTGTTTCCACGCATCGTCGCGGCCGGCAACTACTCCCGCATCGGCATTGCACGCGTGGTCTGCGACGAGCAGGGAACGCCGGTTGGCGTGGAGCGCCAGGGCTATGTGCTGGAGCCTGAGAACGGCTTCGAGCGCAATGCGCACACGGCGGGCGTGGAAGATCCACGCGTCACGTTTATTCCGGCTATCGACGCGTATGTGATGGCCTACGTCGCCTACGGTCCGCTCGGCCCACGCGTGGCGCTGGCGATCTCGGAGGACGCCTACAGCTGGCGGCGGCTCGGCCTGGCCAAGTTCGCCTATAGCCCCGAGTACCACACCGATTTCGATCTGTATGTCAACAAGGATGCCTATCTTTTCCCCGAGCCGGTACGCGATCCGCAGGGCCGGCCCGCGCTGGCTATGATTCATCGCCCAGACTACAACGTCAACTGGTGGAGCGAGGGCGGCTTTCATGTGCAGCCATCCGGCATCGAGGAGGCGCGGCCGTCGATGTGGATCTCCTACGCGCCACTGGACGCCGTGCAGGCCGATCCGCGCAATCTATGCTGCTGGTATGATCACCAGCTGCTGGCTACGCCGAAGTATCCCTGGGAATCGCTCAAGATCGGCGGCGGCGCACCACCCGTGCTCACACCGCTGGGCTGGGTCACGATCATCCACGGCGTGGACGGCCGGATTATGGCCGGTGTCGATCACCAGCCGCATGTGCGCTACACCGCCGGGGTGCTAGTGCTCGATCGCGACGATCCACGCCGGGTGCTCTACCGCTCGACCAATCCGATCCTCGCGCCCGACACCGCCGAAGAGCTGCACGGCGTCGTGGATAACGTGGTCTTCCCGACGGCGGTTGACCTGCGCCCGGATGGTCAGATCGACGTCTTCTACGGCATGGCCGACGCGCGGATTGGCGTTGCCCGGATGCAGGTACCTGCCGCACTGCCCGAAGAATCGTAGCTTCGCTGCTCGCGCTCCAGACTACCAGCCGTCTCACTTTGGGGCGGCGTTTTTTTGCGCGCAAAAACGCACATCATTAGCACACCGGCATCGTGAATCGCCTGATCACGGAGCCGACCATCTGTGGTAAGATGCACGTACCCCTTGATCTAGAGCTACTTGTATGTTCAGGTGGTATCGATCGCCGGTATGGCTGCCTCGACTTGCCATCGGCGCTCAGGGATAGGCCACCTTAAGCCGGGAGCAGGTTTGTATGCTCCACGAAGCGACACCACGCGACCAGCCCTCGTGCCAGCCGCACGCGGCACAGCCTGTGCCAGGATGGCTTCGTCATCGCCGGGCAACCGCCGGCTGGGCGCTGGCAGCGCACTGCGCCTCTAGCCTGCTGCTTGCCGCGCTGCTGATCGCCGGCTGTGGATCGCCCACAGGTGCGCCGTCGTCCGGTCAAGACGAACACAGATCGGCTGAGTATGGCGGATCGCCCACAGGTGCGCCGTCGCCCGCCGCGCCTGTTTTCAGCGCCACTGCCGAGGGCGACGGCAACGTGGTGAGCATCAGCACCAGCGGCGATACCGCCGTCGTGGATGTGCAAAGCGGCAGCGGCATTGGCGCGGCCACAGTCGATCTCCTTTCGGGACCGGCTCCCGCCAGTATCATCGTGCAGCTGCATCTGCATGGCCTTGAGACGTTTCGCCTGGCGTTTGATCAAACCGTGATCGTGGCGGCAGTATCAAGCGCCGATCGCAGCATATCGCAGCATATCGAGTTGCCCGACGGCGCCACACGCCCGATCGCGTCCGATAGTCCACACTGGCTGGATATACAGATCGTTTCCCCGCCTACCCCGTTCGCCACCTCGCCCCAGCCAACTTCCTTCGCGATCCGCCTGCCACCTGGACTGGTGAATGAGCAGCAGCGCTCGTTCACGATTCGCTGGATCGATTTTTATCGCTGACCGATACCTTGCGCCTCGATGCAGACGCAGCGCCGTGCTCGTCGCGAGAGGAGGTGATCGCATCCACACGGGACACCACCGTACACAGATCCAGCGCGGCAGCACCTCGCCGCGATCGGAGCATAGCGAAGCGGCTATTACGGAGGAACCAGCTTATGAAGCGATGGACGTTCTGGCTCCGGGTGGTTGTAATGACGATCACCGTGGTGAGCCTGCTGGGAATCACCGGGGCATCGACGGGCGCGGCTCCCTCCGCACCAGACGATCCCACGCCCATGTACATCATCCGCAACGTGTTCGACGTGGAGACCCGCTCGGCGATCGCCGCGACTGGCGCGCTGATCGTCGAGGTCGGCCACAATTATATCCTGGTCGAAGCCAGCCCCCAGGAGCTGCGCGAGATTCGGCGCCTCAACCTGAATATCGGCACGCCCACCCCTCAGGAGGCGGCGATCCTGGCCTTCCCGCCCGCCGACTCCAACTACCACGACTACGCCGAGATGGTCGCCGAGATTCAGCAGGCCG
Source organism: Herpetosiphonaceae bacterium (assembly GCA_036402055.1). Classification (GTDB taxonomy): domain Bacteria; phylum Chloroflexota; class Chloroflexia; order Chloroflexales; family Kallotenuaceae; genus LB3-1. The sequence goes on from DASWTQ010000325.1 coordinate 10,596, forward strand.
AGGTGGATCACGGCGCGATCTTCGATCTCTTTAGCATGGGCACCTCGTACGAGGGCCGCACCATCTGGGCCGGCAAAATCTCAGATAACGTGGCAGCCGACGAGGCCGAGCCCGAGGTGCTGTTTACCCATCACCAGCACGCCCGCGAGCATCTGACCGTCGAGCAGGCGCTCTACACCCTGAAGATCCTGACCGATGAGTACGGGAGCACTCCACAAATCACCAACCTGGTCGACAGCCGCGAGATCTGGCTGGTCTTCGATATGAATCCCGATGGCGGCGAGTACGACATCGCCACCGGCTCTTACCGCTCGTGGCGCAAGAATCGTCAGCCCAACGCCGGCTCAACCTCGGTCGGCACCGATCTGAACCGCAACTGGGGCTACAAGTGGGGCTGCTGTGGCGGCAGCAGCGGCACGACCAGCAGCGAGACCTATCGCGGCCCGGCGAAGTTCTCCGCGCCGGAGACGACGGTGGTGCGCAACTTCGTGAACAGCCGCGTGATCGGCGGCAAGCAGCAGATCACAGTCGCGATCGATTTCCACACCTACGGTGAGCTGATCCTGTGGCCCTACGGCTACACCTACACCGACGTGCCCGCCGATATGCCCCTGGACGACCATGATGTGATGGTCGCGATGGGCCAGGCGATGGCGGCGACCAACGGCTACACGCCGCAGCAGTCCAGCGACCTGTACATCACCGACGGCACGATCAATGACTGGCTCTACGCCGACCATGGCATCCTGAACTACACCTTTGAGATGTACCCGGTAAGCTCAAGCCCCGGCTTCTACCCGCCGGACGAGGTCATCCCGACCCAGACGGCGCGTAACCGCAGCGCGATCCTGTACCTGATGGACCAGGCTAGCTGTCCTTACGGCGTGATCGGCAAAGCGGCGCAGTATTGCGATGTCAGCAGCACCGGCTACCGCAGCCCGACGGCCAACGCGGCCGTGACCAGCGGCGCGGGCGACAACAACGGCTACCAGACCAGCCCCGCCAACGCCTACGCCGACGACGACCTGGTCGCCGTGGATACCAACAGCGGCTCCAACACCAACACCGCGTGCACCAACAGCGGCAAGGACAAACACCGCTTCTCCAACTACGGCTTCGCGCTGCCGGGCGGCGCGACGATCACCGGGATCGAGGTGCGGCTGAACGCGCGGGCGGATAGCACCAGCGGCGCGCCGAGAATCTGCGTGGATCTGTCATGGGACGGCGGCACGACCTGGACAACGGCGCAGTCGACGGGGACGCTGGCAACCGTCGAGGGAGTCTACACCGTGGGCGGAGCGGCCAATACCTGGGGCCGCGCGTGGAGCACCGGCGACCTGAGCGACGCGAACTTCCGCGTGCGCCTGACCAATGTCGCCAGCAACACATCGCGTGATTTCTCGCTGGATCGCGTGGCGGTCCAGGTGCGCTACCAGCCGTAAAGAGGAGTTGCCCGAGGAGTAGCAGTTGGCGAGGAAGTGTCAGGCTACAGCCTCTTGTAGTATGAATCCGATAGGGACTTGTCGAGCATGGGCGCTATATGAGCGCCCATCTCCATTATAACGATCCGCGCCGCCTTTATTTGTCATGAACGGCACCCCCTGCCGGACGTACTTCATCGCCCGTCTGCTCTAATTTTGCATCAAGAGCCAGATTCTCTGCATCTGTTGTTCTAATTTCTATACTCTTAATGAACCAGTAGGTGCCAAATATGCAAATGGCGGCAGCCTCGGCAGCTAATATCCCATAGTGTGGTGTTGTGCGAATCTGTTCTGCCGCTTGTTGACCATATAAGAACACATTGTAAGCGAATACGCCATAGATACCAACCGGGAACACAATCATCAATATCCCAAGTACCTTGTAGGCAACCTGATACCTCCCACGTTTCGCCTCGTCGATTAGACTTAGCGTGTCGTTAGCCAAGGCAATACACACATAGGCGACCAGGAAGAAAAACAGAACGGCACTGAGTCCGTGGATGGTAATCGGCTGGCATTCATTCCCACACTCCTTCTCCATCGGGAAGAGCGCGACACCGATTGAGCACAATCCTGCGAAGTTGAGCACCCATTCTTCCTGATCGCTATAGCCTTTATACAGAATCAAACAAATACCGATGGCACAAAGAGTCCCGACAAAGAGATCTCTTAGGAACGGATGCGTATAGTAATATGCACTCATCGATCCTTGTATGGGTACGCCCAGAAATATGCCACCGATGATCAGGAGGAATGGTAGTGGAATCGCAATCGCCACCATGATCCAGCGGAGATTATAGTAGGTGGCCAGCATATGCTTCTTTAGCTCATCAGGACTCAGGGGCTGCTTTTTGGCTGTAGCCTGAATAATTCTTCTTTGTAGACTTGGCTGTGTAGCTGACATGAGCTTCCTCCTTGATGTGTAATGAGCAAGGCTAGTTCTCTCCTGTTGCGCCGCCTGCGAGGAGTCCACTCCAAATAAGACCGAGCGTTATCCCTCCTGTAAGCAAAGCCGACAGCGCCATGTATATCTGCGCTAAACAACGCCACGCCTTCCAAGCGCCAGCATATCCATAGTAGAGCAGAATTATGCAGGCAAGCCCGTTGCTGACAATGCCTACCCAAACCGTATCAGTAACATCTCGATTGAGCTGCACGTCGCGAACACCTAGCCCATATCCCACAACCAGCGCCATATAGGCTCCACCGAGGAGACGAATGAACAGGAACGGCTCCGGTACTGGAATGCCGAGCCGCTGCATGAACGATTGCCGCAGGAACAGCAGAGGCACGGACCAGAAAACCAGGGTCACAATGATCTTAAACCAGAGAACAAATAACAGGAGCGTAGAAGCTTGCATAGCGTACCTGTGCTTTGTAGAAGAATATGCCTTCTAGCGGCTGATAAGAGGTGCTGGGAGTCGTCAAAAAACACGGACGAGCCACGCGACTAGTAGTTGATGTTCGTCGGCGCTGAACCGTGCCGACACGTTCAGGATATGTCGTGGTGATGCCTACTTGTTCTGCTGCCAGGTTACAAGGAGATCCAGGCGGCGACAGCTGCATCGAATCGTCGTCGCCTGGGCTCAACGCTACTCAAGGCTTCCGTATTTGATCACCGCCTCACTCATACGCACCAAACAGCCAATTGCCGGGCACGTCAGGATCTGAGCCAAAGAACTCCATTACCCGCTGGTACATTTCGCTGCGCTCCAGCACGTCGTCGCCGTTCGTATCCATGCGCCGGAACGCATCCTCACCCACAGCCTCATCCAGACCATACGCTCGATACATGGCCTTGAAGCGGTGCAGCGTGGTTCCTTGTCCGGCGGCAGCGGGATCAACCAGATCCCACAGGGCGTAGAAGCCATCCATGTAGGTGTTCAGGTAGGCGCTCGTCGACTCAGGTGAGCTGAACAGCGTATCGTAGAAGCGGAGCCAGCTCTCGGGGTCCACCTGATCCTGTCCGCTCCCGGCCTGCTCTTGCAGCTGCCGCCAATGATCCAGGAGCGC
>DASWTQ010000326.1:0-10898 GCA_036402055.1 Herpetosiphonaceae bacterium
GCTGCCACACGCTCGGCCAGCTGCTGCGCCACCTCGACGACGGCAGCTACGCTGGTGGTGGAGCGCGGCCCACGCACGACGGCACAGCGCGACTCGGGCAAGTCGCCATAGTCGATCACGCTCAATCCGGCGGCCTCAAGCCCGTCGATCAAGCCGGCAGCGCGCAGGTACTGAGGTGCTTTTTCCTGGCCGGGATAGTGTGCGCCTGCGCTGGACGGAGCGCCGATCAGAGCCAGCGTGCGAGTCATAGATTGTCTCCTTCGTCAGGGGCAAGTGGTGCGGTGCTGCTTGCGGAACTACGGCAGCGGCTTGCGTTTCAGAACTCGTGGCTCCATTGGCATACCCGGCCACAGCACGATCCGGTAATGATCGTCTCCTTGCAGATCCAGCTCATCACCGACGCTATCAAGGTTGGCGTAATAGACCCGCGCTCGATAGGTGCCCGGCGGTAGCACTACTTCAGGAGCATTGGAAATATCTGCCTCTGCGCTTGTCAACAGCACCCGCTCAGCCTCAACTTCAAGACTGCACTCCACAACATGATCCCAGACATCAAAATCAGGATCGGTTGGCTCTCGTGGAACGACTTCAATCGCCACCGCAACCTCCCCGCCGAACCGTTCCGTCGCGACGGCGATCAGGCCCGGCAGCACATCCAGCCGATCTTTCTGCGCTTGATCGCTCCATAGAAGCGCTGTGTCGCGATCAATTGTGTCATCTTCGAGGTAGAACTGAAAATGATCGGCGTTAATGGTGAACTGATAGCGCACGGTTCGGTTCCTTGGCTAGCTTGAATTGAGCAATAAGAACCTTTGCCGGCTACTGCGCCTCGACGCTCAGCACCAGCGGCAGCTTTTCGTAGGAATCGATCGAGACGCTGGCGGCATCGGTCTTGAGGAACAGGCCCGTCGAGCGGCCGCCATCCAGGTTGAGCGCCGCATCCAGATCCAGATCCGAGCTTTTGAGCGCTTTGGCTAGCTCAGGCAGCGTAAACGAGGGCACGTCGCTTACCAGCAGCAGAATCCGCCCCTGAGTATCCCGCCCGATCACGGTGCGCCGCGAACGGTCTTGATCCGGCTCAAGCTCCGAAACCTGACCGCCGGGCTGGATCAGCATGGGCGCGGACTGCATCGCCTGCTGGATGTTTTCGTTGGGATCGAAGGGCTGCTGTCGCAGTGAGCGCAGCTCGAACTGGCCCTGCTCGTTGATCACGACCATGCCGCCGAAGCCGTCGTAGGACTCGCCGCGCCGAATGCCGTCGAAGATCACCAGCGCTGTGGCTCGGCCCTGCTCGTCGAAGTAGCCGCCGTTGATCATTACCAGCGGCTTGAGCGCGTTGAACCATTCCTTGAGCGAGCCCGCATTGGCGACATCGTACTTAACGCTGACGCGGTAGGCGTTCGGATCGAAGCGCACGACGGTTACATAGCCGGAGGCTGAGTCGGCGGAAAGTCGCATGGTTCGCAGATCCATCGCCCCATCGACCTGCTTCCAGGCCTCGTTGTTGCCGCTCGTCGTGGCGACCTCTACCGAGCCTGTGATCGGCTGCGAGGATGGACGCTGCGTTTGCAGATCGCTGGCGTCGCATGCCGCGAGGCTCAACACCAGGGCCAGGAGACCAACCAATCGCCACAACTTCCAGGGCATGAACCAGCTCCTTCTAGGAAGAACAGATCAAAGAACAAAGAACAGAAGAGTCGCGCTCTTACCCAATTGTTCTACGTCGGCTGGCCTCCGGGCATGGCAACCGCTTTGTTCTTTGTTCTCTATAAAACAGGGGTTTTTTATTGTATCACAAGCCATAGTATTGCAAGATCCGGGCGCGCTTGCTCCAGCCGAATATACTTATCCCCAAATTGTGGATAGTTTGTGGAACATCTATTCTACTTGCGACAGGCTATGGTATAATAGCGCCACCTCCTAACCGTCAAGAATCGCGGCCACAGCGCCGGATTTTAATAGCGCAGGCCAGCGTTAGCAGCGCCATGAAATGAGCCGGAGTAAAGCATGACAATCAGTAACGAGCAGCTCACCCCGATGATGCGGCAGTACCGCCAGGTCAAAGCCCAGTATCCCGACACGATTCTCTTCTGGCGGCTCGGCGATTTCTACGAAACCTTTGAAGAAGACGCCAAGCTTCTCGCGGCGACTCTTGATGTTACGCTGACCCGGCGCAACCACGCCACCAAGGGCGGCGACGGCGTGCCAATGGCCGGTGTACCCTACCACGCTGTCGAAAACTATGTCCAGCGCCTGCTACAGCTCGGCTACCGGGTCGCGATCGCGGAGCAGACCTCGACCACCGAGGCCATGCAGACCGATACCCGCACCAAGAGCGTGTACCAGCGCACCGACATGATGCGCGACAAGTCGTCGCAGAAGGGCATGGTCGACCGTGAGGTTGTGCGCGTGCTCACGCCCGGCACGCTGGTCGAGCCATCGCTGATCGATGCCCGCAGCAACAATTATCTGGTCGCGGTGATCATCGATCGCGGCAAGGTTGGCCTGGCCTACACCGATATTTCGACCGGCGAGTTTGCCGCCACCGAGCTGGAAGGCGCGAAAGCACTGCTGCGGCTGGAAGGCGAGATCACGCGGCTGCATCCCGCCGAAATTCTGGTCTCCGACGACGAGCAGGCGCGTCCTGCTATGCTTCAGCCCAAGAATGCGCGTCTGGCCCAGGACCTCCAGCCGATGCATAAGGACGAGCGCGAGCGGCTGCTGCCCCACGAGCGTGTCGCCCGCAAAGTGGATGGGCAGGAGGCCAGCGGCGAGTGGACACAGGGCCGCGTGACGCCGTGGTCGTCCTGGCGCTGGGATGTGCAGACCAGCCGCGATGCGCTCAAGCAGCAGTTCGGCAGCTCCTCGCTTCAGGGCTTCAGCCTGCACGACAAGCCGCTGGCTGTGCGCGCTGCGGGAGCGATGCTCCAGTATCTCACCGAAACCCAGCGGATGGCGGTCTCGCAGCTGACGGGCGTGCGCTACTACAGCGTCGAGGAGTTTATGTTCCTCGATCCGCAGACGCGGCGCAATCTTGAACTGCTGGAAAGCTCGACTGGTCGCAAGCACGGCTCGCTGATCGACGTGCTGGATCAAACCCGAACGCCGATGGGCGCGCGACTGCTGCGGCGCTGGATCTCTCAGCCGCTGCTCGACATCCAGCGCTTGCAGCAGCGTCAAAGCTCGATCAAAAGCTTTGTCGACGATGCTTTGCTGCGGGCTGAGGTCCGTACTCGTCTCAAGCAGATCGGCGATATGGAGCGCACGATCAATCGGGTTGTGCAAGGCGTCGCGCTGCCTCGCGATCTGGTTCGTCTGCGCGAGGCGCTGAGCGCGCTGCCGGAGCTGCTCTCGATCCTGGGCACCGCCGATGTTCAGCCGGTCGAATCGAGCATCGCCGAGAGCGACGAAGAGTTTGCGATCGACGACGATCTTTTCGACGACGGGGTCGAAGAGAACAAGCCTCAGACCGCTCCGGCCGCTACCACGCTCGACGCCTGTACCGATATTGCCAAGCTGCTTGAGCGCGCCATCGCCGACAATCCTCCGGCGCTGCTGGGCGGCTGGAATCCTAAAGATTCCGAGAACGTGATTCGGCGAGGTTTCGATCCCGCGATCGAAGAGCTGCTTCATCGCAGCAGCGAGGCCCGCCTGTGGATGAACGACCTGGTGCGGCGCGAGATCGAGCGCACCGGCATCAAGTCGCTCAAGGTTGGCTATAACAAAAACTTCAACTGGTATATCGAGATCTCCAAAGCTGTGCCGGAGTCACAGATTCCGCCCGAGTATATCCGCAAGCAAACGCTGGTCGGCGCCGAGCGCTACCGCACCGCCGAGCTGGACGAGTACGAGACGATCTTGCTGCTGGCCGAGCAAAAGCTCAACGAGATGGAGCGTGATGCTTTCAAGCGTGTGCTGGCGATGACAGCTCAACAGGCGCCGCGTCTGCTGGCGACAGCCCGTGGTCTGGCCGAGCTGGATCTGTATGCCGCGCTGGCCGATGTCGCCGTGCGTGGTCGCTACATCTGCCCAACGCTGACCGAGGAGCCGGTGCTGCGCATCGAGGGCGGTCGGCATCCGGTTGTCGAGCAGACGCTTGACCAGCCGTTTGTCGCCAACGATGTCGAGATGGACGCCGCCAGCACGCAGATTCTGGTGATCACCGGGCCGAACATGAGCGGCAAGAGCACCTATCTGCGGCAGGTCGCGCTGATCGTGCTGCTGGCTCAGATCGGCTCGTGGGTGCCCGCCGACGTCGCCGAGATCGGACTGGTCGATCGCATCTTTACCCGCATCGGCGCACAGGACGACATCGCGACCGGGCAGAGCACGTTTATGGTCGAGATGACCGAGACCGCGAGTATTCTGGCGCAGAGCACCCGCAGTAGCCTGATCGTACTCGACGAGATCGGACGCGGCACCAGCACCTACGACGGCCTGGCGATCGCTCGCGCGGTGGTCGAGTATGTGCATAACAATCCGCGACTGGGCGCGCGCACACTGTTTGCCACGCACTACCACGAGCTGACCGAGCTGGCGCAGGTGCTGCCGCGCGTGCGTAACTACAGCGTCCAGGTCACCGAGGCCGATGGACATGTGGTCTTTTTGCATAAGATCGTGCCGGGAGCCGCCGATCGCTCCTACGGCGTGCATGTCGCCGAGCTAGCCGGCATTCCCAAAGTCGTCGTACAGCGCGCCAAGCAGCTGCTGGCCGAGCTGGAAGGCAGCAACAAGGCCGAGCGCCAGCGGATTCGCGGCATTATGCAGCAGGGTGGCGCGGTCGATCCTCAGATCCAGCTTTCGCTCTTCACAGCGCAGGCTGAGCATCCGGTCATCGAGATGCTGCGCGAGCTGCGGATCGAGGAGCTATCGCCGATCGAAGCATTGACGATGCTCTACGATCTCCAGCGCCAGGCGCGGCTGGCCCTCGACGCGCAGTCAGCTGACTAGGGCTGTTCGCGCAAGATCGTAATCTTGCTGTAATCCTGCTACCAGGAGCCCGGTTCTGGCCGGGCTTTCTTGTTTTTGCTTGATGTATGGCTTTGCAATGCGCTCTTTGCTGCGGTCATACGATGCACTGTAGATCAGATTTTTACCTATTCTCAACCATTGAAGCTATTGCACAACGCTCAGCGCGTCTTTATAATATTTCTTGACGCATTCAGGGCAACTATAGCGAAAGCTATGGCACGCAAAACCATGGGTCTAAGGTTCATCCGAACTACGATCGCCAGGTTACCGTCCTTGAATTGACAGCTTGGCCTAATTCTTGCTTAGCTGTCGTGGGCTTAGTTGCGTGCTGTAGTTCGCTGGTAGTTATCCCCTATCTACACAGCGGCCACTGTGTAACCTAAGCGCGCAAAACGTATTTGTCTGGTGACACTGGTCGTGTATATCCACAAGATCTACATCGTCAGACATCACCGCTGGTTTCATTAGCTATTGTCAATTCGCATAAACGGCGGGCGTATCTTTCATAGTCGAACCTGCGTTTACTAGAACATAGGGGATCGATTATATGAAAGTTCACCTGCGTTAGCGGAGGACGTTGCGCGAGGGTAGGAGTGCGTCCCATGCCCAGCTCTATCGATCTTCCATCGGTCATCGCGCGAGCGCGAGAGGGTAATCCTCAGGCGATCCGCGAAATGCACGATGCGTATGCTGATTCGGTTCGCCGGTATTGCTATGTTCGGCTAGGAGATATTGAGGCCGCCCAGGATTGTGTCCAGGAAGTTTTTATGTGCATCTGGAAAGGTGTTAAAAACTTCGAATATCGCGGCGATCTCTCGTTTACGGCCTGGCTTTACACCATTGCCAACAACGTTCTCGTAAGCTACATTCGTAAACGCAAACGCACGGAGCAGGTATCGCTCACACCAGAGCTTAATCTAACCGATCCCAAAAGCTATGATACCGCGCGCACGATCTGCGATCGGCTGGCTTTACGGGAAGCGATCAGCAAGCTCACAGCTGAGCAACAGCAAGTCATTACACTGAAGTTCTTTGTAGGCCTGTCCAATTTAGAGATCGCGGCGGCGGTCGATCGAACTGAGGGCGCTGTTAAGGCCCTCCAGCACCGGGCGATCAATCGTCTCCAACAGATGTTGGCCCATGAGCGTCCGGGTGCGCTTTCAGAGTTGAGTTTGGGAGAGGTGGGGTAATTCCGTCTCTCCAGTAAGAGGGTATAACCGTGTCTAGGCTGTCCTTCACAGAAGCACTAGATCAAGCCCTGGAACTTCTTGAGCAAGGTCATCCCCTCGAATATTGCGTTCGGCAGTTTCCAGACTATGCTGATGAGCTGCGGCCGCTGTTGCAGGTCAGTGATGACCTGCACCGGCTTGCGAGCGCTCCACTGCCCATGTTTGAGAAGGCAGTCGCGGAGCCAGATTGGGAATCGCTGCTAGCCAATGTGCCGCAAGATCCTCCGAGCTTGGTCAAACGATTTACTACCAGTCTAGGTCAATTTGTTAACGCATTTCAGCAGTATCGCGTTCAGCGCTATGCCTCGCTGGCCGCGGCACTGCTGGTTTTATTTGTGGTCAGCTGGCAGGGCTCGAAGCAGAGTATGCCCGACAGCCCGCTCTACCCGATCAAACGTGCGGTGGAGCAGGTGGAGATAGTCGCGGCGTTTAATGCCAGCTCGCAGGTTGAGCTGCATATCGAGCTTGCGCGCCGGCGGTTCGACGAGCTACACCAGCTGGCGGTGCAAAATCGGCGGATCGAGCAGCCGCTGCTCAACGAGGCGCTGACCGAGACTCGCGAGGCAGTTACTATCGCGCGGCAGGGCGGCGTAGAACATCTTTATCCCGAGCTGTCGAAGCTGCTTACCGAGGCAGACTCGTCGATCGATCAGCTCAAGGATCAGGTCGCAGCTCCCGAGGCGCTGAATACTGCCGGCGATACAGTGGACAAGCTGCGCAACGATCTTGAGCAGGTCGCTGTTGCACAGGCAGTGACTGCGACACCAACTGCTCCTGCACCGACACCAACTGCCGCCAAGCCGACGCCAACCGCAACAGCTGTACGCACCACAACGGCTCCTACCGCTGCGCCGACAGAAACGGACCCGGAAGTACCGGCGCCGGCCCAGCCGCCTGTTCGAGCGCCCAAGCCGAGCCAAACACCGGTACCGACAAGCACACCGCCGGCTACACCAACTCCAGTACCTGCGACGCCGATCCCGACGACACCGCCAACACACGTGCCGACGCCGATCCCAACCGCAGTACCGACGGCCGTGCCGACGCCGGTTCCGACATCGGTTCCGACGGCGAAACCTACGCTTGTTCCTTCGCCGATCCCAACCGCAGTACCGACAGCGGTACCAACTCAAGCGCCGACGGCTGTGCCAACGCCATCGCCGACCGACGTGCCGACGGCTGTGCCAACAGAGGTGCCAACTCAAGCGCCGACGGCAGTACCAACCGCCGTGCCGACGGCGGAGCCAACGCCATCGCCGACTGTGGTACCAACCGCCGTGCCAACGCCATCGCCAACCGATGTGCCAACGCCATCGCCGACCGTGGTACCGACCGACGTGCCCACGCCATCGCCAACCGATGTGCCCACCGAGACGGCTACGCCAACGGCTGAGCCGACAGCGGAGCCGACACCTGAGCCGTCTCCCAGCGCGACCAACACCGCGCAGCCAACTATTGTGGTGCCAATCCCGACGGTGCAGATCACGGTGACGATCGTTGTGCCGACGCCATCGCCAACTGGCGAGCCGACGCCAGGACCGACCGAGGACCCCACGGCGACACTTGAGCCGACTGGTGAGCCGACGGTTGAGCCGACGATCGATCCCACTGACGAGCCGACGCCGCGCCCAATCGATGGGACGCCGGAGCCGACTGCCGCACCTACTCAGGAGCCGACTGCTGCACCTACGGCCGAGCCAACCACTGCGCCGACCGCCGATCCGACGACTGTTGTTAAACCCGAGCAGCAAGCAACAGACGCGCAGCCCTCGGCGAACACGACGAGCAGCAAGGCGTCAAGCGAGCTGCGCGCATCGCAGACAACATCCAAGCAGTCCAAAGCCACCAGGTCTACAGCCAGGATCGGGGTAAAGACGCAGCCCAAGCTCACCACCGCCGCGCCTCCAGCCCCAGCGATCGTTGTGCCCGTGAAGCAGGTCGAGCCGCCAGCTAGCTCTCAAGCGACGCCGCCCGTGCTGAAGGTCGAGGTTGTGATACAACGTGACGTGGAGCTGGACGATCGGCAGTTCTCCAGACGGCCATAGCGATCAGACTGCGGACAGAAACAAAAAGCACTCGGCGATCTACCGAGTGCTTTTTGCTGGGCTGTAAAAAAAGGTTTTATTCAAAAATCCAGGGATCGACTGTGCGATTGAAGTCTTGCAGCAGCTCCGACTCCTGGAAGAAGTTCGCAGTCTCACGCTCGCCGCTCTCGGGCTTGTCCGAGGCGTGGATCAGGTTGCGCCCGATCGACACCGCGAGATCGCCGCGAATGGTGCCGGGCGCTGCCTTGGCCGGGTTCGTCGCGCCGACGGTGTTGCGGATCATCTCGATCACATTCTCGCCGGCGATGACCAGCACGACCACCGGCCCCGAGGTAATATAGCTAACCAGATCGTTGAAAAAGCCTTTGCCCTCGTGCTCCGCATAGTGCTTGCGCGCCAGCTGCTCGTCGATCTGCATCAGCTTCATGCCGACGATCTTCAAGCCGCGCTGCTCCAGACGGGAAAGAATCGTGCCGACCAGGCCGCGCTGCACGGCATCCGGCTTCAGAATAACAAGTGACCGCTCCATAATAGATTTCCTCCCTGAATATATTTCAAGACCGCATAGACTCTAAAGCACATAGTGAAGGACCGCATAAAGCGGTCCTCACATGTCCTGCGTATCTTACTCGATTATGCCAATTTGGACAAGCCTTAGATCGGTACGGCCTCGCTGATACGACGCGCGGCGCGGCGCATCTCCATCTTGATCAGCCCGAGATTGACCATGCGCTGTGTGATCACAACCAGGATCAGATCTTTGGCCTCAAGCAGCAGAATCGAACCTTCTTGCGCGTCGATGATCGCATCGACGAGCGTGCCAACCCCGATGCGCTTGGTCGATTTGTCGATCTCGCCATAGACGGCGGCAGACATCGCGCCAAGTACTTCCGCATCTTCGGGATCGAGCAGCGTGCTGGCGACGACGAGGCCGTCTTTACCCACCAGCAGGCTACCGATCACACCATCAACCCGGATTAAGTCCTCTACAATCTTGCGCATATTGCTGATTATCCCTCTACGTTGGGCCAAGCTACCTACTACGCGCGAGAGTCCAGCTATACTCGTCCATTGCTTCGCGGAAGCGGTTCTGCTTCATATATGCATCGCCCAGCAGCCGATGGAGTCGGCGCAGCATCTGCGGGTCGTCGGCGTCGGCGATCGAGTCCTGAAGATCGACAACAACCTCGTCCAGCAAGCTGCCACGCTTGATCAATTGTTTATACTGCTCGACTGCCTGGCCAATATCGTTGGTGTTCTGGCTCATCCGGGCTACGGCAAGTCGCATAGCGTCATTCTCGGGATCGGCTTCCAGCATCGAGTGGAACGCCGCTAGCTCGTCGCCGCCCATGTGAACTGCCGCCGTGCTCGCCACCGGTTGGGCCGGTGCCGGTTGAACTTCTTCAGCTTCAGCAGCTGAGGCAACAGCTTGCGCGCCTTCTGGAAGCTCCATCGGCAGCGGCTCGTCGTCAGCCTGCGTATCGCCGTCGAAAACGGTTGCCGCCTCATCCGTAGCTGAGTTCGCGCTGACATCGGCTGCCGGAGCAGCTTGATCCAGGCTCGCAAACGGACTATCGTCTTCCAGATCGGCCAGTGAGAACGGCGACCCGAAGGTTTCCTCTGGCTGTACGGTATCCTCGACAGGCTCGGTTTCAGGCTGCTCTGTCGCCGATTGCTCCGCCTGTGCCTGCTCGAAGAACGACAGCTCATCGTCACTCAAGCCCAGATCCGCCAGCGAGAACGGCGTCATGTCCGGCTCTTGCTCGGCGCTCTCCCCTGGCTGTTCCGCCGCAGGAGTCGCCGCGCTCTCGCCGCCGGCTTGCTCCGCCTGTGCCTGCTCGAAGAACGACAGCTCATCGTCATTCAAGCCCAGATCCGCCAGCGAGAACGGCGTCATGTCCGGCTCCGCCTCAGTGCTCGGCGCGACTGAAGGATTGTCGAAAGGCTGCTCGTCCGCACCGACAGCTGGCGTCTCATCGAAGAGATTTGCTTCGGCCGGCACTTCGGACAACAGCTCTGGCTGCTGATCTCCCTGATCGGCGAACGAGGTAGCCGGTGTTTCGGGCTGATTCTCCTCTGTGGCAGTCGGCAGATCGAAGTCTGCAAAGAGCAGATCGACATCTTCGTTGGACTGCTGCGATGCCGTCGTATCCAGCTCCTGGCCTGCTTGCGACTGCTCCAGGAAGGCTAGCTCATCGTCATTCAAGCCCAGGTCCGCCAGCGAGAACGGCGTCATGTCCGGCTCTTGCTCGGCGCTCTCCCCTGGCTGCTCCACCGCCGCAGCCGGCTCGCTCTCGCCGCCGGCTTGCTCCGCCTGCGCCTGCTCGAAGAACGACAGCTCATCGTCATTCAAGCCCAGATCCGCCAGCGAGAACGGCGTCATGTCCGGCTCATCGTCGCTGCTCGCCGGTGGCTGCGTGGTTTCAGCCAGATCGGAGCGCATATCCTCGGGCAGCGTTGCTTCTTCAGCCGCTGTCGCCGATGTGTCGCTCTCGTCCAGGCTCAGCGTACTCAGATCTTCATCGCTGAGGCCAAGATCGCTCAGCGAGAACGGCGTCATATCTGGCTCCGCCTCGGCGCTTTCCTGGCTCGGCTCCACCGCCGCCGGCTCGGTCTCGGTGCTGGCTTGCTCCGCCTGCGCTTGCTCGAAGAA
>DASWTQ010000327.1:0-14407 GCA_036402055.1 Herpetosiphonaceae bacterium
GTCTGCTTGCTTTGTTCAAGGAGCTAAAGATGCGGTCGCAGACCCTGACTGATCTTACACTTGCGGAGAAACGGAAGCTCCTTGAACAGCTTCATCTGTACGGTTTGGTAAAGCTAGAAGAGGGCGAGCCAATCTTGTTTATCAATTGGTACGGCTACGAGGAGCGTTGTAATTTCACAAGACGTAGAACTGTGTGATTAATCTGGCCGCCGACAAAGCGCCGGTGCTGCGCGAGGCGTTTCGGGTGCTCAAGCCCGGTGGCCGCTTCGCCGTCTCGGACATCGTGATCCATGGCGGGCTGCCGGCGGATCTGGTAGACAGCGCCGAGCTGCGGCGGGATCTGTCATCCTGGGCCGGCTGCATCGCGGGAGCGCTGACCGATGCCGAGTACCGCGACGGGCTGACAGCGGTAGGATTCGAGAACATCGATCTGGAGGTCACACGGCGCTACACCACAAGCGATCTGCCGCAGCCACTACCCGAGTGGGCCGCGCGCCTGGGCGATGAGCTGGCCGCGCAGATCGTCGGGCGCTTTGCAAGCACCTTTGTGCGCGCAACCAAGCCAGCTGCTGGATAGAGCACGTTTGGCATTGACGATCGAATCCGGGGACGCAGCGCACGTCCCCGGATCGTTTTTTAGATCCCCAGCGACGGCGGCTTGATCTCGACGGTGGTGCCGTTCGCAGAAGCGCGCAGCGTCGAGCCGCGCCACTGGACCGAGAAGCCGATCTCGCCCCACTCTCCGGGCACGTGCGGATCGAAGCGCAGGCCGTTGGCCTCGACAAACATACCGCCGAAGCCGAACACCAGCGCCTGCCACATGCCGCCCAGCGCCGCGATATGTACGCCGCCCGCCGCCGTAACGCCACGCGTGAAATCCAGATCGATGTTAGCCGCTTTGGTAAAATAGCGTTGCGCCAGCTTGGTCTCGCCGAGACGCGCGGCAGCCAGCGCGTGGAAGCTCGGGCTGAGTGAGCTGTCGTGTGAGGTGCGCGGCTCGTAGAAGCGGAAATTTGCCTCGTGGATCTCGCGTGAATAGCGATCGCCGAGCAGGAAGAGCAGCATAACCACGTCGGCCTGCTTGATGATCTGCGTTTTGGTCAGCCGCTGCCAGCCGAGCAGCACATCCATCGTCGTGTTGCGCGGCTCGTAGCTTTGCAGATCGATATATTCCAGATCGTAGTAGCCGCGATGCTGCTCGAACAGTCCGCTCACGGGATCGAAATTATCCACCAGGCCGTCGGCAACTTCGCGCCAGGTCGACAGCTCGGTATCCTCAAAGCTGGTCTGGGCGGCAAGCTCATGCCAGCGCTGGGGATGCTCAGCCCTGAGCCAATCGACGATTTCCACGCCGCGATCGAGCACCCAGCTCGCCATGCGGTTGGTGTAAGCGTTATCGTCGGCGTGCTCGTGGAACTCGTCGGGTCCGATCACCGTGCGGATGTGGTAGCGCCCGTCGTCGCCGCGCTCGGCTCGCGAGGCCCAGAAGCGCGCCATCTCAAGCAGCATCTCCGCGCCCGCGCTCACCAGGAATTCTTCGTCCTGTGTCGCGTGCCAGTACTGCCACAGCGCGTAGGCGACATCCGCCGAGATATGATGCTCCTGAAGGCCGGTCAGGATTTCGAGCCGCTCGCCCGCCGAGTTATACACAAACGGCGGCGTCACGTCCACGCCGCTATCGGTGGACTCCCAGGCGTAGAGCGCGCCGCGATAGCCGTGAGCACGAGCCTTGTCGCGCGCTGCCGGCAGCGTATGGTAGCGATACATCAGCAGCGCGCGCGCCGTCGGTGGGTGGGTGTAGACAAAGAACGGAAAGACAAAGATCTCGGTGTCCCAGAAGACATGGCCTTTGTAGCGCTCGCCGGTCAGCGAACGTGCTCCCGGCGAGGCGTGCTCATCCTCAGGATTCGCGCTGCCGATCAGATGATACAGTGCGAAGCGCGTCTGGCGCTGGATCTCCTCGTCGCCGCTGATCGTCACGTCGGCCGTGTGCCAGCGCGCATCCCAGGCCTGGCTCGATCGATCGAGCAGCGCGGGCAGCCCGTCCTGCATCGCAGCCGTCAGCCGCTCGACGGCCTGTGTGGCCGGATCGTCATCGTCGCGCGAGGTGAAGACCGTGACGATCTTGTGCAGCGTGACCGGCTGCGATTGTGCCGCCGCGACGGTCCAGCGCTGGATCAATGACTGAGGCCGCACGTCCTTAGCCTCGATATATGGTGCTCCTTGAAGCGTGCCGGCGGTCGCGAAGCAAAGCTTGATCTGCTGCTCCGAGGTTTCGGTCGTGAGCAGCATGCCCTGATCGAAGGCGCTGGTCCGGTGATTGACCAGATGCTGCGTGCTGCCCTCGTTAGTCACCGCTCCCTCGACGATCGCCTCGATCGTGAGCTGGCCCTCCCAGTTTTCGGGCGTGATCTCCAGCGCCTGCGCCAGGATGTGGCGATCATGCAGCGAGGCGAAGCGTAGCGAGCGCAGCCGTGTGGTCCGATCGCCGTGCCGCAGCCGCCACTCACGCAGCAGCACGCCGCGATGAAAATCGAGCGTTCGGCGCTGCTCGATCAGCTCGGCGCTCTCGATCGTCAAGGGTTGCTCGTCGGCCAGGATGCGCAGCCGCGACCAGTCGGGCGCGACGACCAGCTCGGGCGTTGGCGCGGCGATGACCTGGAAATCGGGCGTTGCTCCGGCCTGAGCAACCTCCTGTGTGGCCGCGTCGAACACGCCGTTGAGAAAGGTTGCCGGCACCGAATTGCTGCTGCCCTCTTCGATCGCGGCGCGCGTGCCTCCGTAGCCGTTGACCAGCGCCAGCACCGCCTCGATGCCAGGCTCCTGCTGCGGATTCCAGCCCTCGATCGTCATCAACCAGCGTGGATCGGAACCCAGCTCCCAGATGTTTTGCGAACGTTGCATCGTCATCAGCGTGCTCTCCCTCGCTCCAGCTTGCCCGCCGCCAGCGCCGCGATCGCTACGTCGTCCAGCGTGGTGACGACGAGATCCGCGCCGGCCTCGGAGAGCAGCGCCTCGTCGTCGAGCCGGGCCACGCCCAGCGCCGCCATGTTGCCCGCCTTGGCCGCCTGCACGCCCGACGTCGCGTCCTCGACCACAAAGCAGTCCTGCGGCGCAATGCCCAGCTCGGCGGCGGCGGTCAAAAAGATCATCGGGTGCGGCTTGCCCTGCGGAAAATCGCGGCCCGCGACGTTGGCGTCGAAGAAGTCCAGCAGCGTCAGGCCGGGCCGCACGAAATCGTAGCGCAGGCCCTGCTCGGCGGCGAAGGTATCCAGCCGGATCTGCCGCAGAAACAGCTCGGCGTTCTTGGACGACGACGCGGCCGCC
Source organism: Herpetosiphonaceae bacterium (assembly GCA_036402055.1). Taxonomy (GTDB): domain Bacteria; phylum Chloroflexota; class Chloroflexia; order Chloroflexales; family Kallotenuaceae; genus LB3-1. The sequence goes on from DASWTQ010000327.1 coordinate 3,328, forward strand.
ACGTTGATTCCGGCCGCTTTGACCGCCAGAATAAAGCGCAGTGCGTCGGGAAAGGCCAGGAACTCGCCGGCCTCGATCAGCTCGACCACATGCTTCTGCTTGCGCTCGGCGTACTCCACGGCGCGGCGCGCGGCGTCGGGAATCCCGAAGTGCTCAAGCGCGGCCTGCGCGCCGCTCATGCGCGGCTTTCCGGCGACAAACTCCTGGTACACAGCGGTTGTAAACGCGTCCGGCCGGTAGCTGGTCTGCGCTAAAAGCTCCTGCCACTCGGTCTCCATCAGATCGCGTAACGTGTCGCGCCAGGCTCGCTCGTGGGGCGAGTCTACCAGCACGCCGTCGACATCGAAGATTGCACCACGGTAGCTCATATCGATAGTCTATCCTCCTGCTGTCTCATTACACGAATCTGTGCATCATCTTTTGGACCACGGAAGTACTTGACGGCGATGCTAGAGTCGTCCACTGAACGATCGAACACATGTAGCAAATCGGGTGAGCCTGTTATGAGAAGCAAGCGCCGCATCGCCGGAATCCAAGCGCCGCAGCTGCCCGCATCCGGGCTGTCCGAGATCAGCGTCGACGAGCCGCTCCAGGACCAGAGATCCTTCAGCCAGTGCCTGCTTGCCAGCAGCGATTTCAGCGAGCAGGAAGCCGACGATGTGCTCTTCGAGCAGGCGCATCTTAAGCGGGTCTCGCTGGCGCGTACGCATCTCACCAGCTCGCAGATGCTTGATACCCGCTGCGACACGTGCGATTTTGCCGGCGCCGAGTGGGAAAAAGCGCATCTCAGCCGGATCGAATGGACTGGCTGCCGCCTGGTTGGCCTTAAGCTGATGGAGTCTGAGGTCGCCGATGCCCTGATCAAAGACTGCAACGCCGAGTTCGCGCTCTTCTGGTCATCGTCGTTCAAGGCGGCGCGCTTCGAGCGCTGTAATCTCAGCGGCGCATCGTTTCAGGACGCCAACCTTGCGGGCGTGGTCTTCAAAGACTGCGACCTGAGCCAGGCCGATCTGCGCGGCTCCAAGCTCGCCGGAGCCGATCTGCGGGGCTCCAAGCTGGAAGGGCTCAAAGTTGGCATCAAGGAGCTGGAGGGCGCGATCATCGAGCCGGGCCAGGCGGTGCATATCGTCGGGTTGCTCGGTATCCAGGTGAAGTGGGAGGAATAAAGAACCAAGAACCAAGAACCAAGAACCAGAGGAGAACAAGAGAACAAGAGAACAAGAGAACAAGAGAACAAAGAAGTACCGCTTTTCCCCCTCGCCTGCCGCAGCGGGAGAGGGGATGCTGAACGGAGTGAAGCAGGGGTGAGGGCCACGTGCCGAATGAACAAACGAACAAAGAAGTAGCGCTACTCCCCTTCTCCTACCACAGTGGGAGAAGGGGCCAGGGGGTGAGGGCCTCGCCCCAAACCCACACCCTCAATGATTTGACAATCCGCCGGGGCATTGTTATAATCCTGCCATCAATCGCGGGCTCGTGGTGTAGCGGCCTAACATGCTGCCCTGTCACGGCAGAGATCGGGGGTTCGAATCCCCTCGGGCCCGCCAGACAAGAACGTTCAGCTTCGCGCTGAACGTTTTTTGTTGTCTCAAGAAGTTTCGCTGCTGCGCCCTTATGCTTTCGTGCACTCGATCAGCTGGCAGAGCGGCACGTCCAGCATGTCCTGCCAGTGCTCCTGGCCAAACTGCGCGATGCCCTCAGGCGCGACTGCGGGCGTGATCCAGCTGACGGTGCTAAATCCCGCGTCGCGTAGCGCTGCCTCAAGCGTCGGCGTGCTCCAGTAGAAGACCTGAAGCGGCGGCGTTACCACATCGCCGATGGTGAGCGTAAAGGTGAAAGGATCGCCATCGCTGAGTGACTCGGGCAGCTGCACGCCGATACCGTACTTCTGGTAGTAGCCGGGCGTGCGCGCGACATCCGGGTTGAACTGGTAGCTCAAAAAGCGTCCGTCAGGCTTGAGATTGTTGGCGATATTGCGGCACATCGCGCGCAGCACGTCCTCGGTCGGCGAGTAGTGCAGCAGATAGACCGCGATCGCCAGGTCGAAGTGGCCGATCACGCCCATCTTGGCGGCATCCTCGACCAGATAGGTGATGCCCAGATCTTCGACGGTCTCGTGCGCGCGGCCGACGCGGATCATCTCTTCGGAAATATCCACGCCGACCACGGGCGCCGCGCCGCGCTGCCGCAGCTGCCGGGCGTAAAGTCCAGTGCCGCATGCGACATCCAGCACGCTGCGACCGCTCACATCGCCCAGCGCGCGATATAACATGAAGGCTTCCATAAACGGTCGGTACGCGATCCGGGCGAACGTGCGATCGTAGTCTTCGGCGATCTTGAGGTATTGATCGGTCATAGTGTCTCCATGTGCATCGTTGTCGAGTTCTGGTGCTGAGGAGGGTGTAAGTGCCGACGAGATCGTAGCTGGCACTGTAGCATCGCTGTCAAATGCTGCGCGCGGACTCGGCAGCCTGTGGTATCCTTGCGCCAGCTTACCTGACCACCGATCCGTCTTTCGCTATTCGCCCCCCGCCTGCTGGAATCTTGTGTATCCGCGCATCTCTCATGGTGAAAACTCGCATGAGGAGGAGTTGAGATGATTCCCAAACCACGTTTCTGGCTCGGCTACTGGACGCTGCTGGTCGTCGCGATCCTCTGTCTGCAGCCGTCGCTGCCGGCGGTCGGGGCGGAGCTGGCGCGGCCGAGCGCTGCGGTGCCCGCCGATTTTTCCGACACACTCGTGACCGGCGTTGCCAGCCCGACCGCGCTGGCGTTCACGCCCGACGGACGGATGCTGATCACGACGCAGCCGGGCCAGCTGTATGTGTACCAGAACGGCTCGCTGCGCTCCACGCCAGCGCTGAATCTGGCGACCAGGATCTGCACCAACTCAGAGCGCGGCCTGCTCGGCGCGGCAGTCGATCCGGCCTTCGCGTCCAACCGCTTTATCTACCTGTACTACACCTTCAATAAATCCAGCTCCTGCGCCAACAACAGCGCCTCCTCGCCGGTCAATCGCGTGTCGCGCTTTGTGCTGCCCGACTCCAACACGATCAATCCGGCGACTGAGCTGGTGCTGGTCGACAATATGCCCTCGCCGGCCGGCAACCACAACGCGGGCGATCTCAACTTCGGCAAGGACGGTCTGCTCTACATCACCGTTGGCGATGGCGGCTGCGACTACGCTGATCCAACCCGGTGCGCGGGCAGCAACGACGCCGCCCGCGACCAGCATATGCTGCTCGGCAAGGTGCTGCGCGTCACCCGCGACGGCGACATCCCGGCCACGAATCCGTTTCGCGGCTCCGACAGCGCGCGCTGCAACGTCGCCGGCCGCACCGATCCCGGCAAGAAGTGCCAGGAAACCTTCGCCTGGGGCCTGCGCAACCCGTTTCGCTTCGCCTTCGATCCCAACGCCGCCGACACGCGCTTCTTTATCAACGATGTCGGGCAGAACGCCTGGGAAGAGATCGATCTCGGGCAGTCCGGCGCCGACTATGGCTGGAACGTGCGCGAGGGCCACTGCGCCAACGGCTCGACGACCAACTGCGGTGCTCCGCCGGCCGGCATGACCAATCCGATCTATGACTATGGCCGCAGCACGGGCTGCGCCTCGATCACCGGCGGCGCGTTCGTGCCCAACGGCATCTGGCCCGCCAGCTACGACGGCTCGTATCTCTTCGGCGATTACGTCTGCGGTAAGATCTTCAAGCTCACGCCCTCGGGCAGCGGCTACGTCGCCAGCGATTTCGTGACCGGCCTCGGCACCAACAGCGCGGTGCATCTGCGCTTTGGGCCGCACAACGCCACGCAGGCACTCTACTACACCAGCTACGCCAACGGCGGACAGGTCCGGCGCATCAGCTACACGGGCAGCGCCAACCGCACGCCGACCGCCGCGATCAGCGCCTCGCCAACCTCGGGCGCGACACCGCTCACGGTCAACTTTGACGGCTCCGGCAGCAGCGATCCCGATGGTGACGCGCTGACCTACATCTGGGATTTTGGCGACGGCAGCGCGGTGCGCGAGACCAGCCAGCCGACGACGAGCTACACCTACAACACCGCCGGCACGTTCACCGCCTCGCTCAGGGTGCGCGACAGTCGCGGCGCGACCTCGGCGGCGGTCACGATCCGCATCGGAGCGGGCAACACACCGCCGTCGCCGCAGATCATCGCGCCGACAACCAGCGTGCGCTTCGCGGTCGGGCAGGTGATCACGCTCCAGGGCCGCGCCACCGATGCGCAGGACGGCACACTGCCCGACAGCTCGCTGAGCTGGCGCATCATTCTGCACCACAACGAGCACACACATCCATTCCTTCAGCCGACGACCGGCAATAACATCAGTTTCAACGCGCCGCCGCCCGAGGATCTGGCCGCCACGACCAGCAACTATCTTGAGATCGAGCTGACCGCGACCGACTCGCAGGGGCTCACGACGGTGATCACGCAGGAGCTGCGGCCAAAGCTGGTTGACGTAACGCTGAATACGCAGCCGAGCGGTTTGCGGCTGGAAGTCAACGGCACCTCGATCACCGGGCCGCGCACGCTGACCTCGTGGCAGGGCTACGCGCTCAACGTCAACGCGCCGACTCAGCTCGACGGCAGCGGCCAGGCTTACACCTTCAGCTCCTGGTCGGACGGCGGCGCGGCGGCTCATACGATCGTCACGCCGGCCACGCCCGCCAGCTACACCGCCACGTTCACGGCGACCAGCGGCACCGGCCTGCGCGGCGAGTACTTCGATAACCAGGACTTCACCGGCACCCGCGCCACGCGCATCGACCCGACGATTAACTTCAACTGGGGTAATGGATCGCCTATCTCCGGCATCGGCGCCGACACCTTCTCGGTGCGCTGGACCGGCCAGGTCATGGCGCGCTACGGCGAGACCTACACCTTCTACACCACCTCCGACGACGGCGTGCGCCTGTGGGTCAACGGCCAGAAGCTGATCGATAACTGGACCAACCACAGCCCGACCGAGAACAGCGGCACGATCGCGCTGGCAGCCGGGCAGAAATACTCGATCGTGCTGGAATACTACGAAAACGCCGGTGGCGCGCAGATCCAGCTCTCGTGGTCGAGCGCCAGCCAGGCCAAGCAGATCGTGCCGCAGGGCTGGCTGTATCCGCAGTTCCTGACGCAGATCAACTTTATGCCGCTCGCATCGACTGTGCCCGCCGGCTACGTGCCCGATACCGGCGCGATCTTCGGGCAGCGATCGAACGGGCTGCGCTACGGCTGGAATGCGGACAACAGCGCCAACGCCCGCGATCGCAACGCCGCCAACTCGCCGGATCAGCGCTACGATACGTTCAACCATCTGCAAAAATCGCCGCTGCTGAACGCGGTCTGGGAGATTGCGGTGCCGAACGGCAGCTATCGCGTGCGGCTGGTGAGCGGCGATCCGAGCTATATTGACAGCGTGTTTAAGATCAATGTCGAGGGCGTGCTGGCGGTGAACGGTACGCCTACCAGTGCCCAGCGCTGGATCGAAGGCGTGACGACCGTGACCGTCGGCGATGGCAGGCTGACATTGACCAACGCCAGCGGCGCGGTCAACAACAAAATCTGCTTTATCGACATTGCCTCGGTATGAGCGCTACAATGGAACTCTAAGCGGAGAATTGTAGGAGGATTCCATGATTCAACAGCGACCATTCGGGCGGACCGGGCATATGAGCACCTGCACGATCTTTGGCGCGGCGGCGTTCGGTCGCGTTACCCAGGACGAGGCCGATCGCACGATGGAGGTGCTGCTCGACTATGGCGTGAACCATATCGACACCGCCAACAGCTACGGCGAGTCCGAGAAACGGCTTGGGCCGTGGACCGGCCGCTACCGTGATCGTTTCTTCCTGGCGACCAAAACCGAGGAGCGCACCTACGCCAAAGCCAAAGAGCATCTGCATCGCTCGCTCGACCTGCTGAAGACGGATCACATCGATCTGTGGCAGATGCATATTCTGGTTCAGCCGGATCAGTGGGAAATCGCGATGGGACCCGGCGGCGCGCTGGAAGCTTTTATCGAGGCCAGGGAGCAGGGACTGGTGCGCTTCCTGGGTATCACCGGCCACTACACCGTCGTCTCGTGGATGCACAAGCGCAGCCTGGAGCGCTACGATTTCGACTCGGTTCTGCTGCCCTACAACTACGCCATGATGCAGAACCCGACCTACCAGGCCGATTTCGCGGCGCTGATGGAGACCTGCGAGGCGCGCAACGTGGCTGTCCAGACGATCAAGTCGTGCACGCGCGGCCCGTGGCAGACCGAGCACCATACCGCCGCGACCTGGTACGAGCCGTTCACGGAGCAGGCCGACATCGACAGCGCGGTGCACTGGGTGCTGCGCAATCCCAAAGTCTTTCTGAACACGCCCGGCGACATTCACCTGCTGCCCAAAGTGCTGGACGCCGCCGCGCGCTTTGATCCGGCCGCTCCCGCCGACGATCTCGACGAGCGCATGGCCAGCCTGGAGCCCGCGCCGCTGTTCTTGTAGCCGGCTGAAAAACGAGTCGGGGCGTGATAATCACCACGCCCCGACCACATCCATTTGATCTATCCAGCCTGACTGAACGCCTCGCGCAGCGTCGTCGCCGTCTCCGCCAGCGCCTGCTGCACCTTCTCCACGCCCACGCCAAAGCTGAAAAAGCCATGTATCAGCCCATCGTAGCGCCGCACGGTGGCCGGCACGTCCGCAGCCTTGAGCTTCTCCGCGTAGGCTTCGCCCTCATCCCGCAGCGGATCGTACTCGGCGGTGATCACCAGCGCCGGCGGGAGGCCGTGGAAGTCGGATGCCAGGAGCGGTGAGGCCAGCGGATTCGTCATGTCCGCCTCGCCGTTCAGATAATGGTCTCTGAACCAGATCATCGTCTCGGTGTCGAGGATCGGCCCGGCGGCGTTCTCCTGCCGCGACGGAAACTCGGTGCTGAAGTCGGTCGCCGGATAGATCAGCAGCTGGAAGCTCAGCTTTGGCCCGCCGCGATCGCGCGCCATCATGGCTACCACCGCCGCAAGATTACCGCCCGCGCTGTCGCCGCCCACCGCAACCCGGCTCGGATCGGCGTTCAGCTCGGCGGTGTGCTCGGTCGCCCACTCCGCCGCCGCGTAGCAATCCTCGGTCGCCGCCGGGAACTTATGCTCGGGCGCGAGCCGGTAGTCCACCGCAAACACCACACAGCCGGCCGCATTGGTCAGCGCGCGGCACAGATCATCATGGCTGTCGAGGTCGCCGATCACCCAGCCGCCGCCGTGGAAAAAGACCAGCAGCGGAAATGGGCCGTCGCCCTCCGGCGTGTAAATCCTGACCGGAATCTCACCACTGGGAGCCGGAATCGTCCGGTTCTCGATCTTGGCGACCTGCTCGGGCGTGTAGTAGAGCGCTGCCTGCTGAAGTTGCAGACGTGAGCTTGACCGGACCTGCTCAGGTGTCAGCTTGTGGATCGGTGGAGCGCCGAGCGCGGCCTGTTGATCGAGGAACGCCTGCATTTGCGGATCGATTGGCATAAACAGCTTCTCCTTGGTTGTGCGCCAGGAATCCTCCGGCTCCTGGTGCGGCTGGCGGGATGAGTCTCGCATCCAGATAGAGCAAACGCCACACTGGACACGCGTTAATCATAGCGCTCTTTTTAGCTTACTGGCATCGAAAAGTTACGCCAGATCGCGGCGGGCGAAGATCAGCGCGGCCAATGCGGTTGCCCCGACGATCCAGCCGCCAAGCACGAGCCACGCGCCGATTGGAACCAGGCCGGTCGCCAGGATCGCCTGTGGATCGTAGTGGTGCCAGGGATTGAGCACGGCCAGCGGCGACTCCGCGATCGCCGGGATCACGTCGAGCAGAAACGCGACCAGTGTCCACGCGCTGGACAGCCCCACCACGCGCCCGGTTCGATTGTCGCAGCTTGAGATCACCAGCGCCCCGGCTCCCAGTGCGGCGAAGAGCAGCCCGGCCACCAGCGCGATCAGCAGATAGCGGCCCAGCGGCACCGATTCGGGAAGTGCGGTCGTCCACACGCCGAGCGCCAGGCCCAGCCAGCCCAGCAGCGCGATCAGGCCCGCGCCGCCTGCCAGCTCAAGCGCCTTGCCGAGCACCAGCGCCCAGCGCGGCACGGGACGGCTCAGCAGCAGATAGATCGATCCACGCTCGATCTCGCCCGCCAGCGCATCGGCTGCGCGGCCGACCACAAACGCCGAGCCAAAGCCAAGAAAGACCGGGTGAAAAAAGCCCAGCGCCAGATAGTTGAGCAGCCCAAAACCGGCCTGCAAGTTCGGCGCGATCTTGAGCAGGCGGCGCAACCCCGGCGGAAACGTGCGCACCACGCCCTCGACCGCCGCGATCCCGCCGATCGACGGATAGCTCGCGACCAGAATGTAGTGAAACAAACCGGCGCCGAGCGCCAGCGCCAGCAGCGAACCGCGTTTGCGCCACAGCGTCCCACGAGCGATCTCCCATGCGGCGAGCAGCGCGCTAAGCATCATCGGATTCTGCGGGGCGATAATGCTGCAAAAACACATCGGCCAGCGAGGGCGGCTCGATCGTCACGTCGCGGACCGGTAAGGTTGCCAGCAGACGTAGCAATGGCTGTAGCTCGGCCACGCTGAAGTGCCAGCGCTCCTCGGCGTAGCGCAGATCCGCCACCGTGGGCAGCGCCGCCAGCCGCCGCTCGATCCCCTGCTCCTCGACATGCAGCGTGATCTGCCGCCGCGTATGGCGCAGCAGCCCGGCAATCCGATCGACCGCGATCAGCCGTCCGCCGCGAATCAGCGCCACCCGATCGCACAGCTCCTCGACCTCGCTCAGCACATGCGAGGAGAAGAAGATCGTCGCGCCGCGCCGTCGGGCCGCTTGCAGCAGCATGAAGAGCGCGCGCTTGCCGAGCGGATCGAGTCCTTCGGTGGGCTCGTCCAGGACAAGAACGCCCGGCCGGTGCTGCAAGCCCTGGAGGAGATTAATCTTCTGGCGCGTGCCGCGAGACAGCGCGCCGATCGGCCGGTACAGATCCTCCGTCGCCAGATCCAGCGCCTCGCGCACCGCCTCACGATCGATCGGTGGGCGGCGCTGCAAACGTGCCAGCTCATCCAGCAGCCGCACGCCTGTCGTGGCCGGATCGAGACCGGCGACATCCGGCACGAAGCCAAGCTCAGCCCGCGCGTGCAGCGCCTCGTCAGGCCGGGCCATGTCGCAGCCCGCCAGCCGGATCGTTCCAGCCGAGGGACGCAGAAAGCCGGTCAGCAGTCGGATCGTCGTGGTCTTGCCCGCGCCGTTGGGACCGAGAAAGCCCAGCACTTCGCCGCGCGCCGCCGTGAGATTCAGATCGTGAACTGCCGGATGCCTGCCGTAGCGCTTGGTCACGCCGCGCAGCTCGATCGCGATGGCTGATTGGCTGCTCATGTCGTGATCATGCTCAGTCCAGCGGCATCACAAGCGAAGGCCGCGCTGGAAACAGCGTTTGCAGCAGCAGCTGGTGCTGTCCGCCGGCTGATACATCGGGAAACATATCGCGCAGCTGGTCCAGGCTGCGGTGGCCGAAAAGGAGCTGCAAAAATACCAGCGGCGGGAAGGCAGCGTCGACCGCTGCGTTCCAGATCGCGATCTGCCAGGGCTCGACGGTACGCAGCACGCCCTTCTCGAAGGCCAGCCGCAGACCGCCGCGATACAGATTGATCTTGATCTCGCCGCTGTAGCCCACCAGCACCGACTCGGCAATCCGCCGCTCAAGCACCGGCGCGATCTTGCGCATCAGCGCGACCAGATCCGGCACGCGCACATACCAGGCGTATGGTCGATCGAATTGCACAGGCAGATCTGCGGTGAGCGCTGCGTAGACCGGATGCTCTCGGCCAAGGCCCAGGCTCAGGCTAGTAGGTGGTGGAGAGCCGACAGCAACCGGCAGCGCCAGCGCCTCAGTCTGGATCGCGCGCAGAATATCCGGCAGCAGCGCATGGAACGACGCGCCCGGCCTGACGATTAAGCCTTTAACCGCCAGCGTCGGACCCCAGAGCTTGGGATGCAGCAGCGCGTAGCCCAGCGTCTGGTCATCACGATCGACGAGCATCAGCGTGCGCCAGCCGGAGTCGGGATCGCACAAGAGGTTGCCGTCAATCAGAAAGCGCCAGTATCCGGCATCGATCTGCGTCGTGACCAGCGAGTGCGCGTGCTCATGCTCCCAGAGCCGCAGTAGATCGGGTATATCGTCGATTGTCGCCGGGCGCAATCTGATTTCTGGCGTGTGTGGGCTGCGCGCCGGGATCGCCGAAAATGGAATGTTGCAGCCACCGCCCAGGTCCAGCGCGTACTCGTAGCCGAACTGGCGGTAGTAGTAGCCGATGCCGGTGATGCCGAGCACCAGATCGCCACGTGCCGCGCTGCGAGCATGGATCAGCTCGAAGATCGCGCGGATCAGGCCGCGATGGCGATGCTCGGCCTCGGTGGCGACGACCTCGGGACGGCCGACCTGCAGCGGAATGCCGGCGTAGGTCCAAACCTGGCGCATCAGATTGGTTGCCGCGACGAGCTGCTGCTGGCCGGTGTCCTCGACAACCGCGAAGTCGGTCGGGCCCAGCAGCGGATGCTCGCCGCTCATCATTACGCGCGTCCACGCGGCGATCGTTCGGTTGGGCGGCTGGCTGACCCGCTGGCGAAAAACGTTGCCGTACAGCCGCGCCAGCTCGTCGGTGTCGGCGGGTGTGGACCAGCGCAGCACCAGGCGATCGCCAAGATCGCGGCGATAGCTGTCGTCGTGGAGCGCAATCGAGGACATAGGCGATCTCCTCCGCTGCTCGCGCCCTTGTTCGGCGCGGACCGCTGCATACCTGGGCCTTATCTTACTCCACGCCGCCCGATCTGCTAACGGTCTAAGGGCTAGTGCGGCCTTCGAGGCCAAGCTGCGGCGCGGCGGCTCGCAGCGCGGCGATCACATCCGCGATCAGCTCGTCGATCGGCACGCCCAGCTCTTCCGCGCCCTGTGTGATGTCCTCGCGATTGACCTTGGCCGCGAAGTCTTTGTCTTTGAGCTTCTTCTTGACCGATTTGACCTCGACATCGTGGACGCTCTTGGTTGGCCGCACCAGCGC
>DASWTQ010000328.1:0-5815 GCA_036402055.1 Herpetosiphonaceae bacterium
TGAACACCGGCGGCGGCTTCTCCTGCGGCAAACAGGCCGGTGACCTCGGTCGCGTGGGTCTCGGGCGTCACGCGAATGCCGCCCAGCGTGTAGTGAGCCGTCGGCGCGATCTCCATCGGCTCGCGGGTAATGTCCACGCCCACCAGCGCGAACTGCTCCTTCATGCGCGGCAGCCGCTGCTCGATGACCTCGGCCGGCAGATGGCTAACGTCGAGCCAGACGCCGCCGTGCTCGGTGCCGCGTCCGGCCATGATCTCGGTGTAGTTCGCCAGCGCCACACGATCGCGCGTGGACAGCTCCATGCGCTCGGCGTCGTAGCGCTGCATGAAGCGCTCGCCCTGTGTGTTGAACAGCCGGCCGCCCTCGCCGCGCACAGCCTCTGTCACCAGCGTGCCTTCCAGCTCAGCCGGCCAGACCATGCCCGATGGATGAAACTGCACCAGCTCCATATCGGCCAGAGTCGCGCCGACGCCGAAGGCCAGCGCCATGCCGTCGCCGGTGTTTTCGCGTCGGCGTGACGAGGAGCGCCGGTAGATGTGGATGTGGCCGCCGGTCGCCAGCAGCACCGCACCGGCCTGAATCACGATCGGCTGTTTATCCTCAAGCCGAAAGCCGAGCGCGCCGTTGACGCGGCCGTCCGCCGTGAGCAGATCGCTGACATACACCCGCTCCAGGATCGGAATCCCGCGCTGATCCACAGCACGAACCAGCGCATGGATGATCTCAAGACCTGTATAATCTCCGACAAAGCAGGTGCGCCGGTAGCGGTGCGCGCCAAAGTAGCGCTGCGACAGCCTTCCGTCGGCCTCACGGGCGAAAGGCACGCCCAGCTCCACCAGCTCTTGGATCGCCTGGGGAGCCTCGCGGCACAGCAGTTCGATCGCCCGTGGATCGCCCAGATAGCGGCCTTCTTTGAGCGTGTCGGCGGCGTGAATCGCCCAGCTATCCTGCGGATCGAGCGAGCCCAGCGCGGCGTTGATGCCGCCTGCCGCCAGCACGGTATGCGCGTCGGCTTTGGGCCGCTTGCCCAGCACCAGCACACGGTGGCCCTGATCGTGCAAGGCGAGGGCCGCACGCAATCCGGCACCACCTGTGCCGATCACAAGCACATCTGTTGTGTACCGCGTCGGGATTATATCGAGTTGCATTTCTTTCACTCCGTGTTGTCATAACTCTATGTACAATAAATGTAACGCTATAGCCTCGACAGGTCCAAGATATGTTTGGTATCGAATAGATAGCCTGAAGGCATCAAAATGGAACTACATCATCTGCGATATTTCGAGGCCGTTGCGCGGCACGGACATGTTACGCGTGCCGCGCGCGAGCTGCACATTGCTCAGCCATCGCTCAGCAAGCAGATTCAGGTGCTGGAAGCTGAGCTGGGCGTCGCGCTCTTCAATCGAGTCGGTCGCCGGATCGAGCTGACCGATGCGGGCCAGCTGCTGCTGCCGTACGCCCGACGTGTTATGCGCGATGTCGCCGAGGCTCGCGCCGCGCTCCAGCAGCTTTCGGATCTCACATCCGGGCGCGTGTCGCTGGGCGCGTCGCCGACGGTCGGCACCAATCTGCTGCCGCGCGCGCTCGCCGATTTCAACCAGCGCTACAGCGGCATCGAGCTTGAGCTGCACGAGGCCGGCGTCGGTCGTCTGGTTGCGCTGGTCGACGAGGGCACCGTCGATCTGGCGGTGGTGTCGCTGGCGATGGTGGCCGATGTCGAGAAGATCGCCTGTACCGAGCTGCTGACCGAAGATCTCGTACTGGCGATGGCTGAGGATCATCCTCTGGCGAGCGCGAGCCGGCTTCAGGCGGCGGATCTTGCCGCAACCGGATTCATTCTGTTTCCGCAGGGCTACGAGCTGCGCGACCGCACGATGCAGCTGTGTCGGGCGGGAGGTTTTACGCCGCAGATTGTGCTGGATGGCGCGGAGATGGATACGGTGCTGCGCTTTGCGGCGGCTGGTCTGGGCGTGGCGCTGGTGCCGCGTCTGGCGCTCTCCGGCGCAAACGGGCTTCTGGGCGTCTCAGTCTCCGACGTGCCGATGAGCCGCACACTGGGCTTGATCACGCATCGTGAGCGATCGCTATCGCCGGCCGCACTGGCGCTGCAATCGTTCTTGCTGGAGCGGCTGGCAACCGAGGACAGTCGGAGCGCAGGCCAATGATCAGGCTGGTACAACGTTCGTCTTGTTAACATTAGAGCAAAGCTATCATGCCGGATCATCGCAATAACTGGCGGGTCACCGTGGCGCTGTTTGCGCTCACGGGCATTATCGAGTCGTTCGCCTTCGGGCACTTAACCGCGTTCACGCCGCTGTATCTGGAGCAGCTCAACGTGTCGGCGGATCAGATTCCGCGCTGGACCGGCCTGCTGGCGGCGATTGCGTTCATCCTGGGTATTCCGCTGCTGCCGTTCTGGGGCGTGTGGGCGGATCGCTACTCGCGCAAGCTGGTGATCGTTCGCTCATCGTATGCCGGCGCGCTGATGTTTGCGCTGCTGGCGCTGAGCACCAACGTGTGGCAGTCGGCGGGGGCAAGGATGTTGAGCGGCCTGGTGCTGGGCAATACCGGCGTGATGCTGGCGGTTCAGGCCGAGATCACGCCGCGCGATCGGCTTGGCCTGGCGATCGGGCTGGTGACGGCGGGCAATCCGTTGGGCATCGCGATCGGGCCGCTGTTCGGCGGCTTCGTCGTGCAGCGCTGGGGCGTGCCAACGCTGTTGATGATCGACGCGGCGCTCACTGTGGGCGTGGCGATCCTGCTGACGATCTTTTTGCACGAGGAGCCGCGCCAGCGCCGCACTGATGCGCGTATCGGCGTGCTGCTGCGCGAGTCGCTGGCAAACATCGCGCGTACGCCGCTGGTGGTGCGCCTGTTTGGGCTGGCCTTTGTGGTGATGCTGGGTATGAATCTGGCCGGGCCGTTCGTTCCGATCCGTATCTCGCAGCTCTACCCTGGGCCTGTCTCGGAGGTGCCGGTGATCATCGGCGTGATCGTGTCGAGTATGGGCATCGTGATGGCGGTCACGACGCCGCTGTGGGGCCGTCTGAGCGACCGGATCGGCTATGTGCCGGTGCTGCGTGCGACGATTCTGTGTGTAGGGCTGATGTTTGGTTTGCAGGCGCTGGCTCGGAGCCTGCCGCTGTTTGTGGCCGGACGGATCGGGCAGGGGCTGGTGCAGGGCGGCATCGACGCGGCGATTGTGGCGCTGATTGCGCTGCGCACGCCCGAAGCTCAGCGGGCATCGGTGCTGAATCTGTCGCGGCTGCCGCTCCAGATGACCTGGTTTATCGGTCCGATCCTCGGGGCATTGCTCTCGTCGCTGGGCCTGTGGGCGATCTTCGGCGCGGCGACGGCGCTCTCGCTGCTGGGCTTCGGCGCGACTCTGCTGCTGGAGCGCGAGCGGCGTGAGCTTGCGCCCAGGCGCGCCGGCTGATCAACAGCTTTTGGCAGCTTTGCCTCTGGGATTGGCAGCAGCTTTGCGGCTACAATCGGCGAATCAAAAGCATTCAGCTGATCGCCACCTTGGCGCAGTGTTTGCTGAGCAAGACTCTGGCTGTTGATGAGGAACGATTATTCATGACAGAACAAACACTTGCTCCGTGGCGACCGGCCGAATCGGTTGTGCCGGGGATGGATCTTCACTATCTTGAGGCGGGCGCGGGTCATCCAGTTGTGCTGCTGCATGGCTGGGCTGCCTTCAAAGAAATCTGGTGGGGCACGCTCCACGCGCTCGCGCCGCGCTATCACGGCATCGCGCTTGAGTGGCCGGGACACGGCGGATCGCGGCCACGTTCGGGCGCTGTGCGGCTGACGGACTTTGCCGATCTGGTGGTGCAAACATGTGAGATCCTCGGCCTGGAGCGCATAACGCTGGTCGGCCACTCGATGGGCGGCCGTATCGCGGCGCTGCTGGCGCTGCTCCATCCCGATCTTGTCGCACGGCTGGTGCTGGTGGACGCCGCGCTCGATCCCATGCATATGGCGCCCTACAGCAAACGGATGCTTGAGCTGCGCGAGATTCAGCGCACGATTGTGCTCAGCCGCCTTGTCGGGCGCGGCCTTGGGCCTTTGCTGCGGCCGGCGACACACGATCACCGGGGCGGCTTCATACGGCCATTCCTGCGGCGCTCCTACTACACCGGACTCGCCGATCCGCATGTGTTGCAGCAGTGCGCGATGGGCCTCTTCGACGAGTCGCTCGACGATCGCCTGGTAGAGATTCGCCAGCCGACGCTGGTGATCAGCGGCGAGCGCGATCCGCTGATTCTGCCGCGCCAGGCCCGCCGCGCCGCCGAGGCAATACCTAACGCCCGCTTGCAGATCATCCGCCGCGCTCTGCATACGCCCATGGACGATCGTCCGGCCGAGTTTCAGCGCGTGCTGCTCGATTTTCTCGATACCGTGCCGCCTGCCGAGGCCACGTCAGCGGAAGCGCCACCAGCCGATGTCGCAGCAGCCTTGTGATTTTTCGCCGCTAACAGTGGCGCTGGCGGGACCGCCGCCGCTCACGATGAGCGTGCTGGACACCGCAGCACCGCGCGATCCGCGCTCCACGCTGCTGTGTATCCATGGTGTCGGTGGGGTGAAAGAGCAGTGGCTGCCGCAGATCAGCTTTTTTTCGCAGCAGTATCGCGTGATCGCGCCCGACCTGCGGGGCCACGGCGCAACTGCGGTGACGAAGGGGCCGTACTCGATGCAGCGGATCGTCGACGATCTGCGGCAGCTGATCGATGTGCGGCAGGTACGCACGCCGCTGGCGCTGCTCTCACACTCGTACGGCGGCGTGATCGCCATAGAGCTGGCGCGATCGTATCCCGAGCTGGTGTCGCAGATCGTGCTGATTGGCGTGGCGGCGCGCTTCAACTATGGGCTGCTCTTCAAGCTCGCGACGATGGCTCCAGTGCCGGGCTGGCTGCTCGAATGGGGCCGGCAGCGATTCTTTGCGCGGCGCTTCCACGCGCCGGCACCGGTCATGCGCGCGCTGATGGCGCAGGCGCTGCTGCCGTGGCGCGGCTGGGAGCAGCTGGCGCAGATTCGCCAGCCGGTTCTGGCGATCGCGGGCAAGCTTGATGTGGTCGCGCCGCCGCAAGCCGTAGCGCGGCTGGTGAGTGAGCTGCCTAACGCCCGGATGCAGGTCGTGCTGCGCGTGAAGCACAAGATCCATCTTCAGCGGCCCACCGCCACCAACCGAATCATTCAGCGCTTCCTGGAAGAAACCGCTTCTTGAAGCAATTCATTCGCAATCCGTAGGGGCGTATTGCACACGCCCTCGGCACTTCCGTTTGGTGCCTACAGCTTCTTGAAGTAGCGCGCGACCGGCAGCAGACTGAAGCCGGCCTTTTCATAGGTGTGACGTGCCGGAGCATGGCCGGGATCGCCGCCGGTCTCGACCATCGCGATCGCCATGCCCGCCGTTTTGATCCAATCCAGCGCGAAGGTCGTCAACGTCGTGCCAATGCCGCGACCTTGCACATCCGGATCGACGGCGAGCATGTAGATCTCACCCATGCTTTCCTCGGTGTGCAGCTTGATCGCGACAAAGCCCACCGGCGCATCGGCCTCGATCGCGACCCACACGTGGATCTTTTCATCGGCGCACACAGCTTCCACAGCCTGCTGCTGGCTGACCCGCCAGCCGTCTGGATAGAATGCCTGGAAAACCCCGGCCTCCAGCACGTTGTGCAGCGAATCAAACACTGGTGCCCAGGCGCGCAGCGACAGTCGGACGACGGCCTCAAGATGCTGCGGCTCGTATGGTGTAATCTGCATGTCGATCATCACTCCTGTGCTGAAGATACTCGATCACGGCTGG
>DASWTQ010000329.1:0-1608 GCA_036402055.1 Herpetosiphonaceae bacterium
ATACCATACGTCAGTTTACATAGAGCCACTACCGGATTTTTATCTTTGAGAATGGGCAGGGAATACTAGAAGATAATGACATCTTTGGAAGTGGTATGGCTGGAATAGAAATCACGAAGGATAGTAATCCTACAGTGCGACGTAATCAGATTCATGATGGTCAGTCGGCAGGAGTTTTTATCTATGAGGATGCAAAGGGAATAATCGAAGACAACGATATTTTTGGAAACGCTCGTTCTGGAGTACGTATTCAGGAGAATAGTAACCCAATCATTCGGTACAACCGCATTAACAAAAATGGGTTTGAAGCTGTGAGAGTTCTTAGTAGTGCAGGCACGTTTGAAGACAATGATTTACGAGATAACGGAAAAGGTGCTTGGAATATTTCCGAGGACAGCCTTCCCAACGTCAAGCGTGTGCGTAACATAGAAGATTAAGGGAGCTATGCAAATCATCGATCTTCGCCCAGCCGATGAGCGCTTGATCAGGCAAGTTGCCGAGATGTTGGTCGCTGCCTTCGCCGAGTCTGCGCCGGACGCGTGGCCGGATCTCCAATCGGCGCTCGACGAGGTGCGCGAATCGTTTGGTGAGGAGCGCATCAGCCGCGTGGCGCTGGACGAGCACGGCGACGCGATCGGCTGGGTCGGCGCAATTGCGGAGTATGACGGCAACGTCTGGGAGCTGCATCCGCTCGTGGTGCGGCCCAATCTCCAGCGCGGCGGCATTGGCCGGGCACTGGTTGCGGATCTAGAGGAGCAGGTACGGCAGCGCGGCGGCGTGACGATCTCGCTCGGCACCGACGACCAGACCGGCCAAACCTCGCTGGGCGGCGTGGATCTGTACCCGAATGTGTGGGAGCATATCGCCGCGATCCGCAATCTGAGCGGGCATCCCTACGAGTTCTACCAGAAGCTCGGCTTTGTGATCACGGGTGTGCTGCCCGACGCGAACGGTCCCGGCAAGCCCGATATTTTCATGACCAAGCGCGTGGCGAAGGAGCGAGGCTAGATCATGGCGACTCAGGATCAACCAACGCTGGTCTACAACATCTACACGCTTGAGCAGCGGCCCGAGTTTCGCAACCAGATCAGCCCGTTGAACGGCAAGGTCTGGCCCGCATTCATGATGGAAGATCCGATCGCCGGTGAGCATTGGAACACGCTGCTGGACACGTTCGCGCCGTTTCAGTTCGTGCTCTGCGCCGAAGACGACACGCTGATCGCGGCAGGCAACGCGATCCCTGTGGTCTGGGACGGCACCGTTGAAGGGCTGCCTGAGGGCTGGGATGCCGTGCTTGAGCAGGGCGTTCGCGACCATGAGCAGAATCGCGCGGTCAACACGCTCTCGGCGCTGTCGATCACGGTCGATCCGCAGCATCAGGGACGGGGCCTCAGCAGCCTGATGGTCCAGGCCATGCGCTCGATCGCGGCGACGCATGGCTTCAAACATCTGATCGCGCCGGTCCGTCCCTCGTTCAAAAGCCGCTACCCGCTCACGCCGATCGAGCGCTACATCACCTGGCAGCAGCCCGGCGGCGCGCCCTTCGATCCCTGGCTGCGGGTACACTGGCGGCTGGGCGCGCGGATTCTCAAGGTCGCGCCGCGCTCG
>DASWTQ010000330.1:0-2176 GCA_036402055.1 Herpetosiphonaceae bacterium
GCTGACGGGCGCGCTCGACGTCGCGGCGCTCAGTGATACGCTCAGCGCGATCGCGCGCCGGCATGAGGTGCTGCGCACCACCTTTGCGTCTGGGCAAGGCGACGAGCCGGTACAGATCATCGCGCCCGCCGCGCCGCAGCACCTGCCGCTGGTGGATTTGCAAGCGCTGCCGGAGGCTGAGCGGCTGGCGACTGCTCAGCGGCTGGTCGAGGAAGAAGGGAATCGCCCGTTCGATCTTCACGACGGGCCGCTGCTGCGCACAGCGCTGATCAAGCTCGCGCCCGACGAGCATCTGCTGCTGGCGACGATGCATCACATCATCGGCGACGGCTGGTCGCTGGGCGTGCTCGTGCAGGAGGTCGCGGCGCTGTATCCGGCCCACGCGCAGAAGATCGCGCCCACCATTCCCGAGCTGCCGATCCAGTATGCCGACTTCGCGATCTGGCAGCGCCAGCATCTTTCTGGCGATCTGCTTGAGCGCGAGATCGCCTACTGGCGGCGACAGCTGGAATCGATTCCGCCGCTGCTTGAGCTGCCCGCCGATCATCCGCGCCCGCCCGTGCAATCGTTTCGCGGCGCCGCCCACACGTTCCCGCTGTTGTCGCCGCTGAGCGCGCTTCACACGCTGAGCGAGGGCGCGGGCACGACGCTGTTTCAAACGCTGCTGACGGCATTCTACACGCTGCTCTACCGCTACACCGGCCAGGCTGATCTGATCGTCGGATCGCCGATCGCGGGTCGCACACAGCCGGAGCTAGAGCCGCTGATCGGCTTCTTCGTCAACACGCTGGTGCTGCGCGCGGATCTTTCAGGCAATCCACGCTTCGGGGATCTGCTGCGACAGGTTCGCCGCACCACGCTTGACGCGCACGCGCATCAGCATGTCCCGTTCGAAAAGCTGGTCGAGGTGCTGCATCCTGAGCGCAACCTGAGCTACGCGCCGCTCTTTCAGGTGATGTTCGTCTTTCAGAACGCGCCGTCTGACATGCTGGAACTGCCCGGTATCACGCTGAGCCCGGCTCCGGCACCCGCCAGCAGCGCCAAGTTCGATCTGATGCTGACGCTGGTAGAAAACGGCCCTGAATTGATCTGTGAGCTTGAGTACAGCACCGATCTTTTCGAGGCCGGCACGATCGCGCGCATGGCCGGTCATTTCCAGACGCTGGTCGCCGGCATCGTGCGCAACCCTGATGAGCGCATCGCCTACCTGCCGCTGCTGACTGCGGCCGAGCAGCAGCGCCTGATCGACTGGAATCGCTCTGAGGCTGAGTATCCACGCGACGCGGCTGTGCATCAGCTGATCGAAGCCCAGGCCGCGCGCACACCCGACGTTCCCGCGATCGTCTTCGAGGGCGCGAGCCTGACGTATGCCGAGCTGAACGCGCGGGCCAATCAGCTGGCGCACTATCTGCGCGATCACGGTGTGGGGCCGGATGTGCTGGTGGCGCTGATGGTCGAGCGCTGTCTTGAGATGATCGTCGGCATGCTGGCGATCCTCAAGGCCGGTGGCGCATATCTCCCGCTCGATCCGGCCTATCCCGCCGAGCGCTTGCACTACATGCTCGCCCACAGCCGCGCGCCGCTGATTCTGACGCAGGATCGACTAGTTGCGCAGCTACCCGAGCACCAGGCGCAGATCTTCCGCCTTGACGCCGACTGGGGCACGCTCACCACACAGCCGACGACCAACCCTCCACGCAGCGCGCAGCCCGATCACCTGGCCTACGTAATCTACACGTCGGGCTCGACGGGACGGCCCAAAGGCGTGATGGTCACACAGCAGGGATTGATTAATCTGGTGCATGGCCTGCGCGCCTACTTCGACGATCCCGTCGTGCGAAATGTCGGCCTGATCACGTCGATCAGCTTCGACATCTCGGTCAATCAGATCTTCCCGACACTGATCTTCGGCCGCACGCTGCACATCATCCCCGATCCGGTGAAATACCACAGCCGCACGCTGCTGCGCTACCTCGACGAGCAGCAGATTCACCTGCTCGACGCCGTCCCGTCGTATATGCAGGCGGTGCTGAACGAGGTCGCGCCGGAGCAGCCCGTGAATGTGCTGCGCTACCTGCTGATCGGCGGCGAGAAGATCGAGCAGCGTCTGCTGCACTCGGTGTTTGGGCAGCTCGGCGCCGACGTGGCGATCGTCAACATCTACGGCCTGACCGAG
>DASWTQ010000331.1:0-5285 GCA_036402055.1 Herpetosiphonaceae bacterium
GATCTGTCCGGCCGCTATCCACGCTTTGAGCTGGAGCAGATCGCCGCGCTTCGGCCTGAGCTGATCTTGCTGCCCTCGGAGCCGTACGCCTTCTCCGCCGCCGATCTGCCGGCGTTAGAGCCGGTCTTCAGCGGCCCGGTGCATTTCGTGGACGGCGAATTGCTGACCTGGTACGGGCCGCGCATTGTGCAGGCGCTGCGTGTCTTTCGTGGCCTGCTGCGCCAGCACGCGGCTACGTCGAGATAAAAACATCGTGAGCACGCTCGTCGAATTACTCATGTGCTGATGGCTAGGATTACTCTATCTGAGTGGGCGAAATGGCGTATTTGCAGGTCTGCGATTGCGCGGTATCCTATATGCTAGTGCGTTTTGGAGGATTCTCATGCATTATAAAGTTCTTATCATCGGCTCTGGTCCTGCGGGTCTGACGGCGGCGCTGTACGCGGCGCGCGCGAACCTTGAGCCGGTCGTCGTTCGCGGCTTGCAGCCGGGCGGCCTGATCGCGACGACCGACGAGGTCGAGAATTATCCGGGCTTTCCCGACGCGATCAACGGCTTCGATCTGGCGCAGAAGATGGAGCAGCAGGCGACGCGCTTCGGCACAACCTATATCGACGGGATTGTCGAGAAGGTGGCGCTGCGTGAGCGGCCGATCCAGATCACTATGGACTCCGGCGAGACGCACACCACCGACACGCTGATTATCGCGACCGGCGCATCGCCGCGCAAGCTGGGCGTTCCCGGCGAGAACGAGTTCGCCAATCGCGGCGTGTCGTACTGTGCGGTCTGTGACGGCTTTTTCTTCCGCGAGAAGAAGCTGGTCGTCGTCGGCGGCGGCAACAGCGCGGTCGAAGAGGGCTTGTTCCTGACGCGCTTCGCCAGCGAGGTCAAGGTGATCCATCGCCGCGACAGCCTGCGCGCCGATCCGATCATCCAGGAGCGCGCCTTCAATAATCCCAAGATCAAATTTGTCTGGGATACCGTGGTCACCGAGGTTGTCGGCAACGGCAAAGTCTCGGGTATTCGCGCTAAGAACATCAAGACCGGCGAGGAAGAAGTGATCGATGTCGACGGCGTGTTCCCGTACATCGGCCATATTCCGAACACCAGCCTGTTCGCGGGCCAGATCGACATGGACGAGAACGGCTACATTCTGACCGATGGTCGCACCCGCACCAATATTCCGGGCGTTTTCGCGGCGGGCGATGTTGTCGATCATGTGTATCGCCAGGCGATCACGGCGGCCGGCGAGGGCTGTATGGCCGCGATGGAAGCCTCGTGGTTCCTCGACAATCTTGATCACCAGGGCGAAGGTCTCGGCCAGTGGTAAACATGCGATCCTAGATCGTAATAGTAAACAAGTTTTAACTACTAGGGGCATCCGTAGGGATGCCCTTTCGCATTGCCGTGCGCCGCCGACGTATTTGATACAGAACAGAACTTAATATAAATGCGGAACATGCATCAAAAGTCCACTGCGAAAGCGACGAGCCATGCTATAATCTGAGCCAGCCGAGAACAGACCGCTGTGGAGGAATACCTATGGAGATTTCGCATCGCCGACTCAATCGAGTGGACGTGCTGACGATCACTGGTCGTCTAACGGCTGCCGAAGCGCCGCAAGTTCAGGAACGTCTCAACCAGTTGTTCAACGAGGGCCGGTACCGCATCCTGCTCGACTTTTCCGGCCTTGAATATATCAGCAGTCCTGGCCTGCGCGTGCTGATCGAAGCGCGGAAGCGTGCCCGTGAGTGGAAGCTCACCGACTTCGATCGCGGTGATGTGCGAATCGTGAACCTGCCGCCTCGCATTCGGGAAGTGTTCGATCTGACTGGATTTACCTCGCTGTTCCATATCTATGACGATCTTGTCGAAGCTGTCGGCAGCTTTTAGCACTAACCTTTATGCGGCGAGCGCCATCTTCGGCGCTCGCTGCCGTGTAGCATCATGCCTTTTCGGACGATAACCGTAGACGCATCGCTTGAGCAACTGGCTGCGATCAGCGATTTTGTGGTGGACCAGGCCCGCGCTGCCGGGCTGGATGAACATGCGGTGTGGGAAGTACAGCTGGCTGTCGACGAGGCGGTGACCAATGTGATCCAGCACTCCTACGCCCAGGCCAAAGGCGCCGTCACGCTGACGATGAGTCACACCGCCGATCTGCTTGAGATCGCGATCCACGATCGCGGCAAGCCGTTCAACCCCGACGATGTACCTGAGCCGGATCTGATCTCTCCTCTGGAGCAGCGCCGAACCGGCGGGCTGGGCCTGTATCTGATGCGCAAGCTGATGGATCAGGTCGAGTTCCGCTTCGAGAACGGCGAAAATATTCTCACGATGGTTAAGTACATCCCGCGCGGCAACCTGCATATTGTCTCGCTGTCGGGCCGTATCGACGCCGGCACTGCGCCCTCGGTCAACCGCTCGGTGCGCGAGGCGATGGCCCAGGGCGCGCGGCAGATCATCGTCGAGCTGCGCGATGTCACCTTTCTTTCGAGCAGTGGCCTGCGCACGCTGCTGCTGCTGGCTCGCGAGCTGCGTCGCGACGGCGGCGATCTGATCCTGTGCGCGCTCCAGCCCCAGGTAGCCGAGGTTTTTCATTTAACCGGCTTTGATCAAATCTTTCAGCTCCACCACACCCGCGAAGAAGCCGCCGCTGGATTTGTTAAAGAAACATGAGCGCCAAAGATATACGCTTTAACTTGCCGCGTTCGATTGCCACAATTCTCAGGATGCGGCAGCGGACGCTGCGCGAGCTAGAGCTGCTCAACGAGGTGTCGCGCGCGATTATCCGCTCGGCGCTCGATGTCGACGCACTCTGCGACCTGGTTTTTCACGAGGCCAGCAAAATCCTCGATACGCGCTGGTTTCATCTCGCGCTCTTTGAAGGCTCGCACTACACGCTTAAGGTGCGAGTCATCGACGGCAAACGCTTGCCGCCGCTCACCGTCGATCTCAGCGACAACGAAGGGCTGATGGGCTGGGTTCGCCGCACGGGCAAGGCGCTGCTGGTAGAAGATTTTCAGCAGGAGCTGCCGCAGCTTCCGGCGCAGCCGCGCTACCAGGCCGATAATCCGCCGCGCTCGGGCATCTATGTGCCGCTGCTGGCCGGCGACTCGGTGCTGGGTACGATCTCGGTCCAGAGCGATCGCGCCAATGCCTTCGACAGCAACGATCTACGGCTGCTCTCGCTGATCGCCGACAGCGCGGCGGCGGCGATCGCCAAAGCTCGCGCCTACGACTCGCTCCAGCTGCGCATCGGCCAGCTTGAGCTGATCGGCAAAGTCGGGCGTCAGGCGGCGATGATTCTGGATCTCGACGAGCTGCTGCCGCTGGTCGTCAAGCTGATCCGCGACGAGTTCTGCTGCTACCATGTGCATCTGTTAACCTGCGATCCCGAGACTAACCAGCTCTTGTTTCGCGCCTCGACCGCCGAAAACTCGTCGTTCTGGAACAGGCGCAACCAGCGCCTGACGATCGGCGAGGGTATCGTCGGCTACGTGGCCGAGACGCGCCATCCGCGTATCGTCAACGATGTGTCGCTGGAGCCGCGCTTTATTCTCGACGTGCCGGGCACCAAATCTGAGCTGGCGGTGCCGCTGCTGGTCGGCGACGATCTGATCGGCGTGCTGGATGTGCAGAGCAACACGGTCGGCACGTTCAACGACAACGATCTGTTTGTGTTCCTGACGCTGGCGGATCAGATCGCGGTCGCGATCCAGTCCGCCAACGCCTACACCGAGCAGCAGGAGGAAGCCTGGACGCTGGCGGCGCTGCTTCAAACGGCCGAAAATATCGCGCGCGCCTCCAACCTCGACGATCTGCTGGCGACGATCGTGCGCCTGCCGCCGATGCTGATCGGCTGCGATCGCTGCGCGGTTTTTTTGTATCGCCGGGCCGAAGACGCGTTCGTGCCGATGGTCTCCTATGGCTGGGACGAGAAAGTCTGCGCCGCGCTGATCGACCATCCGATTCGCTCCGAGGACGCGCCGCTGCTGAGCCAGGTTCGCCACGACGCACAGCCGGTTGTGGTCGACGACGAGACGCTGACGGCTAAGCTGCCGCAGATCACGGCGCACTGTCCCTCGGGCTCGCTGCTGGCGCTGCCGCTGACGGCGCGCGCCGCCGTGCTGGGCGTGCTGCTGCTGGATCGCTCCGAGGGCGCCGAGCGCTGGACCTCGCGCCAGATGACGATCGCGACCGGTATCGCCAGCCAGGCGGCCAGCGCGATCGAGAGCGCGCTGCTGGCGCAGCAGGCTGTGGAGCAGGAGCGCCTGGCGCAAGAGATCCGCGTGGCGCGCGATATTCAGGGCGCTCTGCTGCCAAGCTCCGCGCCGCGCCTGCCCGGCTGGCAGGTTGCCTCGGCCTACCGAGCAGCTCGGGCGGTCGGCGGCGATTTCTACGATTTCTGGGTGCTCGACAGCAAGCCCGATCCATCCGACGATGAAGTTTTTCCCACGCAGCCCACAGCCGGCGCTCAAACCGACCCGGCGTCAACGCAGTTCGGATTTGTGATCGCCGATGTGTCGGACAAAGGCGTTCCCGCCGCGCTGTTCATGGCGCTCTCCCGCTCGCTGATGCGCGCTGCCGCGCTGGATGGCTCGCCGCCCTCGAAGTCGGTCGAGCGGGCCAACCGCTGGATCTCGCGCGACTCGCAGTCGGGCATGTTTGTGACGCTTTTCTACGGCCTGCTCGATCCGGCAACCGGTCTGCTGCGCTTCACCAACGCCGGGCACAATCCGCCGCTGCTGCTGCGTAACAACGGCGTGATCGATACGCTCGGCACCAGCGGTATCGCGCTGGGCGTGATCGAAGAGGCGCACTTCCGCGAGTCTCAGGCGATCGTCGGAGCTGAAGATGTGCTGGTCTGCTACACCGATGGCGTGACCGAGGCGATCAACGATGCCGAGCAGGAGTACGGCGTTGGCCGCCTTATCGATGTCGTGAAGCGCTACCGTGCTCGCAGCGCCGACGAGATCGTCCAGGCCGTGCTCAGCGACCTTGCCGCGCACACCGGCGACCAGCCGCCCTTCGACGACGTCACGCTGCTGGTGGTGAAGCGAACAGGATGAGAAGAACCAAGAACCAAGAACCAAGAACCGGGGACGAGAACAAAGAACAACGGAACAAAACCTTAACTGGATAAACGATTTACAATTTGGGTGAATGATTAAAACCGTAGGGGCGTGATTTATCACGCCCTGATTTCATGTTGACGACTAAATCTCGGTCATTTCATTTATCTTATTGTTACGCCTTTCCCCCTCTCCTATCGCGATGGGAGA
>DASWTQ010000332.1:0-12995 GCA_036402055.1 Herpetosiphonaceae bacterium
GGCCCAGACGATTCGATCAGCAGCTGCGGAGCGCCGGTCGGCGTCTCGTTCCCGCCGATCAGATTGCTGATCAGCGTCGTCGTGGCAAAGCGCGTCGACTGGATATTCACCACCGGCCCGGCGATGGTATTCGCCGTGAGCATGGTATTGCGCAGCTCGACGATGCTGCCGCGCGTCACGATGCCGCCGGCGCTGGCCTGCACCGTCGTGTTCCGCGCGATCAGCGTCCCATCTACGCTGCTCACGGCGCTGCCCGCGCTGCCGGCCTGGCGGATGTGCACATGCTCCAGCACGATCGTACTGCCGCCCAGGCCCATCACACCTTCCCAGCCGCTGCTCGTACCGAGCAGCCGAATCGGCGCAGCCGGCGTGCCCTGCGCAAACAGCGTTCCCAGCACTGTTAGCCGCACACCTGGCCCGAAGCGCACCTCAAAGCCGGGCTCGATCGTCAGGGTTGCGTCGGCGGCCACGATCAGATCGCGATTCAAGACCTTGAACCCGCCGGCGCCGCCCCAGTGCTGCTGTCCGCTCAGCACATCGGCCGGACGCGGCGTCGCGGTGGGTGTGGCGGTCGGCGTGGGAATCAGCGTGGCCGTCGGCGTTATCGTGGCGGTCGGGATCAGCGTTGCGGTGGGTGTTACTGTGGCGGTCGGGATCAGCGTCGCCGTAGGCGTGCTGGTGGTCGTCGCCGTGTTGGTCGGCGTGGGCGTGAACGTCGGCGTTGAGGTAAACGTCGGCGTGGCTGTGTTGGTCGGTGTGGGCGTGAACGTCGGCGTCGCCGTGTTGGTTGGCGTGGGCGTGAACGTCGGCGTTGAAGTAAACGTCGGCGTCGCGGTTGGCACGCGCGGCACGGCATTGGGCTGCCGGTTGATCAAGGATGCCATGACCAGCAGCAGCGGCAGCATCAGCAGCATGACCAGCTGCGGCTGGAAAGACGACTTCATACGACGGGTCCTTCAGCATCGGCGCTGGACGCGGCAGAATCGAGGGCATGGGTTGATCGCGCTCCCGCCAGCAGCCACAGCGCCAGCCCACCGCCGATACACAGCAGCGGCGCGGCATACACCAGCTCTGCGCCCGCTCCATCACGACCGGTGTCGGGCAGCGCGGCGGGAACGACCACAGCTTGAATCGGCGTTATCGCCGGCTGCGGCAGCGCGGCGCTCGTCGTGGCCGAGATCACGTCTGAGCTTTGGGTTGCTTCCGGGCTGGGTTCGATCGTCGCGGTGGGCGCGCTGACCGTCACGGTGGGCGTGGGCTGCGGGCTTGTCGCCGCCGACGAATCCTCAAGCACCGGGAAGAATTGCAGCAGCACCACGCCGAGCACAAAGCCGACCTCGGCCAGGATCATGCGATTGACCCAGCGCCGCCGCAGAACCTGCTCGGTCGGCCGCGCCAGACTTTGATCGCTGTGGATAATCTTCGCCAGCAGGCCATGGCTAAAATAGCTCGCCGTGCTCTCCGCGCCCTCGGGCTGCGCCGGCGTGTCGAAGCGCTTCATAGGCCACCCTGCGTCATGCTCTCGCCCAGCGCGCGCTCGGACTGCGCGGCGCCGGTGAAGTAGAAGCCGCGAAAGATCAGGCGCTCCTGTGACGAGGCCGTGAAGAGCGTCTCGACATAGCTGCGCAGTCGCTCACAGACCAGGGTGATCTGGGCCGGGAACTCATAGACCAGCCGATTCGTCGCCGGCTCGGCATCCAGAAAGGCCAGCCGCCGCTCGTCCAGCGCGTGTTGCAGGATCGCGCACTCCTGATCGAACGCTGCCAGCGGGCTGCGCTGTCCTCCAATCGTCGCGCCCCAGGCTTTGCCGCGCTCCGTCGGCGGCAGATGCCCGAAGAAAGGCAGAAATCCCGGCAGCCGATCGCAGCGTGTGACCACCAGATACACCGGCAGATTCACGCCGAAGCGCCGCGTGATCTCGGCCAGATGCGTTTGCAGCGTCTGGGCCTGCGCGCGACTGCCGGCCGCATCCAGCGCCGCGTCGACGTCGATCGTCGCGATAATGCCCTTGAGCGTTTTGCCGCGCAGAAACTCCTCCACATCCGCCAGATATTCGCGGCGCGTGTTGGGATCGGCGCCCTGCACCTCGTCGAGAATATAGCCGCCGACCTGATCCAGCAGAATGCTGTTGTGCGCCACAAACGAGTCGTCGTTCCAGGTGGCGATCTGCCGCACGCCGGCCTGCTTGAGCAGCGCGCTCTTGCCCGAGCCGCGCGGCCCGACCACCAGGTACCAGGGCAGCGGATCAAGGCGGCCGATCCGAATCCGCTTGACGATCAGCCAGACCAGGCAGGCGCTCAGCAGCACCAGGATTATGCCCAGCACAATCCACAGCGCCATGATCCGCGCCGGCACAACCGGCGGCGTCAGCTGATCGGCGTTCCGAAAGCGCAGCCAGGCGATGACCCAGGCGATCAGAATCGCCGGCCAGAAGAAAGCCAGGTTAATAATGTCATCGCGGAGACCTTCTCGGTTCATGGATAGCCTTTATGTCAAATCGCTTCATGGAGATCCGGAAATCGGCGCCGGCTCCGGCGAGCAAGCGTTAGCCCAGATGAATCCACAGCAAGCCACCGATCAGCACGACTTGAATCACGATCGCCAGCCACATCCAGCTCAGCGTCGTGCCGTGCAGCAGGTTGCGGTACGAGCGGGGGCCGGCGTTAGGCGCAAGCGGCGCGACCAGCTTCGAGCGCGCGTGACGCTGGATCTGCTCCAGCTCATGCTGCACCCGTGGCGGCGGATCGAAGGCCCAGGCGCCGCGAAAGCCCAGCAGCAGACACAGATAATAAACTTCCAGCACTTGCGCCCTGGCCGGATCTTTCCAGATCGTGTAATCGTATTTTTTGCCCTGGATCTGCTGGAGCTGCTCGAAAAACTGCTCGCCAGCCCGCCGCGTTTTGAAGTAGTCGTACTGCAAAAACGGCCACTGCGTCCGGTCGATCCAGGCCGACTCGGCGATCGTCTCGTCGGCAAAGGCAACCAGCGCGAAGGCCGCCAGCTCGACATCACCCTGCTCGATGCCGGCCAGCGCCGCCTCGTGGTAGAGCGCACTGTACTGCGACTGAAACTGCGCGTGCAGCGCCGCGATGTCGTCCAGGTGATCCGGATTCTGGAGCGACAGGATCAGGCTCAGCATCGGGCGGCAGATCTCGGCCAGGCGCGGCGCGGGCGACGTGCTCACGCTGTTGGCAAGCGCCAGCTCCTGCTCGGCGCTCCGCGTCCCGGCCCGTGGATACTCTCTTGCCTGCGTGGCGGCAGGTGAGCGTGGCGCAAACACTACATTGGACATACAACTCCTAGCGGCCTCCTCCGGCTCCGCTGCCGGAACGACCGTGAATCGCAGCAGTGGGCTTAGCTTCTCGGCGGCTGTGCGCGGTGGATCGCGATCAAGGTTACGTCAAGCTGCTTGAATTCCTGCCAGACCGCGCGCGGGATCTGGATCGCCAGCGAGCGCTCGGCACGAATGCTGTCCCAGGCCGCGCCGCTGGGATCGAGCCGAAAATAGACCGCCTGCGCCTGTGGTGCTTCGGCCGGGCGCTGCTCGGCGGAGATGCGCAGGCCATACGCGCGCTCGATGTAGCGATCGATCTGATTGAAGGCGGCGACGGTGACCGTTCCCGGCAGGTGCTTGCTCAAGAATTGCAGCCGATCGCTGTACTCACCGCCGACCTCGGCAACCAGATACAACGCATAGTCAGCCGCCAGCAGCCGCTCGTCCAGCGTGGATTTGGTGCGCAGCACGGGATAGCCGGCCGGGCTCTGGGCGTGTTCCAGCTCGATCCTGATTACCGGGCCGGGCGGCGGTGTCGGCACAGCGCGCAGCAGCGTCTCGATGCTCTGGATCAGCTGCCCGAAGCAGCCGGCGAGATCGTCGTGGTCGTAGGCGGGCAGCTCAAGCGACTGGCCGGCCGGCAGCAGAATCTGGAGCTGTCCGGCGAGCTGAAGCAGGCCGCGATACACAACCTCGGGATGGACCTGCCCGATCTGGTTGAAATGATTCAGCAGCGCCAGCGCCGAGCTGAGGCTGCCGTGCACCGCGATCAGCTCCAGCCGATCCAGGCCCGTGTCGGTCGCGCCGGTGGTGGCGCGCTGTCGAGCGGCTGCGACGGCCGTGATCATCAGCTTCAGCCGCCGCGTAAACTCGCGGAACATGCCCGAAAGATAGGTCGCGGCTTGAAACACCAGGCAGGGCGGCGCATACTCCTGGTTCAGCGTGATGCGACCATCCGGCAGCCGGATCAGCTCGGCGATTTTGATGCGCTCGAACTGCGTATCGTTCTCGTCGCCGAAGAGCAGCCGGAAGTTGTTTTTCGCCGTGACGATCGTCTGCTCGTTCTCGCCGCTGCACTCGTCGACCAGATTCACGAACGCCGGGACGTAGCGCGTGTCGTTGGGCAGCGCTGCGCCGCTCATGCGGTAGTTGTGGCCGTTGGGCCGGTCGATCGGCAGCGCCAGGTAAACATCCAGATGGCCGGAGAAGAGCGGAAACAGCTCAGCCGGGATCGCGCGCAACGCCGGGACGTCGTCGACCTCGGGAATATTGGCGACCGCGCCCGAGGGCAACACGCCATGAAAGCGCTCCAGGCGCAGCGAGTTGCGCTGCTCCAGCGTGTTCAGATCGATATGGAGGTCCAGCGCGCCCCAGCCAAACGGCGCCAGCGGACGCACCCGCAGATCCAGCGATTGTTCATGATAGCGATCCGACTGCTGGAAATGATGCGGCCCGATCAGCAGCCCCTCGCTCCAGATCACCTTGTGGCGCGAGCTATAGTCCATCTGCGATTTACCTTTGCATGAGTGTCTGCCGCCACGAGCGGCGCTCCGGCTTGCCGACCGGCTCGCCGTTCCGGTAGTGCGTTTTTTCTTGCAGGCGACCCTGATCGTCGTACAGGTAGGCGATGCCTTCAAGCTTATCGTCGTGGTAGGTGGCGTGCGTGCGGACGGTCCCGGAAGGATAATACTCGATCACCGTGCCTTCGAGCTTGCCCTCTCGGTACTGAGATGTTTTCGCCACCTGTCCCGTCTCGGTATAGAGCACACTTTCGCCGTCGAGCAGATTGTTGGCGTACTGCGCTACCAGACTCTCCTGGCCGCTGGGATGATAGGCGATCGAGCGACCGTGCTGCACGCCGCCGCGATAGGTCACGACCGCCTGCGGGCTGCCTTCTTTGAACAGGCGCAGCTCGCCGTCAAGCAGATCGCGCTGGTAGTGGCTGATCATCGTCGGGCGGCCCTGCGCGTCATAGGCGATCATCGGGCCGTGCTTCTTGCCGTGCTCAAAGGTGACCAGCGTTTGCTTTAAGCCGGCGGCATACGTCGTCAGCGCGCCGTGAAGCAGCCCGTCCACGTAGCCGATCTGCTGCGCCAGCCAGCCCTGCTCGTCGTAGAGCGCGGTCATGCCGTCGAGCTTGCCGCTCCGGTAGCGGCTACGGCTGAGCACGCGCCCACGCAGCACCGCCAGCCGATCCGCGCCGCGCTGAATCGTGTAGCTCTGCCCGGCCTGATCGACGAACCACTCGCCGCCGTCGAGCACCGTGATCAGGATCGCGTCTCGGGCCAGCGCATGGCCGTGCTGCCCAAACAGCGGCGCGAGCGCGTCGATCTGACCGAGATCGAGCGCGGCGCGCAGGGCCGGATCGAGGCTGAACAGCTCAGAGCCGGGCGGGCCGTAGATCGTGACCGTGCCATGGAGCCGTCCAGCCTGATAGTCGGCGGTTTCGATCAGCTGGCCGGCGGCAAAGATCGCGCGCCGGGCCACCCGGCCGGGATAGACCGTAAAATGATCGCCGGTACGCAGCACGCTGAACATCTGCTCCGACTGCATGATCCGCCACTCGCGGCCCGCCAGCTCCTGCGTGACCAGCGCGTCGGCAGCCAGCGGGTAGCGCTGCTGCCGGAACGCCGGCTGAAGCCGCTTGATGTCGCCGCCGTCGAGCGCAGCCTGAAAATCCGGCGCCAGCGTGAAGAGCGGCTCGCCCGGCGGAGCATAGATCGCGCGCTCGCCCTCAAGCCGGCCACCCTGATAGTGTGTGCGCGACATCACCCAGTCCTGCTCGACCTGCGTGGCCCGCAGCAGACGGCCCGGCGCGACCGCCAGCACACCATCGACGACGCGGATCGTGTAGCTCTGGCCGATCTGCGTAATTAAATACTCACGCTCAGGCTCGACGATCGTTACGAGCGCATCGACGGCCAGCGCGATCTCTTGCGCGAGGAAGAACCAGCGCAGATCCTGCGTAATCTCGCCGAGCTGGAGAGCGGCCATCAGCGACAGCGGCAGCGTGAAGAGCGTCGCGCCGGGCGCGCCAAACAGCAGCTCCGCACCGTCGCGCAGGCCCTCGTGGTAGCTCACGCTGCGCAGCAGCCAGCCCTGCGCGTCGTAGCTGCGCACGATGCCGTTGCTGGTCGAGCTGTTCGGTGTCTGAGCGGCTGGCTGCGCCATCGTTCGTTCCTTCGCTTAGCCGAGCTGAACCGTGACCTGGCCCGGATTGACGACCTGGATCACGCCGCCGAAAGCGCAGATCAGCTTGGAGTCGCTGCTGAGCGTGGGCATGTTGGCCAGCAGCACCGTGGGCGAGCCGACGATCCAGGGCGCGGTCAGCACCGGCATGCAGGGCATCGGCGTGAGCGCGCCCATTGCCGCCGCAGTGGCCGCCGCGACAGCAGGATTCGCCATCGACTGGCACATGCCGAAGGGCGGCACATTGGCGATCGGCTTATTGTCCATGATATTCGCCGCTGGCGTCGTCGTCAGCACCGCGTTCTGCGGCAGCACGACCAGCGTGCTCGGCGCTACGCCAAAGCTGCACTGAAGCGTCGCGCCCATACAGACTTGCATTCCCATGATTTACACTCCGCTATAAAGAACAAAGGAACAAAGGAACATAAGAACAAACGGGAAAGTTGCTCGATTCTGTTCTTGGTTCTCGATCAGGCCCTCATCCCCTAACCCCTTCTCCCGCTGCGGCAGGCGAAGGGGAATTAAGGTACTCCTTGTTCTTTGTTCTTCCTTTGGTTCTTGGTTCTTGGTTCTTCCCACTAATTCATTTTGACCAGCGCGCCCTTGACTGTCAGGATGCCGCCGCTCTCGACGGTATGCGTCGCGCCGCCCTTGTTGGTCATGCTCACGCCGGCCTCGCTCGTCAGCGACATCTCGGCCTTGTTGGTGAGATTCATCCCGGCCTTGTTCTCGATATTCATGTCGGCCTTGTTCTCGATATTCATCCCGGCCTTGGTGGCGAGGGATTGCCCGGCCTTGATCGTCACCGAGCCGGTTACGTCGATCGTGAGGTCGCCGTCCACGTTGAGCGTGAAGCTGCCGCTGACCTTCTGGGTAAAGTTGGCCTCGTTGGTATGCGTCTCGTCGCCGGTGATCGTAAGGCCGCGCTTGCCCTTGACACTGTGCGTCTCATCGCCGGTCTTGATCTCGACCGTGCGATTGCCTTTTTCGACGCTCAGCGTATCGTTGCCCTCCAGCAGCGTCGTCGCGCGATTGCCTTTTTCAACCTGGATATTCAGATCCTTCTGGGCATGGATATACAGCTCCTCGGAGTCTTTCAGATCTTCGAAGCGAATCTCGTTGGAGCCGCTGCCGCCTTTGGAGGTGTTGCTTTTGATTGTGCTCTGAGTCTGCGCTCCCGGCAGCGCGTAGGGCACCGTCTGCTCGGCGTTATACACACATCCTGTTATCAGCGGCCGGTCGGGATCGCCGTTGAGAAAGCTGACCACGACCTCCTGGCCAATGCGCGGGATAAAGATACTGCCCCAGCTTTTGCCGGCCCAGCCCTGCGCAACGCGAATCCAGCACGAGCTGTTCTCGTCGCTTTTGCCCAGCCGATCCCAGTGGAACTGCACTTTCACGCGGCCATAGCTGTCGGTCAAAATCTCCTCGCCCGACGGCCCCACTACGATCGCGGTCTGGGTGCCGGGAATCACCGGGCGCGGCGTCTGGTGCTGCGGATAGAACGGCACGCTGGCGGGAAACGCCTCGAAGCTGTTGGTGTAGCCGTTGGTCGTGGCGCTGTGCGAGACCCGCCACAGCACATACTTGGCGTTGGCCTCGTCGCGATCGTGGCCGACCAGCGTAAACGTATGGCCGGGCGTGAAAGCCGGGCTGAAGCTCTGGCCACGCAGCAGGGTTTTCGGCACCTGGAGACTGCCCAATCGCAGCTTGGCCTTGGTGCTGCCCGCGCCTTTGGCGGTAAAACCCGCCGGATACTCGTACAGCGCCAGGTTGCCGCTGCCGCTGCTCTGGCTCGACAGCAGGTCGTTGCTCGGCGTCTCGAAGTTGAAGTCGTCCACGGCGTACTTGGTGGGCGTGACCTGCCGCTCAAAGGTGCACTGCGTGATCGCGTCGGCGGTGGTGTCGCCCGCCAGCGACGACTGGTAGCGGATCGCGCCGCTGAGACCGGGACAGGCCGCGAAGGCGTCGGCGTCGTCGGCCAGCACCAGCGTATGTGTGCCGTCGCTGTGCTCGAAGAAGTACGAGATGCCCTCGTCCTCCATCAGCCGCGACACGAACTGAAAGGCCGTCTCCTGGTATTGCACGCAGTAGTCGCGGGCGGTGTAGGTTTTCGAGAGCGATTTTTTGTAGTCGCTAAAGCCCAGCTCGTCGAAAACCGCCGTGATGATCTCGGGCGCGCTCTTGGCCTGAAAGATCCGGCTGTCGGAAGTCAGCGTGAGCAGCCACAGCCAGGGGTACAGCTCGGCGTAGTAGGTGGTGAACTGGCCGTCCGTGCCCGCCTGGTAGAAGCGCCCGACGATGCCGTTGATATAGCGCGTGCTGTCGTTGCCCATCGCCAGACTGACCGTCGCGCTCTTGCCCACGATGCTGTCAAAGCTCAGATTTTTATTCTCTGAGACCATCTCCAGCGTGTAGTGAAACAGGCCGGAGATCGTCTCGGTGCCGTGCAGCATTTTGAGCAGGAGCTGATCCTTGCCCAGCGGCGTGGAGACGGAGAGGTAGCTGTTGGCCTGGCTGTACGACATGATAGTGCTCTAGCCTTGTGACGGGGCAATCAGTTGATCTGGTAATACTTGATGTCGCCCTTGAAGTCGATCTTCACAACCTTACCCAGCACCGACGTGCCTTGCTGGAGATTGAACATTCCCTGCGGATGACGCCACATCTGCGGCCAGGGATTCGTTCGGAGCGCCTGGTGCTGAATATGGTGCATATGCAGATAGCCATGACAGAACAGGCAGTTATCCTGGGTCGCGTAGGTCCACTGAATATCGGTGCCTTTTTCACAGATCAGATACATTTCGCCGTGCAGGCCGCTGGATCGATTGCCCAGCCACTCGGATGAGCTAACGCTTTGATGATATTGCTGCGATCCGACCGATGCGCTCGGCCCGATGAGCTTGAGCGTCGGCCCGCCGTTCGGCATGGAGCGCTCGAAATAACTGCCGCCGACCGCATAGGTGCTCTGCGTGCTTTTCGGGCCGATCCCGCCCTCGAAGCGCGAGGTATCGAATTTAAAGGTGCTTTGCCCGCCGCTGTTGTCAGCCGCCTGCACGATATTATCAAGCTCAGTGATCCACCCTGGATTGATCACTCCCTGGTAGGCTGTCACACTTGAAGCCATCGGGTCGCTACCTTTCCTGCGCGCTGCGGCAAGCTGAGCGAAGCACAAATAGAGTCTTGCTGGATTGCTGTGGAAGATTACCCATAGTATGAAACGTTCGCCCGGCCAACGAGATCAACGCGAGTCCAAACGCGCCGGCTCCATTTGGACTGGCTGAGCCCTGACCTTCAAAAATCGGCTCCAGACGGCTACCAGGTCACGCGCGCCGAGATCATGTTGTGATCGCTTGACGTGGCAGAGTTATGTCCTTGATCGACAACGACGTTGCCGCCGCCGGGCTTCCAGGCCAGAATATGATCCAGGTGGTTGCCGAGACCCCTAAAATTGCGCAGAGGCTTGTAGATCCCCCAGTAATTTTTCTTCAACCCGTTCTTGGTCGTGTTCAGGTCTGCCGCAATGATCACCACGCCGTTGGCGCCGGCGTAGGTTTGCGCCTGCGTCAACAGGTTGCTGTTCTCCAGCACCAGATAGGCATCGATCAGCCCGCCGCCGGGCATGGTTTCAGCGCCAAGCCCGGAAACGCCCAGCGGCGCGTGCCAGGTAATCAGAAAAACCGGAGTGCCGCCGACGGTCAATTCTGTATAGGCCGGTGGCCGCTGAGCCCGCGCCGCCATCATCGCGCCGCGCTGCGTCATATTGAGGCTGGTCATCCAGCCGGTCAGCGTTGCGTCGGCCCCATAGTTCCAGAGCGCGAGATGTGTGTTGATCGTGACATTGGTATGGGTGCAGCAAAGATAGCCGTCTCCGCCGCCGGTGACCAACTCCGTGGTATGGTCCGGCGGCCGGTTGATGTTCGCGCCCAGCGATACCAGCGTTACGCCGTTTGCCGGGTCGGTGTTCATCATGTTGCGCACGGGACCGCCGGCCGCGTTCTGCGCTTCCTGAATCACGAAGGCATCCACATCGGGATTGTTGCCGCCGTAGTTGGTCGCCAGCCAGGCTTGCGCCTGTTGCAGCTCCTGGCCTTTGGCATATGTTTCGCCCCGGCTATTCCAGCTAATGATCCGCATCGAAGGCATAGATGAATGGTCCGTTTCTACCTGGAGGACATCAGGGAATGTATATCACCCGGTTCTGGTCGGCGCGATACAGCCCATTCGGGCTTGTCGGTGGTGCTCCACCCATGCCAATTCCTCGCCTGGCGTTCGATCGACAGGTCAGCAAGAGGAAGGAAGAATAGCGCTGAGCAAAGGTCATCCCTTCATGTGGCACTTGAGCACGTAAAAGTTGCTCGAACGTGATATAGTCGACAGGATTACCCAGGGTAGCCAGACCAGTGAAATATAAGATCTCGCAAAGGTTGTGCTCTGCCAGATCATTTAGAGCAGCGACAATATTGTCGTCCGGCTCAAGAAATGGATAAATATAATGAAGCGGCGTCTGGCTTCTGAATTGATTCCTTTCTCTCAAAAACCGGTTCACGTACAACCGGAGCTTGGGCCAGTTTTCCGGATTTGTAAATCCAGGGTTGAAGAGCGCACTATCGAACGGAATTGTGAAAGCGTAGTTGGCTGGAGGAAGGGAGGTAGCTCGCATGGGCGCAAAAAACGTATGGTGCTGCATTCCGTGCGCCCATAAGACAAGCGTGTCTGAGCGCCTATTTGGGCTCCAGCTCATGAATTTTGCAGTTTGGCCCCAGCCATAGTACACGATGATCTCATCCATGGGTTTCCTCCATGTGAAGCTTGCAGCGTCAGCTGCTGCCTACAGGCTCTCGACGAGCCCAAGACCGATTCATTGCCGTTAGATCCGCACTCCCACCGCCGCATCTTCGCGCGCCGGCTGCGTCTTGAGGAAGGTCGTCCAGTTACCAGGCATTCATCGCCCCAACACCCCATACCGCCGCCTGGGCTCCCGCCGCAAAAAGACCACCCATTGCGCCCCAGGTGAGCTGAACCGTGACCGCATTAGGCGTAGGATTTATGTATGGTGCCGCAGCCATGGCGTTATTTGACACGGTGCCGCCAGCGCCGAGCTGGGTGATGACATAGCGGATCAGCAATCGCTCCAGATTAACAACCGCTCCGTCTATCACAGCGGTAAACGCGGCCGGTGGCGCGGGCACAGCCAGCACCCACGGCGGAGCCGGCACCGCTAGGGTAGGAGTGTTCTG
Source organism: Herpetosiphonaceae bacterium (assembly GCA_036402055.1). GTDB lineage: Bacteria > Chloroflexota > Chloroflexia > Chloroflexales > Kallotenuaceae > LB3-1. Next base: position 11,704 of record DASWTQ010000332.1, read on the forward strand.
GCAGGTCGTCTGGCCCCAGGTTACACCAATTCCGGCCATAGTTAATGGAGCAAAACCCAGCTCGGTCACTGCCTCCATTCTGGGATTGAACCTGTTTGCGATATTGCCGGCAATACCGATGTAGCGATTATTCGTGGCTGTATTGACGATGATGTAGGTTCCTGCCATCGCCATACCACCAGGCAATGCGGCAGCGCCAAAGCCGCCACCCATCATAGGCGGCGGGGCCATGCCTGTAAGATTCGCGGAGTTGTTGAGATTGTAGTGGATGTTGCCCATTGGTTATTCCGATCTGGTTGATTAAGCTCGTGAGTCGTGGCCAGGCTTCGGCATGCGATCCACTCAGCTCTCTGTCCGCACTCCCACCGCCGCATCCTCGCGCGCCGGCTGCGTCTTGAGGAAGGTCGTCCAGCCGAGCCGCGCACTCTCGCCGGTGCCCAGGCTGAACGACGAAACCTGCTCGGCTTTCAGCGTCAGCCGCAGCTCAAAATCGATCGTCTCCTGAAGATAAAAGCGCGCCAGCTCGCTCAGGCTGCGAAAGCCCTGGCCGACCGGCAGAAAATCCAGGTACTCACGCAGATCCAGCGGGCCGAGCTGAATCTCCAGCTTGCCCTGCACATCGTAGATCCGCTGGCCGAGCAGCGCGCCGCGACCAAGCCCCTGGTTGCGCCCGCTCACACCGATCGCCGTCCACTGGTCCTCGTCGAGCGGCACCCAGTGACCGCGAAACTGGCGCACCTCGACGCCGACTTTGAAGTAGTCGGCCAGCAGCGCTTGCAGGCCCGCCGCCGAGCGTGGCTGTTGCGCCAGCAGCCCGGCGTAGCGCAGCAGCACCGCATCCGGGATCGCCTGGCGATCGCGCAGGCCGTCCGTGCCGAGACCCAGCAGCGCATACAAAAACCCGGCCGCGCGATCGTCGTCCGGCGCTTCTCCGCCAAAGCCAACACGATGCGTTTTGCGCACGCGGTACATCAGCGAGATCAGCCGGTGATTGAAAATGTCCAAAAAATCCCGCGTGACGGTATCGCCGTCTTGCAGGCGGCTGAGCACCATGCGCGTGTACGGCGCGGGCAGCGGACCCAGCGCGCCGGCCAGGCCCATGAAGTTGACGCGCATCAGCGCCTGGCCGCTGTCGTCGGCGGCGGGCTCCACCGAGGCAATGTCAGTGCCGGTGAACGCTTGCTCAACCGTCGACTGAAAGCGCACCGCCTCACGATCCGGCCGAATGCCATCGCCGACCGGCGTAGCCTCGGGGTTGAGCAGCTCAAGCAGACTGACCGCCTGATAAAAAT
>DASWTQ010000333.1:0-6387 GCA_036402055.1 Herpetosiphonaceae bacterium
GCGCGATCAGCTCATGGATGCAGCGATCCGCTCGATTCTGCTCATCCGGGACGGGCGGCGATGATTTGGGAAATTCGCTAGGTGTTGTCATGCTCTATCTCTATCTTGCGTTTGCAAACGGCGCGCTCTTGGCGATGGCACCGGACTATTCAACCTCGGGCACTAGCTCTAGCAGTCCAAGCTGATCGCTCACAACGGCCTCGCGATCGAAGCGCATGGGGCGGTAGCGCACGGCCTGCCAGTCGGCCAGATAATCGTCGTAGTGTGGCGATAATACGTGGCCGGACTGGCCCAGCGGCTGGATGAAGCGCCCGCCGTCGGCGCTGCCAAGATCGATGATCTGGCGGTAGCTCGGCACTGAGCTTTGATCGAATGCCGCGCTGAGATCGTACGGCCCGACGTTGACGCTGGTCCAGTCGCCGCCGTTCGGGATCGAGCGGCTGAAGATGCGATCGACGACCGGCACGCCGCCAAAGGTCTGGTGCGGAAACACCGCCCGATGCAGTCGATCCCAGCGCCAGCTGTTGAGATCGTCGCCCAGCGCGGCTTGCAGCTCGGTCAGCGCCGCGCGAAACGTCTCGCCCGCAATATCGGCGCAGTTTTCGGCGCTCTCGGTCGTGACATTGTCGCACCAGGGATTTTCCCGATCTGCCAGCGTCCGCGCCACAAACTCGCCGACGTAGCCTTCGATATGCGTCTGGTAGCGCCCTGCCGTCCGATCGCCCAGCTCATCGGCCACGAGCGCTGTGGGTAGCCGCCGAAACCAGGCCGCAAAGATCGCGGCGGCCACGCTATCGCCACGAGTGTCGCCGTCCCACGCCTGAAGCGCGGCGATCGCCTGGCGCTCCTGCTCGGTCTGCGGCGCGACCAGCGGCAGCAGCTGCGGCACAAGCTGCCGGGCCAGTGGCGAGACAGTATCCGCCTGGATCGCCGCGAAATCGTCGGGGCTGAGCTTGTCCTTAGCTTGCAGCAGATCCGTGATGCGCTGAGCGCGATACGGCCGGTACCAGTTGCGGCCCAGGAAATACGGGTAGGCGCTGTCCGCCGGCCGGTTGTTGGCGGTGACGATGAATTGCTCCGGCGGATTGTAAAGCTGCGGCAGCTCCGCGAAGGGCACGTAGCCGGTCCACTCGTTGCTCCCCGACCAGCCCTCGGCCGGCAGCGAAGTGTTGTCGCCGGCGCGGATCGGCATGCGGCCGGGCGCGTAGTAGCCGATGTTGCCCGCGACATCCGCGTAGACGAAGTTTTGCACCGGCGCGATGTATTTGCCCAGCGCGGCCTTGAACTGCTCCCAGTTTTGGGCCTGGTTGATGCCCAGAAACGCTTCAAGCGTCGTATCCGCCGGATCGAGGCCGGTCCACTGAAGCGCCAGCGGCTCAAGCGGCGGCAGCGATGCGGCGGCGGTGCCCACGGCGTTGGCGTTGATCGCGTCCGACATCAGCGGGCCGTGGCGCGACACGCGCACGGTCTCCACCAGATCCGCCTGGCCTTTGACGCGCAGCGTCTCGGTGTAAACCTCCAGCGGCTCCATCTGTCCCTGGAACTCGGCCATTTTGCCGTCGGCGTCGAGGCGCTCGCGGAAGAAGTCGGCCACATCGGGATTGGTGTTCGTCACGCCCCAGGCGATCGCGCGGTTGCGCCCGATCACGACGGCGGGCAATCCCGGCAGGGTCGCGCCGATCACGTCGAGATCGCCGGCCGAAAGATGCGCCAGATACCAGGTCGCGGGCGTGCTGCTCTGGAGATGCGGATCGTTGGCCAGCAGCGGCGCGCCGGTGGTGCTCCTCCCTCCGGCGACGACCCAGTTATTCGATCCGATAGCGGGCTGGCTCCGGCCGATCGATCGCAGCCAGGGCCGCAGCTCCGCCTCCAGGTCCAGGATCGACTCATAGGTTCGGTGATCGATCGCCGCGCGCTCGTCGCCGGATGTGTAGCCGTCCAGCCAGCGCCGCGCCTGGCTCGTCGGCCCGCCCGCGCCCGACGCGACGATGCTGAGCCCGTCCTCGGCGTACTCAGGGATCAGCTCCTGCGCGCGCTCCACGCCTACAGCTTCCACGACGCTGGTGCGAAATAGCTCGTCGTCGGCGCCGACGCCGCCCAGATCCCAGGCCAGCATTTTGGCCCAGACCAGCACATCCGGCCCTGTCCACGGCTCCGGCGCGATGCCGAAGATCGTGAACTCGGGCGGCAGGCGGCTGCCGCTGTGGCCGGCGATAAAGGCGTTGATCCCGGCGGCATAGGCGGTCACGATCGCTTTGGTCTCGGCCTGCTGCGCTTCCCAGGAGCGCTGCGCCGCGCGGTACACGCCCAGCGTGCGCATCAGCCGGTCGGCGCGAATCGTTGGCGCGCCCAGCACTTCCGAGAGCCGCCCCTGGCCGACGCGGCGCTGAAACTCCATCTGCCACAGCCGATCCTGCGCGTGGACATAGCCGAGGCCGAAGAATGCGTCGGGCTGGTTCTGTGCGTAGATGTGCGGCACCGCGTCACGATCCCGGCGAATCTCGACCGGCGCGCTGATGCCCACGACAGTCGTGGTGCCGTCATACGCCGGCAGCGAGCGCCGGGTGTAGCCGTAGCCGCCGACGCCGGCTGCCAGGATCACGATCACCAGCAGCAGCATGATCCAGCGGAGTATGCGTAATGCTCGTTTCATGCAGAAATGTTCCTCATCTGCGGAAGTGTTCGATCGATGGCGCTTAGCCGGCTTGCGCTGCCAGGAGCGCGCGCAGCCGCTCGGCGACGACCTCGGGCTCGGAGATGATTATGCTGTAATGGTCGCCGGGCACGCGCTGCACGTCGATGCCGCCGGCCGCCAGCCGCTGCCACTCGGTCGCGCTGTCGCCCAGCTCGGCGATCGACGCCTCCGACTGGAAGAGCATGATCGGGCCGGAGTAGGGCTGCGGAACGTAGCGCTGGGCCGCGCGCAGATTGGCTCGAAACACGTCGAGATAGCGCCGAATGTGCGCCAGGCCAACCGTGGGCGGAACGACGCCCTGCTGCCGCGACTGGTCCAGCACGTAGCTCAGCTGCTGCTCCGGCGTGAGATCGCGCAGATCCGCGTAGGCGATGACCAGCTCTTTGCCGAAGACGCGGCTCAGATCGGAGGCCAGGCCGATCATCTCGCTTGTGTGGTCGAGCACCGGCTCGTCGAGCAGCGGGAGATAGCTGTCGAGCAGCGCCAGCAGCGCCACGGTCTCGCCCTGCCGCTGGAGTTGCTGCGCGATCTCGAAGGCCACGATCCCGCCAAACGACCAGCCGCCGAGCAGGTATGGGCCGCGTGGCTGGATCGAGCGCAGCGCCGCGAGATAGGCCGCCGCCATCTCCTCGATCGTGGCGTGCGGTGCCAGGCCGTCCTCCAGGCCGCGCGCCTGAAGCGCGTACATCGGTCGATCGAGCTGCCGCGCCAGGCCAAGGTAGCACAGGCCGTGTCCGCCGATCGGATGGACGCAGAAAAACGGTCGCTGCGAGCCCTGGCGCAGCGCGATGATCGGCGACCAGGCTTGCTCGGCGCCGGCCTTGCGCAGGAGCGCCGCCTGCTGCTCGATCGTCGGCGACTGAAACAGCGTGGTGATCGTCAGCGTGCGCCCAAAGCGCTGCTGAATCTGCGCGATCAGACGAACCGCCAGCAACGAGTGCCCGCCGATCTCGAAGAAGCTGTCGGTGACGCCGATCGGCCGCGTGGTGAGCAGCTCCTCCCAGATGCGCAGCAGATCCAGCTCCACGGTATCGCGCGGCAAGACCGCCGCGACCGGCGCGATGGCGAGAGCCGGGTCCGGCACCGGCAGTGCCTTGCGATCGAGCTTGCCGCTGGTGGTTCGCGGCAGCGCGTCAAGCGGCACAAACGCGGCCGGGATCATGTAGTCGGGCAGGTGCTCGCGGAGAAAGGCGCGCAGGGACGTAGAATCCAGGCCCTCACCGCGCCCAGAGGGCACCCGCCTTTGGCCTTCCCCCTGCCCCGAACCTCGGCTGGCTTCAGCCTCGGTTGCCACAGGCGAGGGGGAAAGATTTGTTTCTTGGTTCTTGGTTCTCGGTTCTTGGTTCTCTTGTTCCTTCGCCCAGAGGGCACCCGCTTTGTTCCTTTGTTCTTCAACAATATACGCCACCAGCTGCGGATCGCTGCCGGCCGCTGCTTGCAGTACCACCGCCGCCTCGCGAATCGCGGGATGCAGCCGCAGCGCCGATTCGATCTCGCCCAGCTCGATGCGAAAGCCGCGCAGCTTGACCTGCTCGTCGCGGCGACCGATGAATTCGAGCTGCCCATCGCTCCACCAGCGCCCGAGATCGCCGGTGCGGTAGAGCCGAGCACCAGCAATTGTGCTGAGCGGATCGGGCACGAACTGAGCGGCCGTCAGATCCGGCCGGCCGACATAGCCGCGCGCCACGCCCACCCCGCCGATATAGATCTCGCCGATCACGCCTGCCGGCACGGGCTGCATGGCCGCATCCAGCACGAACACCTGCGTGTTCGGCAAGGGCGGTCCCAGGCGCACGCGTCCGGCGTGGATCGGCTTGTCGGTGACCGTCACGCAGACCGTGGTCTCGGTCGGGCCGTAGATGTTGATCACGCGGCGGCGCTCGGTCTCCCAGCGGCGGATCAGGCTGAGCGGGCTGGATTCTCCGCCGACGACCAGCGTGCGCAGCGCCGGAAGCTCGGCCTGTGGCAGGGCCGCCAGCGCGGTCGGCACCAGAAATACATGGCTGATCGCGGCCTGCTCCAGCAGCTGAAGCAGCGTCGGGCCGGTGAGCAGCGAGTCTTGATCGGACTGGACGATCGTCGCGCCCGCCAGCAGCGCCGGCCAGATGTCGGCGATCGCGGCGTCGAAGCTGAGCGCCGACCACTGAAGCACGCGGCTGCGTGCGTCAAGGCCATAGCGCGGGATCAGCGCGAGCACCAGGCTCGTCAGCCCACGATGCGGCAGCAGCGCGCCTTTGGGCGTGCCGGTCGAGCCCGACGTGTAGATCACATAGGCCAGATGATCGGGCGTGGCGCTGCTCGGCAGTGGCTCGGGCGGCGTGGCGGGCGGCGTCCAGGTGTCGAGGCGCAGCGTGGGCGGAGCGTCCGCCGGCAGACGCTGCATGTGCGCCCGCTGCGTCAGCACCAGTCGCGCGCCGGTCTCGGCGAAGATCGCGGCCTGGCGCTGGGATGGCGTGCCCGGATCGATCAGCACGACAGCGCCGCCGGCTTTGAAGACCGCCAGGATCGCCACGATGTCGAGCGGCTCGCGATCCATCAGCAGCGCGACGGAGATCTCGGGCCGCACGCCCTGGGCTTGCAGCAGATGGGCCAGATGCGTGGCCTGGTGATCGAGCTGGGCGTAGGTGAGGGTGGCGCCTGGTCCCGTCACGGCGATCGCGTCCGGCGTACGAGCGGCCTGCGCGGCAAACAGATCCTGGACGCAGACCTCGGGAAATGGCGCGTCCGTCGCGTTCCAGGCCAGCTGCTGGCGGCGCTCAGCATCCGAGGCCAGCAGGAGCGCATCGACCCGGCGCTCGGGATCGGCGACGACGCTGTGCAGCAGCTGGCGCCAGTGCTCGCTCAGCCGCACGATCGTTTCCCGATCGAAGAGATCGGAGTTGTAGCCGAGCACGCCATGAATGCCGTGCTCGTGCTCTGAAAGACTCAGCGTCAGGTCGAAGATCGAAGCCGTCTCGTCGATCTGAAGCGGCGCGAGCGTGATGCCCGGCAGCTCAAAGCTCGATTTGGGCGTGTTCTGGAGCGCGAACATCGTCTGGACCAGCGGCGCGTGGCCGGGATCGCGCTCCACCCGCAGCTCTTCGACCAGCGCCTCGAACGGTACATCCTGGTGGGCGTAGGCGCCGACCGCCATCTCGCGCACGCGGCGCAGCAGCTCGCGAAAGCTCGGGTTGCCCGACAGATCCGCGCGCAGCACCAGCGTGTTGACAAAAAACCCGATCAGTCCTTCGGTCTCGGTCTGCCGCCGTCCCGCGATCGGCGTGCCCACCAGAATATCGGTCTGGTAGGTGTAGCGATACAGCAGCGTTTGCCAGGTCGCCAGCAGCGTCATAAACAATGTCGCGCTCTCGCCGTCGCCCAGCACGCGCAGCCGCTCCACCAGCGATCGCGGCAAGTCCACAGTCAGCGCCGCGCCATTGAATGTTTGCTGCGCCGGACGTGGCCGATCGGTCGGCAGATCCAGTGTGGTCGAGCAGCCGCCTAGCTGCTGCTTCCAGTAGGCCAGCTGCTGATCGCGGATCGGGCCTTGAAACCAGCGGCGCTGCCAGGTCGCGTAGTCGGCGTACTGGATCGGCAATCGGGCCAGTGTGGGCGCGGCTCCGGCGACATAGGCTGTGTACAGCGTGATCAGCTCGCGCACCAGCACGTCGCTTGACCAGCCGTCGGCGATGATGTGATGCAGCGTTGCCAGC
>DASWTQ010000334.1:0-10087 GCA_036402055.1 Herpetosiphonaceae bacterium
GAAAATTGTTGCACAAATTCCCTTCCAAAGCGAGGTTAGTCATGCTATACTATGCCCAGTCACAGTATATCACTTGCTCCCCCCAATGCCCCCAGCGCCCACGCCGTCGCCATCCAGCACGCAAGTTACTGTCTAGACTGGTCGATGAGGATCAGAGAAGAAGGAGGCCTTCTATGCTGGCCCCCCAGGTTACCCAACTCCTTGAACGCGCAGTTAACACATCCTGCAAACTGGCTATTGTGCTGACTTTCCTGGATCACAGCTCGCTCAACGCGACGAGCGGCGAGATTGCTGCTCGTGTCTGCCGTGATAGCTGGAGTGTCGAGGCGGCACTTAAAGAATTGGTCGAGGACGGAATCCTGACACTCCGCGACAAACGCTACAGCTGCGCTACCTGCGCAGAGCGGCGCGCGGAGCTGAACGAGCTGCGCCGAACGTACGAGCATCCGTTGCTCCGTAACGAGGTGCAGGTGCTGCTGCGCGACCTTGAGCTGTACGCGCCCTATCGCAAAGACCTGGCATTTTTCCACTCGCGCTAAGCGTTCTGGTCCACTTCTTGCACACTCAACTCTAGCTTTTGCAGAGTAGCAAGGAGAGGACTATATGAAGTTTCTGAAGTCGGTTGCTGTCTTGATGCTGGTTGCGCTTGCAGCCTGCGGCCCTGCCGATGTAGACCAAGCCGCGAACGAGGCGGCTACGACGGTCGGCGGGGCTTTGCCGTCGTTACCGCCGGGCGCGGAGGCGACTGCTGCTGCGGCCCTCAACGATCCGACCACCCAGGCGGCGCTGGCCACTGCGGAGGCGGCGCTCAACGATCCGACCACCCAGGCGCTCCTGGAGCAGGCGGGCGCACTGGTACCGTCGGATCTGCGGCTCCAGGCGGATCAGCCGCTGGTGCTGGATACGACCCAACAGATCGCCGGCGTGACCAACTACAAGTGGACGGTTGCCGAGGTGCCTGCTGGAGCCGAGAGCGTCAAGGGCCAGGTGATCGAAGAGAACTCGACCGGCAAGCTCACGATCGAGTCGGCGGACTACCAGAAGTATTTCCCGGCCTCGGGCGACTACACAATAAATCTTGATCTGACCTTTGAGGGCGGGACTACACAGACCGTGCCGATTCCGGTGACCGTTCCTTAATCGCGTTCGGGCAGCTAGGCCCAGAATCCATGCGACGGGTCCTTCAGGGACCCGTTGTGTGTTTTAAGCCGCCGGAAGATGCGGTATAGTTGGGCCATGCAAAGCTATTCTTCTGCCACGCTGCTCGGCGTGCGTGTCGACGATGTCTCGATGGATCAGGCGGTCGCGCAGATCGCCGCCTTTGTGCGCGACGGCGGCACGCATCATGTCGTCACGGTTAATCCCGAGTTTGTGATGGCCGCGCAGCAGAACCGAGAGTTTCTCCATACGCTGCAACGCGCCGATCTCGCCGTTCCTGATGGCGTTGGGCTGAATTTTGCGGCGCGCTGGACCGGCCAGACATTGCGGTCTCGCGTGCCCGGGATCGAGCTGTGCGAGCGGCTGGCGTCGCTGAGCGCTGCGACCGGCACGCGATTGTATCTGCTCGGCGCGGCGCCGGGTGTGGCCGAGGCGGCGGCGGCTGTTCTGGAGCAGCGCTTTCCCGGCGTGACGATCGCGGGCTGCTTCGCGGGATCGCCGCAGCCTGCCGATGAGCCCGAGATTCACGCGCGGTTGCACGCCGCCCGGCCCGATATTTTGCTGGTGGCGTATGGCTCGCCGGCGCAGGATCTGTGGATCGCCCGCAACCAGCCGCTGCTCAAGATTCCCGTCGCGATCGGCGTCGGCGGCGCGCTCGACTACATCTCGGGCCGCGTGGTCCGCGCTCCTGGCTGGCTGCGGCGGCTCGGCCTGGAGTGGCTCTTCCGCCTGCTTCGCCAGCCGTGGCGCTGGAAGCGGATCTGGACGGCGGTGGTGCGGTTTCCCGTGGCGGTGGCGCGAGAGCGAAGAACCAAGAACCAAGAACCAAGAACCAAGGGCTAAACAAAGGAGCAAAGGCTACTTTTTGTTCTCTTGTTCTTTTGTTCCTTTGGTTTCCTGTAAAGCAGGGAGATGCTACACTTACCTTTGAGAATGATTCTCTAGCTAGAGGAACATACGATGCGAAAATGGCCGCTGCTTTATCAGATTCTTGCTGTGAACAGCGCGATCGTGTTTATTGGCGCGGCTGCGGGCACGACGATCACCCGCACGCTAGCGCAGCAGTCGAGTATCGCGCTGACGGTGAGCTTCGCCAGCCTGGGGTTGCTGCTGAGTATCGCTGCGAACTATGTGCTGCTGCGGCTGGCCCTGCGTCCGCTGCTGGTGCTGCAAACGGTCTCCGAGCTGGTGGCGGAAGGCGATCTGCGTATTCGCGCTGAGGAAACAGCGGGCGAGCCCAATCTGGCGCGGCTGGCGCATACCTTCAACACGATGCTCGATCGGCTTGAGGAGGACACGCTGGCGCTTGAGCACTCGCAACGCTTGACTGAGCAGCTCACGCAGCAGGTGCTTTCGGCGCAGGAAGAAGAGCGGCGGCGGATCGCGCGTGAGCTGCACGACGAGACGGCTCAATCGTTGGCCACGCTCGGCATCTATATCGATACCGTGCTCAGCACCGAGGCCGAGCATATGACACCCTCGCTGCAAAATGGCCTGAGCCGCGTGCGCGAGGTCGTCGATCGCACGCTGGGCGGCGTCCGCACGATCATCGCGGATCTGCGCCCCTCGCTGCTTGACGATCTTGGCCTGGCGGCAGCGCTGCGCTGGCAGGCGCAGCATCGCCTGGAAGCTGACGGCGTGCGCGTCGATCTCCAGATTCGCGGCGAGGGTCGCCGGCTGCCGCCGCCCGTCGAGACCGCGCTCTACCGCATTCTTCAGGAGGCGATCACCAATATTCTGAAGTATGCGGGCGCTTCCTACGTCGAGATCGACCTTGATCTGAGCCGGCCGGATCAGGTGACGGCGCGCATTGAGGACGATGGGCGCGGCTTTGATCGCGATACACTCGGCCCGACGGCGCACGGCCAGGGCGTGGGCATCTTCGGCATGCAGGAGCGGGCGAATCTGGTCGGCGGCACGTTGCAGATCGACAGCGCGCCCGGCGAGGGCACCGAGGTTCGCGTGTGCATCCCCACGGATCTGGCGCTGGCCTCGTATGCCGACTGCCAGCCTCAAGAAAGCGTGATCGCGGCGGCGCGGGCTAGCTGACGGATGAAGCGAATCGCTAGTACTGTTTATCCGAGATGCTGGATCGCGATGTTGCCCCACTTGCGCTGGAGATATTCGGCAACCAGCCGCCGATGGCAGTGCTCGGGCTGGTCTTCGCTGCACAGCAAGCACGCCCGATCCATCAATTCTTGCGGAATTGTGTCTTCGACTCGCCGCTCCGCCATGAGATCCAGAAAGGCGTGCTGGTAAATGTTCCAGTCGCCTTTGCGCTTCTTGAACGCGTCGAGCAGCTCGGCGGTCGGCGCCAGCTCCGGCAGATGCACGTACTCAATGCCGCAGATCGCGTTGAGGAAGTAGGCCAGATCGTCCTTTTTGGCGAAGCCCGCCAGCTGCGAGCTGTTGTTGAGCCGCACGTCGATCAGGCGCTTGACACCGGCGCGCTGAAGCTCGGTGAAAAATCGCTCGGCCGATTTTTTGGTAAAGCCGATCGTGAAGATCTGAATCGTACTCATGGCATGTTCACTCGCCCAATTATTCCCCAATCCGTGATCTTGCAGCATCAAGACGCTTAAATTCGATCTCAACAGCCGCTTGCATGGCTATTGTACGATACAAATATGCGCGACGGTAGCTCACGATGCGCCCAAAACTCAGTTGACGTAACTGTTCTGGTAGATGTAAGATCACGTTACATCCTCGGCACGTTTATTGCGGCATTGCACCCCTGCATTTCTTTGTCCTGATTTCACCGGCAGCCTGAATCGTCCAGGAACAGAAAGGGACACACCCTATGGACCCTCTGAGTAAGCCCATTAGCCGCCGCGATGTTTTGCGCGGCGCGGCAGCGGGAGGATTCGCGCTCGGCGGCGTCATGGCGTTTGGCGCGGATTTGGCGGCGGCCAAAGTTCACGCCCAGCGGCTCAAGATCGCCGGAGCCCGCGATGTGCCGAGCATTTGCCCGTACTGCGCGGTCGGCTGCGGCACGTTGATCAGCGTGAAAAAAGATGAGGCGACCGGACGCGACCGGATCATCAACATCGAGGGTAATCCCGACTCCCCGATCTCGGAGGGCAACCTGTGTCCCAAGGGCGCGGCCTCGCTCCAGCTGGCGGTCAACCCGCTGCGCTCGACCAAGGTCAAGTACCGCGCGCCAGGCGCGACCGAGTGGGAAGAAAAGCCGCTCGACTGGGCCATGGATCGCATCGCGCAGCTGGTGAAGGAGACCCGCGATCGCACGTTTGCCGAGACCTACCAGACCAGGGACAAAGACGGCAACCCGGTGCAGAAGCAGGTCAACCACACGCTGGCGATCGGCTCGCTGGGCGGCGCGACGATGGACAACGAGTGGAACTATGTGCAGCTCAAGCTGATGCGCGCGCTGGGCGTCGTGTTTCTTGAAAATCAGGCCCGTATATGACACTCTAGCACGGTCCCAGGTCTGGGATCAAGCTACGGTCGTGGCGGCGCTACGACGTTTCAGCAGGATCTGCAAAACTCAGATTTCATCATGATCATGGGCTCCAACTTTGCCGAGTGCCACCCGGTGGGCTTCCGCTGGGCCATGAAAGGCAAGGCCAGGGGCGCGAAAATCATCCATATCGATCCGCGCTTTACGCGTACCTCGGCGATGGCCAACATCCACGCGCCGATCCGCGCCGGCTCCGACATCGTCTTCCTGGGCGGGCTGATCAACTATATCCTGAGCAACGACAAATACTTCCGCGATTACGTCGTCAACTACACCAACGCGCCGACGCTGATCGACACGGCCTACCAGGATACCGAAGATCTCGACGGCGTCTTCTCCGGGCTGGCTGAGGATGCCCAGGGGCGGCGCTACGATCCCACAAGCTGGAAGTATCAGACCGACGCGCCAGAGGGCCAGAACCAGCCGCAGCCTGAGGTCGCGGAGGCGTCGTCGTTTTCGGCGCGCGTGGGGCGGCTGGTCGGTGGGCGGCCACGGCAAGACCTGACGCTGCAAGATCCGAACTGCGTTTTCCAGATCATGAAGCGCCATTACGCCCGCTACACGCCCGAGATGGTCGAGCAGGCGACCGGCTGTCCACAGGATGTGTTTCTGCGCGTGGCCGAGACGATTACCGAGAACTCGGGGCCGGATCGGACGGGAACTGTGGTCTACGCCGTGGGCTGGACGCAGCATACCGTCGGCGTGCAGATCATTCGCGCGGCGACGATCCTGCAAACGCTGCTCGGTAACATCGGACGGCCGGGCGGCGGCATCCTGGCTCTGCGCGGCCACGCTACGATCCAGGGCTCGACCGATATTCCCACGCTTTATAATCTGCTGCCGGGCTACCTGAACACGCCCAGCGCGCTCAAAGCCCACGACAACCTGGGCGCGTATCTGGAGGCCGAGGTCACGCCGACCGCCTACTGGTCGAACATGCCCAAGTTTATGGTCTCGCTGCTCAAAGCCTGGTACGGCGACGCCGCAACCGCCGACAACGATTACGGCTACGGCTGGCAGCCCAAGATCGTCGGCGATCACTCGCATATGCCGATGTTTGTGCATATGGCCGAGGGCAAGATGGAAGGCTTCTTCGCGATGGGCCAGAATCCGGCCGTCGGCGGGCAGAACGCGGGCTTTCAGCGCAAAGCTCTCGCCAAGCTCAAATGGATGGTTGTGCGCGATCTGTTCGAGACCGAGACCGCCAGCTTCTGGAAGGACTCGCCCGAGGTCAAAGGCGGGCAGCTGAGTACAGCCGACATCCAGACCGAGATCTTTTTCCTACCTGCCGCCGCCGTGCCCGAGATGGACGGCTCGTTCACCAATACGCAGCGGCTGGTCCAGTGGCACGAGAAGGCGATCGATCCGCCCGATGATTGTCGCTCCGACATCTGGTTTACGGTGCATCTCGGTCTGAAGCTCAAGGAGCTGTACCAGAGCAGCACCAATCCGCGCGACGACGGCATCAAGGCGCTGACCTGGGACTACATCGACGAGGAAGAGAACGAGCAGTGGCTGATCAAGGATGAGCCCTCGGCGACACGGATCGTCAAGGAGGTCAACGGTTACTTCGTCGATACCGGCAAGCCCGTGCGCGGCTTCGGCGATCTCAAAGACGACGGCACGACCGCCTGCGGCAGCTGGATCTACTCCGGCATCTTCGCCCCTGACAACGACAATCCCGATGGTCTGAACCGGGCGGCGGCGCGCGAAAAAGGCCGTTGGGTCTCGCCCAAGTGGGCTTTCGCCTGGCCCGCCAACCGCCACCTGATGTATAACCGCGCCTCAGCCGATCCGGCCGGTAATCCCTGGCCCAAAGAGGCGCGTCTGGCCCAGGAGTTCGATCCGAGCGGACAGTCCAAGGGTTTTGTCTGGTGGGACCCCAACGGCGAAACCCAGGACGCGCAGGGCAATATCACGCGTGGCAAGTGGGTCGGCATCGAGGGCGAGATTCCCGACTTCCCGACGACCAAAGCGCCGACGACCGCCGCCAAGCCCAACGGCGTGGGATTGGACTTCCACAGCGGCGCCGATCCGTTCATCATGAAGGCCGACGGCAAAGCCTGGCTCTTCGCGCCGTCGGGCCTGACTGACGGGCCGCTGCCGACGCACTACGAGCCCGCCGAGTCGCCGGTGGAGAATAGCCTCTACAAGCAGCAGAACAATCCGGTCTACAAGCGCTACGACGTGGAGGGCAATGCGCTGGCCCAGCCCGGCGATCCGAACTATCCCTATGTGCTCTCGACCTACCGTCTGACCGAGCATCATCTGAGCGGCAGCATGAGTCGCTGGGTGCCCTGGCTGGCCGAGCTTCAGCCCGAGCTGTTCATCGAGATGAGTCCCGAGCTGGCTCAAGAGAAAGGCATTCGCAACACGCAGTTTGTCACCGTCTCCACGCCGCGCGGCTCGATCCGTGCCAAGGCGCTGGTCACCAAGCGCATGCGGCCGTTCAACATCAACGGCAAGATCGTGCATCAGGTGGGCATGCCCTGGCACTGGGGCTACAAAGGCATCGCGCAGGGCGACGTGGTCAACAACCTGGCCGCGATGGTCGGCGATCCCAACGTCAACATCCACGAGGCCAAAGTGTTCGTGTGCAACGTCGAGGCGGCGGCGGACGTGTAAGAAGGAACAAGGGAACAAGCGAACAAAAGAACAAAATTTAGATTTCATACTCCTTTGTTCCTTTGTTTTTTTGTTCCTTTGTTCTTGAAGCAGGAGCAAACCCATGAGCCAGCCAATGGGCTTTTATACGGATACCACGGTCTGCATCGGCTGTAAGGCGTGCCAGGTTGCCTGCCACCAGTGGAACGATCTCGACGCCGAGCTGGCTGAGCAGCCGGCGGCTGACGGCAGCAGCTCTGGCGCGACCCGGCCGCTGACCGGCATGAGCTACGACAACACCGGCTCGCTGTCGGATGTGAACTGGCGACACGTTAAGTTTATCGAGAAGTCGGAGCTGAACGGCCAGGCCAGCTACAACCCCACCGACGCCAGCCGCGACAACTTGCAGTGGCTGATGATGTCGGATGTGTGCAAGCACTGCGTCAACGCGCCTTGCCTTGAGGTCTGCCCCACGGGCGCGATCATGCGCACCGAGTTCGACAGCGTCTACATCCAGCAGCAGGTCTGTAACGGCTGCCGCGACTGTGTGGCCGCCTGTCCGTTCGGCGTGATCCACATGGGTGGCCAGGAAAACGAGGGCAAGGGCGTCGCCAAGAAGTGCACGCTCTGCTACGATCGCATGCAGAACGGCCTGACGCCGGCCTGCGCGCAAGCCTGCCCGACCGCCTCGATCCAGTTTGGGCCGATCGAAGAGCTGCGGCAGCGTGCCCAGACTCGGCTGACCCAGCTGCAAGGCGAGGGCTTTACGCAGGCGCGGCTCTACGGCGCCGACGAGACGATCCTCGGCGGGTTGAACGCGTTTTATCTGCTGATGGACGAGCCCGAAGTCTATGGCCTGCCGTCGAATCCTAAGCTGCCGAGCCGCAGCGTGCTGCCGTCGTCGCTGTGGAGCATAGGCAGTGCGCTGGCAATGGCCGTGATCGGCCTGGTCAGCTTCCGCAAACGGCGCATGGATCGCTTTGCCGCCGAACGTCGCGAGGAGGTGCGCTGATGGAGCTTGGGCGAATCGTTGCCTCGCCGCATTGGGAGTGGTGGCTGGTCTTCTACTTCTACCTGGGCGGGATCGCCGCCGGAGCGTACTTCATGGCCGCGCTGATCGAGCTGATCGGCAGCGAGGAAGATCGCGAGCTGGCCAAAGTTGCCTACTACATCGCGTTTCCGCTGGTGGCAATCTGCGGCCTGCTGCTGATCCTGGATCTGGGACGGCCCGAGCGCTTCTGGCACATGCTGATCCAGTCCGAGACCTTCTGGCCGATGTTCAAGTACTGGTCGCCGATGTCGGTCGGCTCGTGGGCGCTCTTTATCTTCGGCGGCCTCTCGTTTCTGTCGTTTTTGGGCGTGCTGGCCGAAGATCGGCGCTTTGGGCTGGGGCGCTTCAGCGATCTGGCGCGGCTGCTGCATCGCGGCCCGATCGGCCTGCTCTTCGAGCTGGCGGCGGCGGCGGTGGGCTTTTTTATCGCCTCGTACACCGGTGCGCTGCTGACCGCGACCAATCAGCCTTTCTGGAGCGACAGTAACCTGATCGGCGCGCTCTTCCTGGCCTCGGCTGCATCAACAGGCATCGCCACGATGATCCTGCTGCGCCGGCGCTCGACCGCTCGCGACTCGCTGGAGCGCCTGGAGACCGCCGACTCGCTGGCGATCGGGCTGGAGCTGGTGATGCTGGCGGCGTTTCTGATCTCGCTGGGAACGCTGGCGCTGCCGCTGATCGGAAGTCCGTTCGGGTTGCTGCTCCTGATCGGCACGGGGCTGTTTGGTCTGATCCTGCCGCTGGTGCTGCGCTTCCTGCCCCGGATGCGCGCCGGACACAATATCGTGATCCCGGCGGCGCTGGTGCTGATCGGCGGATTTATCCTGCGCTACAGCATTTTGATGGCCGGCCAGGACATAATGATCGCGGGACGATAGGAGGCGCGCGTGCGACAGCTTGTTCATCCGATCACGCGGCGAGTTGTGCTGCTGCTGCTGCTGCTGGCGATGCTGGTCGGCTGCGGTCCCGAAGATGGCCGTGCGCGGGGCGGCGGTGCCGGCGCGGATGTCGGCAACCATACCGCCGGCTTCAAGCCGCGCTCGAAAGTCTTTCCGGCGGAGTCGGCGCCATGAGTGGAGCACCGCAGCCTGAGGCCCCGCTGCGTCCCGCCGATCTGGCGCATCTGCTGCTGGCGGGCGGCGATCTGCTGCCCCGCCAGCGCGCTCGTGATCAGCAGGCCGATCTGGCGGGCATGGAGCTGAAGCGTCGCGTGCTGCACCTGCTGATCGCGCTCGATCCCGAGCCCGAGGATCTCGACGCCGCGCTGGATCGGATCATTGCCGAGATCGGGCCACCCTTCGGCCCCACGCGCGGGATCTGCCTCAACGTCCGCTACGACTGGGAGGCCGCCTGCACATCGCCGCAGTTTATCGCCTGGCTGATCGACGAAGCCGTTCGCGAAGGCGAGGGCCAGCGCAGAGGAAAGAAACGTGCCCCGCAATCCAATCAGTAAGCTCCTCGATCGCCGCAAGCCGCTGCGTCCCGACGCCGAGCAGGCCCTGAGTCTGCTGGCTCAGCTGGCCGAGCAGCGTCCGGATCTGGCCGGTCTGGCCGCGACCCACGCCGCCCTGCTGCGCGTCGCTTTTCGCGACACGCCGCCGGTTCCGCAGATTTTCCTCGATTCTCAGCACGCACAGACCAAGGCTGTCGCCGGTATTCCGCGGCTGCGCGGCGAGTCGCTGGCGCTGGATCGCGGCTGGCTGCGCGATCGCTATCTTGAGCTGTGCGCCGCGCTCGTGGGCCGGCCGGGCGCGCATGTTGCCAGTGCCCAGGCGCTGACTCAGGCCGTACGACGC
>DASWTQ010000335.1:0-8582 GCA_036402055.1 Herpetosiphonaceae bacterium
CGCGGTTGCGCGTAGCATTGTCGGGACTGACGGTCGCTGAATACTTCCGCGATCAGGGCCTCGACGTGCTGCTGTTCATCGACAACATCTTCCGCTTCACGCAGGCGGGATCGGAAGTGTCGGCGCTGCTCGGCCGTCTGCCCAGCGCGGTGGGTTACCAGCCCACACTCGGCACCGAGATGGGCGAGCTGCAAGAGCGCATTACGTCGACCAAGCGCGGCTCGATCACGTCGGTGCAGGCCGTGTACGTGCCCGCCGACGACTACACCGACCCGGCGCCGGCGACGACGTTCGCCCACATCGACTCGACGATCGCGCTTGAGCGCTCGATCTCGGAGCAGGGCATTTTCCCGGCGGTGGACCCGCTGGCCTCGACCTCGCGTATTCTCGACCCGAACATCGTGGGCGAGGATCACTACCGCGTCGCGCGACAGTGCCAGCAGGTGCTTCAGAAGTACCGCGACTTGCAGGACATCATCGCGATTCTGGGCCTGGAAGAACTGTCCGACGAAGACAAGCTGACCGTGGCTCGCGCCCGCAAGATCCAGCGCTTCTTCTCGCAGCCCTTCACCGTGGCCCAGGCCTTCACCGGTCGTGCCGGCGAGTACGTGACGGTTCCCGACACCGTGCGCGGCTTCGATATGATCCTGTCGGGCGAGCTTGATCACATCCCGGAGCAGATGTTCCTCTACGCCGGGCCGATCGAGCAGGTCCTTCAGCGCTACGAGCAGTCGCGCAGCAGCTAGTTGACAAGGCTCAGCCCCCGATGGTCTCGCGATTGTCGGGGGCGGGCTGAGAGAGGAAGCTATGTCTTTTCGCCTCGAAATTGTCACCGCCGAGCGCGTCGTTATGTCAGAGGATGTCGATCAGGTCAATGTGCCGGGCATCTCAGGCCGGATGGGTATTCTTTCCCGTCACGAGCCGCTGCTCACGACGTTGATCCCCGGCGAGATGACGATCATCAAAAACAACGAGCGGATTCCGTTCGCGGTCTCCGGCGGCTTTATGGAAGTGCTGCCCGATCGGGTGACGATCCTGGCGGATACCGCTGAGCGCGCCGATGAGATCGACGAGGCCCGCGCCGAGGCCGCTCGTCGCCGCGCCGAAGAGATGATGCGCGAGCGCCGCTCCGACCAGGAGATGCTGATCGCGGAGTCTCAGCTGCGCCGGGCGATGGTTCGGCTGGCGGTGGCGCGGCTCAAACGTGGTGGCCGGCGCGTCGGTCCCGGCGGCGTCCTCGGCGAGGATTAAACGCTCCGGCGTTCGATCGCAAGCTACCAGTGAAGTATGCTACAATAACTGCGCTTGACGTAACCGCGTCAGGCGCGTTTATTTGTTTTCAAGCAGCATCAGC
The DNA here is from genome assembly GCA_036402055.1 of Herpetosiphonaceae bacterium. Taxonomy (GTDB): domain Bacteria; phylum Chloroflexota; class Chloroflexia; order Chloroflexales; family Kallotenuaceae; genus LB3-1. The sequence continues at coordinate 1,355 of DASWTQ010000335.1, forward strand.
CGGAACGTGGCGCTCGGCCAAACAATCGACTTGATCGCTGCTTCAAATACATTGATTGAGGAGCAACGGTGGCGCGCAAAATAGGTATCGATCTTGGCACGGCCAATGTGTTAGTCTATGTCAAAGGCAAAGGTATTGTTCTGAGCGAGCCGTCCGTGGTCGCGCTGTCCACCAAAACCGGACGACCTCGCGCTGTGGGCGTGGATGCGCTGGAGATGCTGGGGCGCGAGCCCGAGAGCATCGAGGTGGTTCGGCCGATGCGCAACGGCGTGATCGCGGACTATATCGTCACCGAGGCGATGCTGCGCCACTTCATCCGCAAGGCCAATCAGGGCGCATTCTCGCGGCCGGCGGTGATGATCTGTATTCCGGCCGGCGTGACCTCGGTCGAGATGCGCGCGGTCCATCACGCGGCGATCCAGGCTGGCGCCCATCCCAAGCATACGTATCTGATCCGCGAGCCGCTGGCCGCCGCGATCGGCGCGAATATTCCCACCGCCAAAGCCTCAGGCAACCTGGTGATCGACATCGGCGGCGGTACCACCGAGGTCGCGGTAATCTCGCTCAACGACATCGTGGTCAGCACCTCGGTGCGCGTCGGCGGCATCAAGTTTGACGAAGCGATCGCCTCGTACATTAAACGTAAGTATAATGTGGTCATCGGCGAGCGCACAGCCGAAAGCGTCAAGGTCGAGGTCGGCTCGGCGCTCTCGCTCGATCCGCCGCTGCTGATGCAGGTGCGCGGTCGCGATCAGGTGGCCGGCCTGCCCAAAACGATTCAGGTCAGCTCCACCGAGATCACCGAGGCGATCCAGGAGCCGCTCGAAGCGATTATCAACGCCGTGCGCGCGGTGCTGGTCGAAACGCCGCCCGAGCTGGCCTCGGATATTATCGACAAAGGTATGGTTATGACCGGCGGCGGCTCGATGCTCCGTCGCATCAACGAGCTGCTCACCGAAGTTACCGGCGTTCCCTGCTACGTCGCCGATCAGCCCGCCAACTGCGTTGCAATTGGCACGGGTCTTGCGCTTGAAAATCTCCACATTCTGCGCGACAGCCTGTCCGGCGATACTGAACTCTAGCGTAACTCCCGCCGAGGAAGAACCAGGTGCCAGACCCAGAGGGTACCCCGGCGCACAAAGAACAAAGAACAAGCACAGACTCGTGCTCACGTGCTGTTCTTTGTTCCATCTTTGTTCTCTCCAAAAGCTATGCCTCGTCCCAAAGATGGCGCATAGCTTGCTAGCCATTTTCGGGAATCAGACCCGACGAATGGCTAAGGACACACGATTTACTCGTGATAGAATGAACAATCGTAATACTTGGTTGAGGAGGCATCCAATGGCTCAGACTGCGACAACGGAGACACAGCAGGCCCTGGAAGATCTCGGGTTGACCAATGTTGGTCAGGTATATTGGAACCTATCCGCGCCACTGCTGGTTGAAGAGTCGATCAAACGGGGCGAGTCGCAGCTCGCCAGCAACGGCGCGCTCGTAGCCACTACCGGCAAGCGCACAGGCCGCTCGCCCAAAGATAAATTTGTCGTGCGTAACGCCGCGACCGAGAGCACGGTCGATTGGGGCACGATCAACCAGCCAATCTCGCAGGAGCGCTTCGACGCGCTGCGGGCACGCATGATGGAGTATTTCGCGGATCGCGATGTGTTCGTGCTCGATGCGCGCGCCGGCGCCGATCCGCGCACGACGCTGCCGGTCCGCGTGATCACCGAGTACGCCTGGCACAATCTGTTCGCCAAGCAGCTCTTTATTCGCCTGAGCGACGAGGAAGAGGCGCACTTCGTGCCTGAGTGGACGGTGATCTCGGCCCCGGATTTCCACCCCGATCCGCAGCGCGACGGCGTCAACTCCGACATGGCCGCGATGATCGATTTCGAGCGCAAAGAGGTGCTGATCTGCGGCTCGCGCTATGCCGGCGAGATCAAGAAGTCGATCTTCACGGTGCTCAACTTTTTGCTGCCCCAGCGCGGAATCCTGCCGATGCACTGCTCGGCCAACGAGGGCAAGCGCGGCGACGTGGCGCTCTTCTTCGGCCTGTCGGGCACCGGCAAAACCTCGCTCTCGTCCGATCCCGAGCGGCGGCTGATCGGCGACGACGAGCACGGCTGGAATGAGAACGGCGTTTTCAACTTCGAGGGCGGCTGCTACGCCAAGTGTATTCGGCTGTCCAGGGAGAGCGAGCCGCAGATCTACAATGCGATCCGCTTCGGCTCGGTGATCGAGAACGTGGTGATCGATCCCGTCACGCACGTGCCCGACTACGACAGCGAGCGCTACACCGAGAATACGCGGGTTGCCTATCCGCTGGAGTTTATCGACAATATCGTCGAGGCCAAGCGCGGCGGCCATGCCAGCGTGCTTTTCTTCCTCACCGCCGATGCCTTCGGCGTGCTGCCGCCGATCGCGCGGCTCACACCTGAGCAGGCGATGTACCATTTTCTAAGCGGCTACACCGCCAAGCTGGCTGGAACCGAGGTCGGCGTTACCGATCCACAGGCGACCTTCGAAGCTTGCTTTGGCGCGCCGTTCCTGCCGCTGCCCGCGACGACCTACGCCCGTATGCTGCGTGACAAGCTGAACCAGCACAACGCGCGGGTTTATCTGCTCAATACCGGCTGGACCGGCGGACCGTTCGGCGTCGGCAAGCGCATCAGCATCGCGCATACCCGCGCTATGATTCGCGCCGCGATCGAGGGCCAGCTTGAGCAGGCCGAGATCTATACCGATCCGCGCTTCAATCTGCATGTGCCGGTGCGGATCGAGGGCGTGCCCGAGGCGCTGATGCGACCACGGGATTCGTGGCAGGACCAGGAAGAGTACGATCGGCTGGCGCGCGTGCTGGCTGAGCGCTTCATCGCCAACTTCAAGCGCTTCGAGAAGGACGCGCCCGATCTAGTTCAGGAAGGGCCGCAGCTTTCGTAAGGGCGTTTTGTTCTGGGTTGCGCGCCATCGTCCCGCTTGCATGGTATAATGTCGCGCAACTACTTCCTTGGAGCTATTTAATTCATGTTACGAACATTTATTGACCTTGCCCAAGTTGTTCTCGCGATCACGCTGATCGTGCTGGTGCTGCTACAGGCCAAAGGCAACTCCGCCAGCGCCTTCTTCAATCGTGAGGCCGCGACGACCTACCGCACACGCCGTGGCGTCGAGCGGACGATCCTTCAGGCGACGATCGCGATCGGCATCTTGTTCTGTGTTCTGTCGCTGATCAACAACTTGCTGCCTAAGTTTGGTATCTAACTGCCCAGCGCGCCGATCGTTCGTGAGCAAGGTTCACGGTCTGGTCGGCGTGTTGTGTTGCTAACGCATGGTCCGTCGCATCCGCTGGCAAATCCTGATCGCCGTTCTCACCGCACTGATCGTCTTTGGTCTGCTCGGCTCGTTCGCGCTTTCTTCCGCCGCGACAACTCGGCCGCTAGGAGGTCGTGTCTTTGTCGAGGGCGTGGTCGGCGCTCCCCAGCAGCTGAATCCTCTCGCCCAGAACTCCGATACATCTCAGGCTGAGCGCGATATTGCCGCGCTGCTCTTCGAGGGCCTGACGCGCATCGATGAGTATGGTCAGGCGCAGCCGGCGCTAGCCGAGCGCTGGACTGTCGGCGAGAATAATCAGGTTTTCACCTTCACGCTGCGCCGCGATCGCACCTGGCACGATGGCGCGCCCGTCACCGCCGACGATGTGCTGTACACGGTGCGCGGCGTCCAAAACGCAAACTTCCCCGGCGATCCGTCACTGGCTGCGCTGTGGCGTAATGTGCTGGTGCAGAAGATCGACGACCACACAATCCGCTTCGAGATCAGCACGCCCTTCGCGCCGTTTCCCAGCCTCGCCCGCCTGCCGATCCTGCCCGTGCATCTGTTTCGCACGCTGAGGCCGGAGCAGTGGGCTGCCGCTCCTTTCAGCCGCCGTCCGGTCGGTACGGGTCGCTGGAAGTTGCAGGCGCTCGACAATGGCCAGGCGCTGCTTGAGCCGTTCGCGAATCATCCCGAGACCGGATCGCTGGATCATCTGCTGCTGCGCTTCTACCCGACTGCCGACGCAGCCGTGCTGGCCCTACGACGACGCGAGGTTCAGGCTGTGGCTACGCTAGCTACCGCAGGACGCCGCGCGCCCGAGCTGCCAAGCCGAACCAAACGAATCTCGGCTCCCCTGGGCGACTACACGCTGCTGGCTTTTAATCTGCGCCAGCCGCCGCTCGACAATCTACAGTTCCGACAGGCGCTGGCGCTGGGCATCAACCGTGAGCTGCTGATCGCCAACGTGCTCGGCGGACAGGCGCAGCCGCTCGACACGCCGATCCTGCCCGAGACCTGGGCCGCCGACGATCAGGCCAAATTGCCGGCCTTTCGCCGCAGTGGCGCGCAGCAGGCGCTGGGACAGCTTGGTTATGTCGACACGAATGGCGATGGCTGGGTGGAGCAGGAGGGCCAGCGGCTGACGCTGCCGCTGCTGATCGCGGATAACGGCGAGCAGATCGCGCTGGCCAACGAGATTGCGCGGCAGCTGCGGGCGATTGGGGTTGGCGTCGAGATCCGGCGTGTGCCCGCGGCCACGCTGCAAGACGATCTGGCGACGCATAACTTTACGCTGGCGCTGCACAGCTGGAGCGACGTGGGCTCCGATCCCGATGTTTTCGCGCTCTGGCACTCGTCGCGGGCCAATGGCGGCGCGAACTATGCGGGTCTGACCGACGCGCAGATCGATCAACTGCTGGCGGATGGCCGCGCGGCCACCAGCGAGAGCCGGCGCATCCAGATCTACGGGCAGTTCCAGCGCCGCTGGGTAGAGCTGCTGCCGAGCCTGCCGCTCTACCAGAGCGTGCTCGCCTACGACGTGGACGAGGCGATCGCGGTGCCGGAGCAATCCTCGGCGTTTCTCACCGCCCGCGCCGATCGCTTCATGCTGCTGGATCGCTGGCAAGTCCCGCAGCGCTAGCGGTTACTCCAAGAGTTAGCGTCCACGACCTTTGCGGATCGTCTCCACCACTCGTTGAATCCCCTCCGATACATTACGCCACGCTGTATCTTTGTTGGACCACAAATCAACAGCTTTGCCATCTTTGGGTAGTGCTTGCAGCTTCGCAAATGGAGCGCTGCTCCAGCTAACATCGCGCAGAATGATCGGAATCACTCGTGCCTCGCGATTTTCATGCTTTTCGAGGGCGCGTCCCATCTCTTTCTCGTAGCAATAATCCGAGGCGATAAAATCCGAGCTGATCAGCAGCAAGATAATATCCGCCCGCTCAAGGTTCTCGTCGATCTTGTCTTTCCACTCCTCGCCCGCCTCAATCTGTCGATCCTTCCAGGATTCGATCAAGCCCTGGCGATGTAGCAGCTTGAGATGCGTTTCCAGATCGTTGCGCAGCTGCTCGTCTTTGTGCGAGTAGCTGTAGAAAACGCGCACAGCCTCGGTCTTTCCATCCATCGTTCGCTCCCTCCTACGTGTTCGGGCAAGATCAACACCGTTTAGTAGCTCCTGCACATCGAGCTCGATCACATCATCTCCGACAACCTCGGTAAATCCTTTGACGCCCTTTTCCTCCATCACCAGCAGCTTACGATACGGGACAACCACATCGGGATGCTCCGGCAGCGGCACCATCTCCTGTGGCTGAAGATTGCGAATCGACCGATGGATGCTATCAAATTCGATCCGAATCAGCGTCAGCAAGCGGCGCCGGCCTTCGCGGGTTCCAGAGACCGAGATCAGCACTTTTTTATCCTGCACGTCCGCTTTCACCAACGCGCGGTTGCCCTCAAACTCCAGGATCACGCCTGTGCGCCAGCGCGGCAGTTTCTCGCTCAAATGATGAGTACGCACAATAAAGCGCGGCAGCAAGCCCTCAGGCAAAATCGGGTAGTGGTATTGAAAATTCAAACATTCTTCTGGATCAAATGCCGCCGTCTCCTGGGACTCTTGTTTGTCCAGTAGCTCAGGCACCAGATAATGACACTCGTCGTCAGGAAACGAGAAGCAGAGGTCGAACTTTTTCATCAGATCGAAGATAAAGCGGCGCATCTTTGGCGGATAGTCGTTAGGATCAAGAATAGTAGCAATGTCGTTAATGTAGATCTGGCCCTTCTGCCGAGCCAATTTCTCGGAGTTAAGAATTTTGTAGATTCCTGTTGTTACCCAATGCGGATTGAGCACATGCGTATCCTGCAAACGCGGATCGTCCTTGTAATTCAGCACAATGCCAAGCTGGTGAAGATAGCCCGCTAATAACTTCTGTGTAACGTCGTTCGTTTCCCCAAAGCTAGCGCAGCACTCACAGTATTGCTCGAACTCCAGATAGTTCTGCTGCATTTGGGCTAGATGATCTTTGATCTCGAACCAATTCGCCGGAAAGCGATCCCGCAGATGCTTCAGCCGATCGGTCTCGCGATCGATCCCTTTACGTAGCTCTCCGATACTGCGAACATCCTCACAATCTGTTCTCACAAACTCCCGAATGTTCGGGTATTTCTGTTGTAGCGCTCGATAGTTCAAATCGAATGGATGCTGCCTGATCTTGTTCAACACCACAATCACCGGCGACTCACCGCCGAAGTTTTCGATCAGCTTGAGCCAGTATTCGGCATCGGCATCTTCGCCACCCTCGCGCCCGTTGAGTACCAGCAGATACAGGCTGCGCTGAGTGAGAAAAAATTGATGCGTGGCGTGCATAATTTCCTGGCCGCCGAAATCCCACACATTAAGGCGAATCTCTTCATCTTTATTGAGTACACGCTTCCACTCAGTGATTTGAATGCCTTCAGTTTTCTCCTCATTCCGGTCAAAGTGATTATGAACCAGCCGATTCACCAGAGAAGTCTTCCCTACAGCGCCACGACCAACAAGGATCAGCTTAGCTTCATTCAACGGACGACCACTTTGAGCACGCAAGTAGTATTGGAGGATTGTATGAGGCTCGGCAGGTTGTTGACCTACCCCTGCTACCTCCGCCCAAGATGGTCCTAGAATTTCTTTCGGCAGCCCTAGCTGCTCATTCTCGTGAAGGTAAAGCTGCTCCAGCGAAGATAACTCTTGCAAAGGTAGAGGTAGACCTAGCAACTGATTATTATCAAGATCCAGCCGCTGCAACTGCGCCAGCCTGCCCACCGCCTCCGGTATCCCCGTCAACTGGTTGTGTGACAGATCTAGTTCCTGCAACTGCGCCAGCCTGCCTACCGCCTCCGGTATCCCCGTCAACTGGTTGTGTGACAGATC
>DASWTQ010000336.1:0-14231 GCA_036402055.1 Herpetosiphonaceae bacterium
GTAACAACTTGGAAGCACTTGAGCGCGAAATATGTGAAGCCAATCAGGATGAGCAGGCGTAGCACGTAGTTGCGCTCGGCCCGGCGTCAGGTTATGCTACAACCCACAAATCTCTACACAGGAGCGACTATGCCGTTGCGAGACGAACTTGTGCAACTTACCAACGACCTGATCGCGATTCCCTCGGTTTCGGATGATGCCGCCGGACGTGCGGCGGTGATTGATTATATTGAGGGCTACTGCCGCGCCTTGCCCGGCGTCTACGTCGAGCGGCACGAGTCGAACGGCTTTCCGTCGCTGGTGGCCGCGTTCGACGAGGAGCGCGCCAAGGATCTGGTGCTGAACGCGCATGTGGACGTGGTGCCGGGTCGGCCCGAGCAGTTCGAGCCCTTCGAGCGCGACGGCCGCATCTATGGCCGTGGATCGCAGGACATGAAGGCGGCAGGAGCGGCGATGCTGCGGCTGCTCCGAGAGCTGGCCGAGAGCGGATCGCGGCCCAACATCGCGTGGCAGTTCGTGACCGACGAGGAGATCGGCGGGGAGGACGGCGCGCGCTACCTGCTTCAGGGCGGCTACACGTCCAAGCTCTTCCTTGCGGGCGAGCCGACCGACCTCAAGATTGTGACGCGGGCCAAGGGCATGTTGCAGCTGATCATCACGCAGCCGGGCAACCCTGCGCATGGATCGCGGCCCTGGGACGGCGCCAACCCGATCGTGCCGATGGCCGAGGGCGTGCTCAAAGTGCTGGAGCGCTACCCCACGCCCGACGCCGCGATCTGGCGCACAACCGTCACGCCGGCGGTCTTCCAGAGCGGCGATGCCCATAACCGCGTGCCGGTCGATGCGCACGTAGTGCTGGATATTCGGCGCGTGCCCGAGGAAGATCCCGATCAGATCCTGGATTTTGTGCAGGGCTGCTTCCCAGAAGCCGCGATCGACTCCAGCAAGCGCGGCAGTCCGCTCGACACGCAGCAGAGCGATGCCGAAGTTATCAAGCTGGTCCAGGCCGTCGAGGCGGTGACCGGACGTTCCGTCGAGTTTGCCGAGGAGCACTTCGGCTCGGATGCCCGCTACTACAGCGAGGCCGGTATGGCTGCGGTCTGCTTCGGGCCGCACGGCGCGGGCCTGCACTCCCACGAAGAGTGGGTCAGCATCGACAGTCTGCTGACGTACTACGAGGCGCTGAAGCAGCTGGCGAGCAAATATTAGAGCCGGGCCCTCACCCCCGTCTCGTTTCACTCGACTCCCCCCTCGCCCGTTGCGACAGGCGAGGGGGAATCAGTGGAACTTCCTTGTTCTTTGTTCTCGTCCCCGGTTCTTGGTTCTTGGTTCTTGGTTCTTCCCCTAACTATCTCCCTCGATCGGCCGCTCGGCTGTGCCGCGAATGATCGCGAACGTGCCCTGAGCCAGCCCGACCAGCTCGCCCTGCTCGTCGCGGACCTCGGCCGTCACCACCGCCAGCCGGCGACGCTTGCTGATCACAGTCGCCGTGGCTGTAACCTTGCCCTTGACGATCGGCGCGATATAGTTGAGCTTAAGCTCAGCCGTCGTGCAGCGCTGGCCAGGCTCCAGCAGCGTAAATGTCGCCGCGCCCATCGCCGAGTCGGCTAGCGTAAACATCACGCCGCCATGCGCGACATGTCCCGGATTGTGATGGGCCTCGTCGATCTCCATCATCGCGGTTACTCGGCCGGGCGCGCGATCGACATAGCGCAGGCCGAGCTGCCAGCCGAACGGCCCGGAGTGCGGATCGCGAGTGGCCCAGCGCTGGAGATTTGCCAGCGCCAGCGCGCGGATGTCGTCGGGCAGCGCGGCCAGCAGCTCAAGCACGTGATCGGCCTCAGGAATATGTGTCATAGCGCAATCGCTCCGAATACAAAAAGAAGGAACTCCGGCCAAGCTTGACCGGAGTTCCAGTGTACCCGAAAAGTACGCGCTGCGTGTTCGTCGAACGGCTTACGAGCCGCGAATCGCGCGCAGCATATTGAGGCGGCCGTTGCTCCACCACAGGCCGGTCCCGTCGATCGGATCGGCGGTAGTTTCCAGCCGCGTGCGAACCTGAGCGTTATTCAGGCCCAGCGAGCTGACGATACCCGCCACGCCAGCGACGTGCGGCGTTGCCATCGAGGTGCCGCTGATCGTGTTGTAGCTGCTGCCGATCCAGGTCGAGTAGATATCGGAGCCAGGCGCGGCAATATCGACCCACAGGCCCCAGTTCGAGTACAGCGCGTCGTCGTCGGCGGCATCGGTTGCGCCGACCGCCAGACAGTTGGTGTACGCTGCTGGATAGGCGAAGGTCGTGTCGCTGGTGCCGTCGTTGCCGGCGGCGCACGCCAGCAGCGAGCCTCTGCCCCAGGCGTAGTTAACCGCGTTTTCCAGCGTGCTGTTGCCGGAGCCGCCCAGGCTCAGGTTGATCACCTGCGCGCCCCGGTCGGCAGAGTAGATGATACCGTTGGCCACGCCGACCAGCGTACCGCTGCCGCTGTTGTTGAGCACACGTACCGGCAGTACCCGGCACTCGGGACACGTGCCCGCGCCGCCGATCGCGTTGTTGGTGATCGCCGCTGCGCTGCCGGCGACATGCGTACCGTGACCGTGGCCGTCGCTCGGGTTTGTATCATTGTCGATAAAATCATAGCCGGGCAAAAGTTTGGCGGCGAGATCCGGGTGATTGAGCTGAACGCCCGTATCGACCACCGCGATCACCACGTTCGCGCTGCCGCGAGTCAGATTCCAGCCGTCATACGCGCTGATCCGGTCCCAGGCATACTGGCTGGGGCGCGACGGATCGTTGGGGATGTAGCGCGTGATATTCATCGTCATCGGGATGTAGGCCCGGATGCTGACGGCGGCGGCGCGAGAGTCGCCCTCGTCGGTGAGCGTATAGATGTAGTTAGGCTCGGCGTACTCAACGCTTGCGTTCCCGTTGAGCGTGCTCAGCACGGTCTCGGCGGCGCTCAGATCGCTACGATCGCGTAGGGCCGGCACGGTAACCAGCTCGACGCCAAGCTGAGGCACACCTTCGGAAAGCTGGCCGCCCACCTGAGCGACAACTGCGGCTTTTTCGGAGGCTGGACGGTCGGGCTTGAACTTGATCAAAAACTCGCCTGCGACGGCGTTGGCCTGAGGATCGCGCTGGGTGGTCTTCTCGATATGGCCCTGAGGGGCCTGCTCAGCGCGCGATAAACCGGTCTGTGCTCCTGACAACACCAAAAGGAGCGCCCCAAGGAAGGCTAAACGTTTCACTCCTGATTCCTCCTGCTGTGGTGATTTGTGCTCGCGATATGCGAACACTGGGGAAACCTGCGGCGTTCGATGATCGTTGGACGGCTGATCGTTGGGCATGGGGGCTTCAGAGCATACCACTCCTGTTCCAGATGGCTTCGCGAAAGGTGATGTCGGCGGGCTCAGGTCGATCAGGTTGATGCGTATGGAGCAAGGGCGCGTGGCACAGCGTGCAGAATTGCGGGCGCACCATGGTCGGAGTTGCGCTGCGCCGGCAAGCGCTCGAATAGTATGGCATATGGTAGTGCCTCATGCAATGTATCGACCTGACAAGAACCTTACAGGTGGGAGGATGCCGGGATTGGGGCACAAGCGTGAGATAATTTCGCAGGCGAATGCTTCCAGTCCACGCTTAAATAAAGGCGCGGAGCAGCTATTTTATCAGCCGAAGATACATGGTGGTCGGTGCGCGCACAACCGGCTTAAGACCTAGTTGACACCTCACCTTTCTAGGTGTAGGCTCATACGCAAGCGGTGCTCAAAACAGGACAGAGCCTATGGGATCGTTGCACTATATTGCATATCACCGCCTGCTCCGCGCGATCGTCCCCATCTTTACGTCGATCACTATCCGTGGTAGCGAGCATCTGCCGAGCACAGGATCGTGTCTGCTGGTAAGCAACCACCTGAGCAACATCGATCCGTTCTGTATCATCGCCGGCAGTCCGCGCCCCTTTCATGGCCTCGCCAAGACCGAGCTTTTCAAGTCCTGGTGGATGCGCCTGGTGATCGAGCCGCTGGAGCCGGTCAAAGTGCAGCGCAAAGGCGTCGATCGTGAGGCGCTGCGCCAGGCCGAGGCGTATCTGCGGCAGGGCGAGGCGGTGCTGATCTTTGTCGAAGGCACGCGCTCCAAAACCGGCACAGCGCAGGAAGCACGGGCCGGCGCGATCTTTCTTGCCCAGCGCACCGGCGTGCCGATCGTGCCGATCGCGATCAGCGGCACCAATCGGATTCTGCGCCGGGAGCAGCCCTGGTATCGCCGCGCGCGAGTCCAGCTTGTGATCGGCACGCCGTTCATGCTCGAAGAGCTGGGCGCTGTGACCCGCGAGAATAGACATGAGGCGGCCCAGCTGATGATGGCGCGGATCAACGCACTGCTGCCGGATAACCAGTCGCAGCATCTGGCTGCTCCGCACTCCGTCTAGCCGGTACGCTCGTCCCCGATGCTGCGGCGTCGCAGCGTGACCATGAGCAGCGACTTTAGCTCGTACCTGATCATCTTGTTCCACCTTGCAACCCGTTGTCGTCTCTTCTTGCCTGCGGTTGCCGACGATCATCGTTTCTCGATGCCCAAAGGAGATCGTCATGCGGCTGTCTGCCCTGGATCAACGTCTCGAAGGCCAGATCCAAAAGTTGTACCAGGCGCACCTTGAGCGCGCCGCCCGCATCGATTGGAGCTACCATCAGTTCCTGCCCCAGGATCTGCTCAACGGTACCGCGACCGAGCCACCGCCCAAGCTGTCGCCGCGAGTCTACTGCGCGATCGAGACGGCCTTGATGACCGAGGTCAATCTGCCCTGGTTTACGACCGAGCTGCACCGTGGCTTTATCGGATCGCTTGAGGTGATGCTCGATTTTGTGCATACCTGGACCGCCGAAGAAGATCAGCACTCCACGCTGCTTGAAACTTATCTGCTGCTCACGCGCAACGGCAATCCTGGCGAGCGCGCCAGTCTGCGCAAGGAAGTTATCCGCCAGGGCTGGTACTCCAATCTTTCCACCGCCTTTGAGGCCGTCGTCTACACCACGATCCAGGAGCTGGCGACGATGACCTTCTACCAGAATGTGGCGCATGTTGTCGAGGCCGACGATCCACAGCTGGCGCGCTTGCTACGCCGCCTGGCCCAGGACGAGACGTTGCACTACACGTTCTACCGTGAGGTCGTCAAAGCGCATCTCCAGATCGAGCCGAACTACGTCTGGCCGCTGACCGACGTGATGCTTAACTTCGAGATGCCCGGCGCGGGTATGCCCAACTACAAGGAGCGCATCGCCGCCATGGCCAGTGACGCCGCCTATGGTCCCGAGCATCACTATCGCCAGGTGATCGACGTGCTGATGCGCCACTGGGATATTGCGCGCCTGTCGCCGACGTACCCCGAGGCCCGCGCGGCCCAGCAGAAGCTTGTCGATCAGCACGCCCGGCTGGCGCGCTTCTTCGCCCGCCGCAGCTCCCGCCAGCGCGCCGTCGGCTAAACCCGCGTTGTCGCTCCTATGCTTGATATTCGTCTCGCCCAGGTAAAGGAGATTTGTGATGACCACGCCAGTTAAACGTGTGCCTTCGTCCCGTGAGTGGACCGGACCTGCGCCGGAGCAAGAGCTGTTTCAAAGCTACTCCAAGGAAGAGTACAAAGATCGTACCAATGTGCACTATGAGCAGCCGGCCGAGTTTTTCTTTAAGATCCTCGGCGGCGAGTGGCAGATCTACTCGGGCAATCTGTGGGAGCGCGCCACCAACGATACCGAAAGCCAGGAGGAGAAGATGGATCTCTTCGCCAGGCTCCTGGATCTCAAGCCCGGCATGCGCATCCTCGACGTTGGCTGCGGCTGGGGTGGGCCGCTGGTCTATCTTTGCAAAACCTACGGTGTTACCGGCGTGGGCCTGAATCTTTCGCCCACACAGCGCCGCATCGCCCAGCAGCGCGCCGCCGATTATGGCGTCGACGTGCAGATCTACGAGTGCAACTGGGAAGATTTCGAGGATGAGCAGGGCTTCGACGCGGTCTATACCGACGAGGCGATCGTGCATTTCACCAATCTCGGCGAGTTCTTCGGCAAGGTGCACTCGCTGCTGAAACCAGGCGGCCGGATGGTCAACAAGGAGTGCCATTTCACCAGCAGCCGCTACAACCAGCAGCTCACGCGCGCCAATGTGCATAACTATGAAATCTTCGGGCTGACCGGCGGCTATCGCACGCTGGCCGATGAGCTGACGCTGGTCGATCAGAACAGCTTCGAGGTCCAGACGATCCACCAGATCGATCTGGCGCACTACCGCCGCACCGCCGATAGCTGGCTGAGCAACATGTATCAGCACAAAGCGCGGCTCCAGGAGCTGGTCGGCGAGGAGTATTACCGCCAGTTTCGCGCTTATCTCAAGCTTGTGCGGCGGACCTTCAGCGGCACCAAGATGACGCTGGACATCGTCGTCTCGCACAAGATCTAGCTGCACGAGCCCGCGAGCTGCGGATCGGAGACGCTCTCAGGGGCGTCTCTTTAAGTTGTGGTAGGATTGCTGATCGATGAGCCGACATCGCTGCGACGAGTTGCGGCGCTTGAAAAGGATCTATTACACGCTATGACCATCCGACGAGCAACAGCTATCGGTCCTGCAAATATCGCGTTTGTGAAGTATTGGGGCGTACAAGACGCCGCCCTGACGCTGCCCTACAACGAGTCGCTCTCGATGAATCTCGACCGCTGCCTGACGACCACGACGGTCGAGTTCGATCCTGCGCTCAACGCCGACGAGGTCACGCTCAAGCTGCACGGCCAGGACGAGCAGCCGGCGACGGGCCGGCCCTTCGATCGTGTGGCGGCGCAGCTGGATCGCGTGCGGGCGCTGGCCAACGTCGAGACGCGGGCGCGGGTTCGCTCCGAGAATAACTTCCCCTCCGATGCGGGCATCGCTTCGTCGGCGGCGGCGTTCTCGGCACTGACACTGGCGGCAGTCACGGCGCTGGGCTTGGAGCTTTCCGAGCCCGAGCTATCGGCGCTCACACGACGCTCAGGCTCCGGCTCAGCCTGTCGCTCGATCCCGACCGGCTTTGTTTACTGGCGCAACGACGGCACCGACGTCGGATCGTACGCGGAGTCGGTTGCGCCGCCCGAGCACTGGGCGCTGGCCGATGTCGTGGCGGTTGTCGATCCGGGCGTTAAAAGTGTGACTTCTGCCGATAATCATCGACTAACAGCAACCAGCCCGTATTTTCCGGTGCGGCTGCAAGAAGTTCTCGGCCGTGTTGAGCAAACGCTGACGGCGATTCGCGATCGCGATCTCGGCCAGCTCGGCGCGATCTGCGAGGCCGATGCCGTCTCGATGCATGTGGTGTCGATGACCGCAATTCCGCCGACGTTTTACTGGAACGCCGGGACGATGGCCGTGATCCACGCGCTTCGCCGCTGGCGCAACGAGGGGTTGTTCGGCTACTTCACGATCGACGCCGGGCCGAATGTGCATGTGCTCTGCGCCCAGCAAGACGCCGCCGAGATCGAACAGCGGCTTCAATCGCTGCCCGAGGTTCAGTTCACGATCGCCAACGGGCCGGGAGCCGGCGCGCGCATCGTGGAGCAGGGCTAGATGCGCTATCCCGAGCCGTACCTGGTTTTTGTGGAGCACTTCAATCGCGGCGAGTACCGGGCCTGCGTCGAGCCGCTGGAGGAGATCTGGTTTGCCCGGCGCGACGATTTCCATAAAGGGCTGATCCGGCTGGTCGTGGGCCTGAATCAGATCAAGCTGGGTCTGGACAGCGGGCCGCGCTTCCTGCTGGCGACGGCGCGCGAGCTGATGCAGCCGTATCAGCCGCGCTATCAGGGCCTGGATCTGGTCGCGCTGGATGCCTGGATCGCGGGTCAGCAGGCGCGTCTGGATCAGCCGGAGCGTGGAACGAGTATCGAGTCTTACATGATTGTGCTCGATCCGGCAGCAGAGGAGGAACGATGAGCAGGTTTCGGGTGGCGATTCTCACCGTGAGCGATCGCAGCGCGCAGGGTGTGCGCGAGGATACCAGCGGCAAGATGATCGAGGCGCTGGTCACGGCCAAGCTGGATGCTGAGGTTGTGGCGTATCAGGTTGTGCCGGACGAGCAGGCCCACATTGCGGCGGTGCTCCAGGTCTGGGCCGACGATCGAGTGGCGGATCTGATTCTGACGACGGGCGGCACCGGCCTTGCGCCGCGCGATGTGACGCCGGAGGCTACGCGGTCGGTGATCGAGCGCGAGGTTCCGGGGATTCCTGAGGCTATGCGGGCGGCGAGTCTGGCGGTCACGCCCTTTGCCATGTTGTCGCGGATGGTTGCCGGGACGCGCGGCCAGACCTTGATCATCAACCTGCCGGGCAGTCCCAAAGGCGTGCGCGAAAATCTGTTAGTGGTGCTGCCCGCGCTGGCGCATGGCCTCGACAAGCTGCTCGGCGATCCCGAGGACTGCGCGCCGTAGCTACAGCTGCGTGAGCAGCGCCGACTTCGGCGGCAGCGCCAGATACACTGTCGTGCCGCGTCCAGGCACGCTCGACGCCCAGATGTGGCCGCGATGCTGCGCGATCATGCCGTGGCTGACCGACAATCCCAGCCCTGGCCCCTGGCCGGTTTCCTTGGTCGTCCAGAACGGATCGAAGATGCTGCGCAGCTCATGCGCCGCAATGCCGACGCCGGTATCTTTGATCTCGATCATCACGGCCGGTCCCTGCATGTTGGCCGGCAGCGGCGAGGTCGGGTCGTCGAAGCTCAGATCGGCGATGTCTTCGACCTCGTAGCTGCGAATCGTCAGCACGCCGCCGGACTGCTCCATAGCGCGGCGAGCGTTGTTGAGCAGATGCAGCAGCACCTGCTGCATCTGCGCCGGATCAGCCAGGATGCTCGGCACGTTGGGCTGAAGATCGCGCACAACCTTGATATTGTCGAGCGCGCTGTCAGGAAGATGCTGCTCCAAGGTCTGGTCGATCAGCGCGTTCATATCGACGGTGGTGCGGCTGAGCTGCGAGCTGCGGCTAAACATCAACATGCCCTGCACGATCCGGCTGGCCTGTTGACCTTGCTCGAACATGCGCTCGATGTCTTCGCGTGTTTGCGGCGCCAGGCTCTCGTCGCGCAGCAGCAGCTGACTATAGCCGATAATGCCCGTCAGTGGATTGTTCAGCTCATGCGCAACGCCGGCCACGACATGTTCCAGCGCCGCCAGCTTGTCGGCGTGAGCCATCTGCGCCTGGAGCATCAGCCGCTCGGTCAGGTCGCGCAACGAGCAGAACAGCGCTGGCTGCCCGTCGATGTCGGGCATGATCCGCACGGTCATCTCGACTTTGATCCGCCCGCCGCTGCGCTTGCACAGCGTCAGCTCGAAGGGTACCGTCGGCGCCTGGCCCTGAGCGCAGAGCCGCAGATGCGCCTCGATCGCCGGCCAGCGCTCCGGCAGCGTGAACGAGCCCAGCCGCTGACCGACGATCAGCTCCTGGGGATAGTCGAGCATCTGCGGCCCGGCGGCGTTGATCTCTGTGATACACAGGTCTTGATCCAGCACGATAAACACATCGTGGGCGTTGGTGAACAGGTCGCGATAGCGCGTCTCGGAGCGCTGGCTGGTGCGCAACAGCCGCGTGTTTTCCAGCGCGATCGCCGCGTAATCGGCCAGGGCGGCCAGCAGACGCTCGTGGGTGTCGCTGAAGGCAGATGAATCGACTACGTTGTCCACGCCGAGCACGCCCAGGGTTTGCGCCTGCACGATCAGCGGCACCAGCAGCAGCGATCGCACGAGGTAGCCAGTCTTGAGCTTGACCTGCTGCGCCGCCTGGGGCCGACTCAGACGGATCGGCTGGCGTGTGCGCATGACCTGTCCGGCCAGACTGTCCTTGACCGGCAGCTGAAGCACCTGCACGCGCGCATCGCCGATGTTTTTCGCGGCGCGCACAGTCAGCTGATCGCCGTCGCTGAGCAGCAGAAAGCCTTCTTCGGCCTGTGACAGATGGATCGCGGCCTCGACGATCTGCTTGAGCAGCTCGTCAAGATCTTTAACCGTGGTGATCGAGCGACCAACCGCGTGCAGCACGGTCAGCTCCTGAACTCGCTGGCGCAGGCCCTCGGCCAGCTGCTCTTTTTCTTTGAGCAGCCGCTGCTCGCGTAGCGCGTCGTCCAGCGCCCGCTGGAGTCGCTCAACTGTAAAAGGTTTTTTGAGATAATTGCGCGCTCCCAGCCGGAATCCTTCAACCGCGATCTGCTCCGAGCCGTAGGCGGTCATCAGGATCATCGGAATCGCCGGGAAGTCACGGCGCAGCGCGGCCACATGATCCATCTGCGCCGAATCAGGCAGATGGATCTCAAGCAGAATCAGATCGACCGGCTGCCTGGACAGCAGCGCGCGGCTTTCGGTGTAGCTGTGGGCGATTAAAACGTCGTAGCCCAGGGCGGGCAGCCAGCTCTTGGCAAAGAGCCGGGCCATATCGCGGTGCGGCTCAACGACCAGAATCTGCTCTTTCATGGTGCCGGGCTGAGACTTGGATGGCGGTGTTTTGATAACAACCTGCTTCTCTACCATAACGTTTCTTCGGGGAACGACCGGGCTGCGGTAGGTGGTGGAGCGATCGTTCGTGGCTGATTGCTGAGCAGCAATATCTCCCTTAAAACCAACAGCCCGTCGTTACTCGCCATTCGACGGGCCGCTGGTGGAAGGAGGGAGAAGGAGGATGTGCTGTTATAATAGTCCTGACAACGACAAGAGCCTATCAACCGCAAGTCATAGCTTGACTCGGCTTTGGTACTACTCTTGTCTCCGACCTCACATCATGGAAAAAAGAGGCCGCATGACATCACCTGCTATCCTCGATCGCATTACAAAGCTGCGCGACGAACTACGTCAACATAACTACCGGTACCATGTGCTGGATGATCCGACGATCAGCGACGCCGAGTATGATGCTCTGATGCGCCAGCTGCGTGAGCTGGAGGCCGCGCATCCCGAGCTGGTCACGCCCGACTCGCCCACGCAGCGCGTCGGCGCGCCGCCCGCCGAGCGCTTCGCCAAGGTGCAGCACCCACAGCCGATGCTCTCGCTCAGCAACGCATTCGATCGCCAGGATCTGCTGGCCTGGCGTGACCGTGTGCTACGGCTGCTCGGCTCCGACACCAAGATCGCCTATGTGGTCGAGCCCAAGATCGACGGCCTGGCGATGGCGATCACCTACGACCAGGGACGCCTGGTGCAGGCTGCCACGCGCGGCGACGGCTACACCGGCGAGGATGTGACCGCGAATGTGCGCACCGTCAAAAGTGTGCCGCTGGTGCTGCACCATCCCAGCGGCTCCGTGCCCCGGCGCATCGAGGTGCGCGGCGAGATCTATATGCGCATCGCCGACTTCGAGCGTCTCAACGAGCAGCAGGCGGCCACCGGCGATAAAGTTTTCGCCAATCCGCGCAACGGCGCTGCCGGATCGCTGCGCCAGCTCGACTCTACGATTACTGCCGGACGGCCGCTACGCTTCTTCGCCTACGGCATCGGGCCGGTGGAGGGCGCGACCCTGAACTCGCAGCATCAGGCGCTCGAATATCTGCGCGACCTGGGCTTTCCCGTGAATCCTGATATTCGCCGCTATGAAGACTTCGAGGAAGTGATCGCCTACTGCGAGGAGTGGATGTCGCGGCGTGATCGGCTGGTGTACGAGGCTGACGGCGTGGTGATCAAGGTCGACGGCTTCGGCCAGCAGCGCGAGCTGGGCGTGGTCGCGCGCGAGCCGCGCTGGGCCACGGCGTTTAAGTTTCCGGCGCGTGAGGGGACGACGACGCTGCTTGAGATCGTCGTCAATGTGGGGCGCACCGGCAAGCTCAACCCGAACGCGATCCTGGAGCCGTTCACCATCGGCGGCGTGACAGTTGCCAACGCCACGCTGCACAACGAAGATTACATAGTGAGCCGCGATATTCGCATCGGCGATCGAGTGACGGTCAAGCGTGCCGGCGACGTGATCCCGCAGGTCGTCGGGCCGATTGTGGGCGCGCGCACTGGCTCGGAGCGGCCCTGGCACATGCCGGAAACCTGCCCGTCGTGCGGCACGCCGGTTGTGCGCCATCCCGGCGAGGCCGACTACTACTGCCCCAATCGCCTGTGTCCCGAGCAGATCGTGCGCTCGATGGAGCACTGGGTCAGCCAGGGCGCGATGGATATTGTCGGTATGGGCGAGCGCCAGGCGCGGCAGTTTGTCGAGGGCGGCATGATCAAAGATGTTGCCGATCTGTACCTGCTGAACGAGGAGTCGTTCGCGGGCATCGAGGGCTACGGCCCCAAGCGCATCAAAAACCTGCTGGATGGCATCAAAGCCTCCAAAGATCGACCGCTGCACCGGCTGATCTCGGCGCTGGGCATTCCCAACGTGGGCAGCACGCTGGCGCTCACGCTGGCCCGGCACTTCCGCTCGCTCTCGCGGCTGGCCGACGCATCCGAGGAAGATCTGCGCGCGATCGACGGCATCGGGCCGCATGTGGCGCAGAGTATCGCGCGCTACTTCGCCGAGCCGGATCACCGCGACTTGATCGACAAGCTCAAGCGGGTCGGCGTGCAGACCGAGGACACGCAGCCCGCGCCTGAGCCGGTGACCGATGGCCCGCTCAGCGGCAAAACGCTGGTGATCACCGGCACGCTCGGCAACATGACCCGCGAGCAGGCTGCCGAGCGGATTCAGCAGGCGGGCGGCAAAATCGGCAGTGGCGTGACCAAAAAGACCGACTATCTGGTGGTCGGCGAGGAGCCTGGCGGCTCGAAATACAACAAGGCGCAGCAGCTCAACATTCCGATCCTGAACGAGGCGCAGCTGGTTGAGCTGCTGGGAGCGACAGCGACTGAGGCCGTTCCTGTAGTCGCCGACGAGCCTGAGGCAGCCGATGATCAGTTGAAGCTGGATATCTGAGGACGGCCCTCACCCTGGCCCTCATCCCCCTACCCCTTCTCCCGTTGCGACAGGAGAAGGGGAGTAGCGGTACTTTGTTCGCTTGATTCTTGATTCTTGATTCTTGGTTCTTGGTTCTTCGCCCTCTGATGGCCCGTAGCTTGCTGCCTTTTTGATTCCGGTATGCGATACGCTGCCTGGTGACTCGTTGAGCTTATAGGTTGTGAAGGAGGACGCGATGAGCCAGCACCAAGACAAAGAGCGCGAAGAACATATGCGTGGAGCATCGCCGTTGACAACGCCGCCCGCGCGGATGCGTGAGCCCTCATCCGATGATCAGGAGATCGACGTTTCCGATCCGTCCCATGATCTCGCGCTCGACGACAGCGAGCGTCTGCGTGAGGACGCAGAGACGCTGAAAGACTAATCGATATATCACTCGGCAATCAAAGGCTGGCGCGCTTGCCGCCAGCCTTTCCGCGTGTCGAAAGCAAAGTAGCATCACAACGATGAAAATAGGCTTTTTGATCGACGATCATATGGCGCGGCCCGGCGGCGTGCAAGAATATGTGCGCGGCCTGTATCGCTATGTGTGCGCCAGCGGCCACGAGGCGGTGATCTTTTCCAGCGCCGGCGGCCGGCCGCAAGATGATCTACACCTGATCCCGCTGGGCGCCGCCTTGCCGCTCAGCGGCAGCGGATCGACCACCTCGATTCCGCTCACGACGGCCGCTCCCGCTCGTCTGCAGCAGCTGCTTGCGCGCGAAAGCTGCGATGTGCTGCATGTGATGGCTCCCTACTCGCCGACGCTCAGCGGGCGGCTGCTGGTACAATCGCAGGCCGCGCACGTGCTGACGTTTCTGGTCGCGATCGAGCCGGGGCTGTACCGAACACTGCTTGGCAGCCTGGCGCGGCTTCAGCGCCGCTCATTGAACCGCTTCCACGCGCGCATCGCGCTCTCGGAGACGGCGGCGGAGACCGGACGTGCGCTCTACGGCGGTGCGTATGAGATTATTCCGAGCGGCGTGGATACGGAGCAGTTCGTGCCCGGCGTCGAGCCGCTGCCCCGGCTGCACGACGATTGCACCAATCTGCTGTATGTCGGCCGGCTTGAGCAGCGCAAGGGCGTGGCGCATCTCGTGCGGGCATTTGCGCGGCTACAGCGCCAGTATCCGCGTCTGCGCCTGGTGATCGGCGGCGACGGGCCCGAGCGTGCGGCGCTGGAACAATTAGTGCGAGATCTTGATCTGAATCGCGTGCTGTTTCTGGGCTATGTTCCGGCCACAGATCTGCCGCGACTCTTCGCATCCGCCGACATCTTCTGCGCTCCCGCAACCTACGCCGAAAGCTTCGGCATCGT
>DASWTQ010000337.1:0-24957 GCA_036402055.1 Herpetosiphonaceae bacterium
GCGCTGCTGGCGCTGCGACTGCGGCAGCGCAACAGTCAGCCGGCGCCGCAGCCGATCAGCCGCCCGGCCATGGACGAGTCCGAGACTACCACGTTTCCGCTCTCGTCGGCCCAGCGGCGGATCTGGTTTTTGGAGCAGCTAGAGCCCGGCCGCTCGACGTTTAATGCGGCCTCGGTGTTTCGCCTGAGCGGTCGCTTGCAGATCGATGGCTTGCAGTGCAGCGTCAACGAGATCGTGCGGCGACATGATAGCCTGCGCACCGTGTTTACAACCATGGCGGGCGAGCCGGTGCAGATCGTCAAGGCGGCTGCCAGTGTCGCGCTGCCGGTGATCGATCTCAGCCGGCTTGAGCCCGCGATCCGTGAGCAGCAAACGCGGCAGGTGCAGCTGGCAGCCGCGCAGCGACCATTCGACCTTCAGCGCGATCAGCTGCTGCGCATCGAGCTGCTGCGCCTGGACGAGCATGAACATCTGCTCGTGATCGTTATGCATCACATCATCGCCGACGGCTGGTCGGTGGGCGTGTTTGCGCGCGAGCTAGCCGAGGTGTATGCCGCCTGGACGCGTGGCGAGCGGCACGCGCTGCCGCCGCTGCCGATTCGCTACGTGGACTATGCCCTGTGGCAGCAGCAATCTTTCGGCGGCGCCGCGCTCAGCCGGCAGCTTGAGTACTGGAAGCAGCAGCTGCGAGGTCAGCTACCGATCCTGGAGCTGCCGACCGACCGGCCGCGATCGAAGGTGACCGCGCAGTGCGGTGCGCGCCACGCATTTACGCTGCCGCTCGCAGTCTCCGCAGCGATCGCCGCGTTCAGCCAGCGCGAGGGCGTTACGCCGTTCATGACGTTGCTGGCGGCGTTCAATGTGCTGCTCAGTCGCTACAGCGGGCAGCAAGATATTGTCGTCGGCTCACCGATCGCCGGACGCACACGCAGCGAACTTGAAGAATTGATCGGCTGTTTCGTCAACATGCTGGCGCTGCGTGTCGATCTCACTGGAAACCTGAGCTTTCGTGATCTGCTGAGCCGCGTGCGCGGCGTGGCGCTGGGAGCGTACGCGCATCAAGATCTACCCTTCGAGAAGCTGGTCGACGCGCTTCAGCCCGAGCGCACCCTGCACCGAACGCCGCTGTTTCAGGTTGCGTTCGCGCTTCAGAACGTGCCGCACTCCCGGCTCAAGCTGCCGAATCTGACCATCGAGCAGATCGAGTTCGACTCGCTGGCTACGGCTGAGTACGACCTGACGCTGTATATCACCGACAGCGCGGGCAGCCTGAGCGGCGCGTGGGAGTACAATCCCGATCTGTTCGACGCCGCGACGGTCGCGCGGCTTCAGCAGCATTTCGCCGTGCTGCTGGAACATGCGATCGCCCGGCCGGAGCAGCGGATCGATCGTCTGCCGCTGCTGACCAAGATTGAGCGCCACACGCTGCTCCATGAGTGGAGCGCAACCGAGCGCAGCCGAGCGCACGCGGACAGCTTCCTCGACTGTTTTGCGGCGCAGATCGAGCGCAACCCCGATGCGATCGCGGTGAGTTTCGAGGACGCGCAGCTAACTTACGCGCAGCTCGATCGGCGTGCCAATCAGCTCGCGCACGAGCTTCAGCGGCGCGGCGTCGGCCCGGATGTGTGCGTCGGCGTCTGTGTTGAGCGCTCGCCGGAGATGATCGTGGGGTTGCTGGCGGCGCTCAAGGCGGGCGGCGCGTATGTTCCGCTCGATCCCGGCTATCCCGCCGATCGCTTACGCTTCATGCTCGCCGATACCGCCGCGCCCGTGGTACTCACTCAACAGCGCTTCGTGTCGCTGCTGCGCGCGGTGTCCCGCTCTGGAGAGCACGCGGCACAGGTGATCTGCCTGGATGCCGATCAGGCCGCGATTGAGCAGCAGCCCGCGCATCCGCCGCGCTCCGCAGCCACGCCCGAGCACCTCGCCTATGTGATCTACACCTCGGGCTCGACCGGACAGCCTAAGGGCGCGATGATCCAGCGGGGTTCGCTGGACAACTTCGTCACGACGGTTACGGCTGAGTATGCGCTCTCGCCCGCCGATCGCGCGCTGCAATTCACGTCGATCAGCTGGGATACCAGCGTCGAGGAGATCTTTCCCTGTCTGACGCACGGCGCGGCCCTGGTGCTGCGCCCGCCGACGATGCTCGACTCGATGGGAGTATTTCTTCGCACCTGCGAGGAAGAGCGAATCACCGTGCTCAACCTGCCGACGGCGGTCTGGCACACGCTGGCGGCTAGCCTGAACGATCGCGATCTCCAGCTGCCGGAGTCGCTGCGGCTGGTGATCATTGGCGGCGAGCGCGCCCGGCCCGAGTGTCTGCTCGCCTGGCAGCAGCATACGCGGCCCGATGTTCTGCTCTTGAACACCTACGGTCTGGCCGAGGCCAGCGTCGAGGTGACGCGCTGCACGCTTACCGCCACGCCCGATGCCACGCCCGAGCACCAGGTCTCGATCGGCAGGCCGTATCCCAGCGTCGAGGTGTTTGTCCTGGATATCGAGCTACAGCCTGTTCCAATCGGCGTGGCCGGCGAGCTGTATGTCGGCGGTCCTGGCCTGGCGCGCGGCTACCTCAATCGTCCCGATCTGACCGCCGCGCGCTTCGTCCCCGATCCTTTCACCTCAAAACCCGGCGCGCGGCTCTACAAAACCGGCGATCGCGTGCGCTACCGTGGCGATGGCAGCCTGGAATATCTGGAGCGCAGCGATCAGCAGGTCAAAATTCGCGGCCACCGGATCGAGCTGGGCGAGATTGAGGCCGCGATCGCGCTGCATCCGGGCGTGCGCGAGGTCGTCGTGGTGGCGCGACAGGATACGGCGGATACGCGGCTGGTGGCGTACGTCGTCGGGAAGAACCAAGAACCAAGAACCAAGAACCTAGGCGGAGAACAAAAGAACAAAGAAACAAAGGAACAAAGGGCAGAACAAAGAACAGAGAACAAAGAACAAAAGGGTCATCAAGGGACAACTCTTCCCCCCTCGCCTGCGGCAACCGAGGCGGAGGCCCGCCGAGGTTCGGGGCAGGGGGGCGCGGGGGGTGAGGGCCTCTCCTCTACGCTGCGCGACTTCCTCGCCGAGTATCTCCCCGACTACATGGTGCCGTCGGCATTCGTGGTGCTCGACGCGCTGCCGCTGACACCGAACGGCAAAGTTGATCTGCGCTCTTTGCCCGCGCCGGAGCAGCACGATCATCAGCAGCGCTACACGCCGCCGCACACGCCGGTCGAAGCGACACTGGCGCGCATCTGGGCCGATACGCTGGGGCTGGAGCAGGTCGGCATCCACGATAATTTCTTTCAGCTCGGCGGCGATTCGATCATCAGCATCCAGGTGATCACGCGGGCCAACCAGAGCGGCCTTCAGCTCACGCCGCGCCAGATCTTTGAGCACCAGACGATCGCCGGGCTGGCGCGGGTGGTCGGCAGCACCGCCGCAGTCGAGGCCGAGCAAGGCATCGTTACGGGCGCGCTGCCGCTGACGCCGATCCAGCACTGGTTTTTCGAGCAGTATCTGTCGGCGCCCGAGCACTGGAACCAGGCGATCCTGCTGGACATTCGGCAGCACGTGGACGCGACAGCGCTGCGTCAGGCCGTGGTCAGCGTGCTGGCTCAGCATGACGCGCTGCGGCTGCGCTTCGAGCAGGGGCCGGATGGCTGGCGACAATCGATGGCTGCTCCCGACGAGCAGTTACCGTTTGAGCAGATCGATCTGTCTGGTCTGCCGGCGAAGGAGCAGACGGCCCAGATCGAGACGATCGCGGCGGGGCGACAGGCCAGCCTGGATCTCGGCGCCGGTCCGCTGCTGCGCGTGGTCCTCTTCCAGCTTGAGCCGCAGGGCGCGCAGCGGCTCTTGATCGTGGTTCACCACCTGGCGATCGATGGGGTGTCGTGGCGGATTCTGCTGGCCGATCTGCAAGCGGCCTATCATCAGGCGCAATCCGAGCAGCCGATCCTGCTGCCACCCAAAACCACGTCGTACCGCGAGTGGGCGCATCAGCTGGCGCGCTATGCGGAGTCAGATGCAGCGCAGGCAGAGCTGGATTACTGGCGCAGCCTGCACTGGTCGCGGGTGGCGTCACTGCCCGTCGATCGCAGCAATGGCGAGAATACCGAGGCCACGGCGCGTACCGTCGAGGTGCAGCTATCGCCCGCAGAAACCCGGTGCTTGCTGCGCGACCTGCCGGGCATTCATCGCTGCCAGATCAACGATCTGCTGCTGAGCGCGCTGCTGCAAACCTTTACGCGCTGGACCAACGCGCCGGCGCTGCTGGTGGATGTCGAGGGGCATGGACGCGAGGAGATCGGCACGGCCATCGATCTGTCATCTACGGTCGGCTGGTTCACCAGCATTTTTCCGGTGCTGCTGGAGGGCGGCGCGGCGTCGGCGACCGAAACGCTGGCAGCTGTGAAAGCGCAGCTGCGGCGCATGCCCCGGCGCGGCTTTGGCTACGGCGTGCTGCGCTATCTGGGCCGAGCCGACGTTCGCGAGATGCTGCGCTCACTGCCGCAGGCCGAGGTCAGCTTCAACTATCTCGGCCAGTTCGATCAAACCTTGCCGCCGGACTCGCTGTTCGCGCAGACCAGCGAATCCCATGGCCCGATCCATAGCCCGCTTGGCCGTCGCAGCTACCTGCTCGACGTCGACGGCTACGTTGTCGCCGGACAGCTTCACATAACCTGGACTTACAGCGAGTACCGGCATCACCGGGCGACAATCGAGCGGCTGGCGCAGGGCTTTGTGGACGCGCTGCGAGCGCTGATTCAGAGCGCCGATACGCTGGAATGCGCCTACACGCCGGCAGATTTCCCGCTCGCCGCGCTCGACCAGCCGACGCTGGATCGGCTGATTCACAACCGGCCGCAGATCGCCGATCTCTACCCGCTCGCGCCGATGCAGCGTACGATGCTGGCCTATCTCATCGATCATCCTGAGTCCGAGGCATATTCATTGCAAGAATGTTTTCGCCTGGATGGCCGGATCGACGTTCCGGCGTTCAAGCAAGCCTGGCAGACGGCGTTCGATCGGCATGCGGTGCTGCGGACGGCGTTCGAGTGGCAGGGATTAGCGGAGCCGCTGCAAGTCGTGCTGCGCGCTGTAGACGTGCCGTGGATCGAGCACGACCTGCGGCAGCTATCCAGAGCCGAGCAGCGGTCGCGACAGGCGGAGATTATCGAGGCCACGCGCCGGCAGCGGTTCGATCTGACCCAGGCTCCGCTGATGTGTCTGACCCTATTGCGGCTGGCAGATGATCGGCAGGTTGTTGTGTGGAGCGCACATCATCTCATCATCGATGGCTGGAGCTTTCAACTCCTGCTCAAGGACGTGATCGCCGCGTATGAGGCTGCTCGCGCCGGCCGGCGACCGGAGCCCGAGCCTGCGGGATCGTACCGCGAGTATATCGCCTGGGCCAGGCAGCAAGACGCCGAGCGCGCGGCAGGCTTCTGGCACAAGATGTTCGCGGGATTCCAGCCGGCACATACCGCATTTGGCGAGTGGACCGGAGCCGCCGCCGCCTCCGCACGCTATGCCGATCAGCAGATTCACCTTGCAGCCGAGACCACAGCAGCGCTGAATCAGTTCACCAGGCAGAATCAGATCACTATGAGCACGCTGCTCCAGGGCGCGTGGGCGCTCCTGCTGAGCCATGTGACTCACGAGCCCGACGTGGTCTACGGCCTCGTCAGCGCAAGCCGGCCGCCGGCGATCGTGGGCGTGGAGACGCGGGTTGGGCTGTATCTCAACACCTTACCGCTGCGCGTACGCATTCCGGCGGCGCTGTCGGTGCTGGATTGGCTGCGGCAGCTGCAAACGTTGCAGGTTACGGCGCAGCAATACGACTACGTGTCGTCGCAGCAGATACAGACGTGGTGCGATCTGCCGGCCACACAGCCGCTCTTCGAAGCAACATTTCGCTTTCAAAACTATCCATCGTCGCCCCCGGACGCGATCGGCGGGCTACAGGTTGCGCATCTACGCTCAGTCGACAGCTGGCACTATCCGCTCAACCTGGTTGTAGCTCCGGCGACAGAGCTGCTGATCTCGCTGTCGTACGACCGGCGATGCTTCGAGGCGGTCACGATCACGGCGCTGTTGCAGCAGCTGTGCGAGTTGCTGACGCTGCTGATCGCTCAGCCGACGCAGCCGGCGCTCAATCTGCATAGCGTGGCGCAGGAGCGAGCTGTCGGATCAGGCAACATGATATAGCCGGGCAGCAAGTCCGGTCGAGATTAAGCAATCACTCTCGGCGACGATTGTGAACGATAGCGAGGCAACTTTATGGGCGCACCAGGCGGCAAAGCTCGGCAAACATCTCAACGGCGCTCTCGAACCAGACGCGAAGCGTTCGGCCAACTCTGGCGCAGTTCGCGAGTCCGGGTTTCGCGTGGTGGTACCAGAATCTATCAGGCCTGGAAAACATCACGCGCCTACCTGTCACGCCTAGGCCGGCCGGACAGCTCACAGCTCCAGATGCTCAACACACGCGGCCGGCTGCGCGCGTGGGGCAGCCAGTCCTACATTCGGCTTCAGCAGCAGGTCACGCTCTGGCGCAGCGGAAACTTCATGAAGCTGTGGGCCGGCGAGACGGTCTCGATGATCGGCTCGCAGATCTCGCATCTGGCGCTGCCATTGACGGCGGCGCTCTTTCTGCAAGCCACGCCCGAGCAGATGGGCATTCTCAACGCGCTGAGCTTTGCACCCTACCTGATCCTGACGGTCTTTGCCGGGGTGTGGGTCGATCACGCGCGCCGCCAGCCGATTCTGATCACCGCCAACCTGGGACGGGCGATCTTGCTTGGGCTGATCCCGGTGCTGGCCTGGTCCAACATGCTGCGCATGGAATATCTGTGGGTCATCACCTTTCTGATCGGCACCTGCACGATGTTCTTTGAGCTGGCCTACCAATCGTTTCTGCCGCGCGTGGTCCGACGCTATCAGCTGGTCGACGCCAATAGCAAGCTGAGCGCAACCGCGTCGATCGCCGAGATTACCGGGCCGGGCCTGGCGGGTGGCTTGATCCAGCTCTTGACCGCGCCGATCGCCGTGATTATCGACGCCATATCGTTTCTGTTCTCGGCGATCACGCTGTGGCTGATCCAAACGCCGCCGCGTGAGCAGACGGAGCCGGTGCAGTGGAGCAAGATCCGTCAGGAAGTTCCTGAAGGCTTTCGTCTGAACTTCCAAAACGGCTACCTGCGCGCCTTTGCCGGAGAAGCCGCGACGTATAACTTCTGGTGGAATGCGATCAATACGGCGTTTCTGCTCTATGTTGTGCGCAATCTCCAGATGAGCGCCGGCATGCTGGGCGTGGTCTTCGCCGTCGGCAGTGCGGGCGCACTCCTCGGCGCGCTGCTGACAACTCGCGCGACGAGCCGGATCGGCCTGGGCTGGATCATGATCGGCAGCTCGGCCTTGAGCGCGATCGCGCCGCTGCTGTTTGGGCTGGCGACCGGCCCCGGCTGGTTTGCGATCGGCGTTATCATGGCGGCGTTTTTCATTCGCGGCATAGGCATGACGGCCTGCAACGTGCATGTCAATGCGCTGCGCCAGATCATCACACCCGACGATATGCGCGGCCGGATCAACGCGAGCTACCGGCTGCTGACTTATGGCGTCGTGCCGCTGGGCGCGCTGCTGGGTGGTTTCCTGGGCGAGCAGATCGGGCTCTACAACACGCTGATCGTTTGTACGCTTGGCCTGGCCTGCTCGTGGCTGTGGCTATTTTTCTCGCCGGTCAAACACCTGAAACAGCAGCCCAGCACGGTGAGCGAGGCCAACGCGCTCTTGAAAGGCCAGCCGGCAGTATCGATCGCCAAAGTGGAGGGCCAGCCCGCAGTCGCCGATTCTGCCGGCGCCGACTCGCTGCCGACCGGAGATCAGCTTGAGCGTTCGCGAGGAGCGTAAGTGATGCCTGCGCGATCGATACACTATGCCTTGTCGCTGGGCGGCACGCTCTGCGCAGGTGCGCTTGGTCTGGCGGCTTACACCACGCGCGCGCTCAACAGTGCGCCGCGCCGCCCGCATGACGAGTACATGCTGTCGCCGTGGGAGCTACAGATCGATTTTGAAACGGTGCGCTTTGTGACGGCGGATGGAGTCGGTCTGAGCGGCTGGTGGCTCGATCGGCCTGCGGCGCGCACGACGGTGATCGTGCTCAGCGGTCGCCGTGGGATGAAGCACCAGTTTCTCGGCATCGGCGCGGCGCTCTGGCGAGCCGGCCATAATGTCTTACTCTTCGATTATCGCGCCTGTGGCCAGAGCGAGTGCGCGCGCTCATCGCTGGCGTATCACGAGCTGCACGATGTTCAGGCCGCGATCGTCTATGCTCGACAGCGGCTGCCGGATGCAGGGATCGGCCTGCTCGGCTACTCGATGGGCGCGTCATTGGCGATCCTGGCAACCGCCGCCGAGCCGCGCATCCAGTCGGTCGTCGCCGACTCGCCGTTTGCGACGATGCGCGATGTGATCGCCAGCACCTATCGGAACTACCATCTTCCTGCTCGGCCGCTGCTCGACCTTGCGGATGCGCTGAGCGGCTGGTGCTACGGCTACAGCTTTGACGCAGTGCGCCCGCTCGACGTGATCGATCGGATTGCGCCACGGCCATTGCTGCTGATCCACGGAGCCCAGGATCGCACGATCCCGGTCGATCATGCACACAGATTGTACGCGGCGGCAGGCTCCGGCGCAGATTTACGGATCATCGATGGCGCGCAGCATTGTGGCGGCTACTATCTGGATCGAGCGGGCTACATTCACGATGTAACCGATTTTTTTGCGGCCACGCTCGCGGCGCCTGCAAGCGTCAGTGTGGGCGGTTGATCGACAACGCAACGACCGCCTCCTGAGAGGCGGTCGTGTTTGTCGGCGGTGCGATGGCGGGTTAGCGCTGGCGGATAAGGTACCAGCCCAGGCCCAGGAAGGCCAGCGCGATGACCGGGCCGGTAAGATCGAGCGCGGCGGCGAGGAGCAGGCCACCGGCGCCGAGGAGCGCAAGGCCCAGCGTGCGGTTCCGGTCACCCGCCAGGAGCGTGGTTGCGTTGTGCGCTCCCGCAACCGTCTGCTGGAGCACGGAGCGCTCGCCTGCTCGGGGCATCGCCAGCCAGAGGATCACGTACAGCAGCAGGCCGCCACCGTGCAGCAGCGCCAAACCTACAAACCCGAGCCGTACAAGCGTCACATCCCACCCGAACGCTTCCGCCAGTCCACCAGCCACACCCGCGATCTGTTTATTCGTCGTCGAGCGCATCAATTGCGGTTTCATTCTTGTTCTCCATATTCTATAGCATGGTTTTGCTGTTTGCATCAGCGATGTTGTGGTCGGTATGACGTGCGCGCCGGCGCTAATGTTGCACCACGCTGTACGACAAAAGTTGGAGATCTGATCCGGCGAGGCTGCGCGCCAAAGGCACGGCGCGGGCGCCAGGGAGCGCGGCTATAGAACGGCTCCTACATCCACATCCCCCGGCCCGCTGCGGCTTATCTGTCCTGTCGTCGCGTGTTACAGCCGATGCTGCCTGCTATACTCTGGCGATGCACTACATATTCCTGATACTGCTGGTTATCGCGATATTCGCCGAGCTGTCGCTAGTTCCCCCGATCAAGCGCTGGTGGATGCACTGGATGCAGGTACGACAAATACCTGTACTCCCGCTCGATCGTGTCCCCGATGCGGGGAACATTGCTATTATCGGGCAAACCCAGCCCGCTCAAGATCCCGAATATGCGCCGCTCAGCAACACGCCCTGCGTCTACTGGCGCATCGTGCTGCGTGAGCAAGAAGGCCGCCGTAGCTTGACAACGCTCTCGGATCGGACCTCCGGGCACCCATTTCGTCTGAGTGATGGGGAGCATGGCATTTGGATTGAGCCCGCGCATGCGACTCTGTCGCTGACAGGGCCTGGCCACCATACGTGGCTTATGAACGACCTCGTCGCGCTTGAACAGCTGGCACGTGAGGGCGCCGTCGCCCGCCGCTGGCAGAAGACCACATGGACGTATGTGTCCGAGGTGTGTATTCCGGTGGGAGAAAAGGTGTGGGTATATGGAGCAGTGAGCACGGCCAAAACCGGCAAGATCATTGCAGGCGATGCCACAAAGCCCATACTGATCAGCAACCGTTCGCCGCGCCAGCTTATATGGCTGTATGGCTCGCAGTGGATGGTAGCAAGTGTGGTGCTCCTCGTGGTGTTCCTGGCGACGATCTTTCTGCTCTGGTGGGTCTACCAGGGGCTATAAGCCGCACAGTCATACCCAGTTGCAAGCGCGTATGTGATGCCTGGCCTGGTCGGGCGCTGTAGTAAAACCCACAGCGCCCTTTCTCAAGATGGCGCTACTGCGTCCCCGGCGTCGCGCACGTATCCAGATTGCCTGACTGGAATCCATCCTTGAAGGCCAGCTGGCGCTGCTCGGATGACCCGTGCGTCCATGATTCGGGCGAAACGTAGCCCTGCGTCTGCTCCTGGATGCGATCATCGCCGACTGCGGCCGCCGCGTCGAGACTCTGGGCGATCTCGGCATCCGACAGCGGAGTAAGGTAGCCGGTCTCGGCGGCGTGGAATGCCCAGACGCCTGCCAGACAGTCGGCCTGAAGCTCCGTGAGGACGGCGCCGCTCTCCGGCCCGGTGTCTCGCGCGCCTGCCTGCGCATCCAGCACGCCGGTCAGATTCTGGACATGATGGCCATACTCATGGGCCAGTACATACGCCTCGGCGAACGCGCCGCCCTGGGCGCCAAAGCGCGTGCGCAGCTCCTCAAAGAAGCTCATATCCAGGTAGACCTGCTGATCCCTGGGGCAGTAGAACGGCCCCACAGCGGCGCTGGCGTAGCCACAGGCAGCCTGGGTAGCATCTGTGAAAAGTATGAGCTGGGCGGGAGCGTACTGTGAGCCACGGCGTGCAAACTCATCGGTCCAGAACGACTGGATGCTGTTGACGAAGCCTACCAGGCGGCAGTCCTCGCGCTCATTGGCATCCGCGCCCGTCTTGCACTGTGCCTCCAGGTTCTCGGCCGATACGGAGCTTTGCGGCACGGTCCGCGACGACGGATCGATCGCGCCGCCGAGATCAGCCGGGTTGACGCCCAGCAGCATCGCCACCAACAAAACCACCAGACCGAGCCCGCCACCGCCAAGGGCTACGGTGGTGCCAACTCCCCGACCTCGCCGGTCCTGGACCTGGGAAGGATCAAGGCGTGATTGATTGTTAAACGGCATTCGTCTGTCCTCCTCGCCTCGCGGCGACCTCAATTGTGCTTAGCTGTCTGCGATCCATATGTGTTACATAGGGCCTACCCAGCCCGCTCTCGGAAGGCTACTCGCGCAAGCATAGGTGGCCGGTGGCGCGAGCGTTTGCTACCCTGACCGAGAGCAAATTCCGCGCCGCCAGCGCGTTGGGCCTGGGTGTTTCCGTAGACTATGGGATCGCTGGATGAGCTTCAGGAGGGTTTAGCTGTATGAGAGGTGGAGCTACACTTTTTCAGAGTTCCGGTTGAGCACTAACATGCGACCACAGGTGCGCGGGCTCAATGCGCTGGGGCTAGCTCAAGCGCGCTGCTTGCTGGATGTGAGGCTGAGGACGTGGCGAGATCTCAGCAGGCGATCGCTCGACGAGCACACCGTTCTCGGTCGGTACCTGGCTACTGCTTAGCGGAGCAGCGCTGCGGAGCGGTCACGCAGGACGCGCTCGGCCTCCGCCACGATGCGCTGGACGATGGTTCCAGCCGATTCGAGGGATGGGATCAGCCCGACCGCGACACCGGCGCTGATATCGGCGACCGTCGGGTCACCCCGCTGAGCGGCAGCCTCTAGCTCGTGGCGCAGATCCGCCTGTCGTTCGACGAGGTCGCCCGTGCGTCCCTCCCATGTGGTCGTGAACGCGTTGCGCAGCACCCGGTCGGCGATCCCCTCAGGAAAAGGCGCACCGCGCACCTGGTCATAGACGCTGGTCCGCACCGTGTCGTCGGCAGTCGCTGCCAGGACCGCCTGCTGCTCCCAGTCCCCGCCGCCCCACTCATGGCTGGCCACGAACCGCGTCCCGAGCCAGCCGCCCATCGCACCGAGGAGCAGCACGGCGGCAAGTCCCCGGCCATCGGCGATGCCGCCTGCGGCAACAACGGGGATGGTCCCGACCGCATCGACCACCGCCGGCACCAACGCCAGCGTGCCGGCCTGGCCAGTGTGCCCGCCGGCCTCGGTTCCCTGTGCAATGATGACATCAACGCCAGCCCGCGCGGCGCGGGTCGCCTGCGCCACGGTCTGAACCTGGACAAACACGCGGACGCCGCAGGCATGGGCCGGCGCGACGTACGGGGTTGGATCGGCGAAGGAGTGGTTGATGGCTGCCACGCGTTCTTCAAGGGCGACCTGCACCAGGTCATCGATCTCGGGAAACGAGGAGATAAAGCCCACACCGAAGGGGCGGCTGGTTTTGGCACGCACGGCGCGGATCTGGGCGCGGAGCCAATCCGGCCCGCCACGACTGGTACCGCCGATCATGCCGAACCCGCCCGCCAGCGAGACTGCTGCCGCCAGTTCGGCGGTCGCTGTGCCGGCCATCGGGGCATTCAGGAGCGGATAGTCGATGCCCAGGATGTCACATAGCGGGGTGAAAAGCATGATCATCTCCCTTGCTAGTCCATGATCCAGGGCGCACACGGGCTGGAATGTGCGTATGCAGCCGGACCACAGCACATCCGACGCGCGGAGCAGTATAGCATACAAACATTCCGACAAGCCCGGCGCTCCAGTGGGTCGACGGCGATGTCAAGCCATGTGATGTTGCTCAGATGCCTGCGCCAGCCGCGCCTGGAGCTGTGCAACCAGCCGCTGCGAATCGTCGGGGAACTTGCGCGCAAATAACAGATCACCAGTCCCGAACGCATCGTCGGCTACCACGACCGGCGCGGCGAATACCTGGCGTAGATGCTGCTCGTCGATGATCGCCGGATAGGGCGGGGCCGGGCGGGTCCAGTCGTTGTAGGTTAGATTATGCGCCACCTGCATACGAAAAGGCGAGTTGCCGATGATCGTTTGAAAGAGACCTTCTTCTGGGAACAGCGTGTGCTTGAAAAACTTCACCACGCGTGGATTCTCGGCGACGAAGCGCAGAAGGTATTCGCAGGCAGCCCGCGATAACGTCCACCAGGTGCTGCCACCATACGGCTGTAGCTCACCCAGATATGTGCGATAGTCGCGTGAGAAGACGGGGAGCTGCGACACCTTGAGCCGCTTGGCGAGCTTCTCGGCCTGATCCTGCCGGAATAGATACTCGGTCAGCCGCTCGATCGGTTTGCCCATGGTTGGATTGGGCATCGGCAGCAGGTTGATGAACTCGGTTCCCCGACGCCGCGTGAGAAAGTGCTGAATGTAGCTCGCGCTCTGCAAGAGATAGTCGGCACCGCTCAGCAGGCAGAGGTACTCCAATCGGGGATCGTGGTCGAGCGCCTCGGCGATCAGGTTGAGAATGGCCTCGGCGGTGGAGTACTCGCTCCAGTAGACGGGTATGCGGTTGCGTATGAAGCGCACGCGATCGGCGGGGACATGCGCCTGAAAGGGCAGGATATCCGATTTTTGATCGATATGGGCGTAGATCCGGGCGTGCTGGTCGTCGAGGGCATGAACGAGCCGGGCAAAATGATTGGGCCGGTCATGCGCCAGGATCAGGTAGCCGATCCGCAGCGGATGTTCGGTCGTGTAATCATGCCGATCATGTGACGGTGAAAGCTGCATCGTTTCGGCCAGCGGCGCGTTCTGGTGCCGCTCATACAGCAGATCGACCTCCTGATGGCAGGCACTCGGCACGAATCCCGCATAGGCTGCGACCCGCACGCGATAGCCCTGATCGAACAAATTGGCCAGATGGTCAGCCGCGTACTGAGGCGCATCACCCGTTCGGTTGGCATAGATCGTTTGCACTTTGTTGATCGGATTGCAGAAGGTGATCGACTGCTCATAGCAGAGCAGCGCCGGGCTGGTGGCGCTGAACCTGGCGCTGTGCTCCGCCATGTAGCCTTCCAGGGTGTTCGGATTGGTGAAGGGCAGCTCTTCCAGCAGGCGCGTCAGCTCGTCGAGGCGGAACACTGAGCTGGAGACTTCGAGCGGATACTGAAAATATCCCTGCGCGGTCGTCCAGTCAAAGCTGCGGATCGGCCCGCGCGCCGCTGTGAGCATGGGGACGGCCTGGGCTTCATCCATGGTATAGCGATAGGTAATATTCGCGCCCAGACGCAGCGAAAAGCCGATCGCCTCGGGATGCTCAGCGAGGGCCTGGCGAATCTCGGCCAGCCGAAAGCCGCGCACGAACACGTTATCGTCGACCAGGAACAGCAGATGCTCGGCCAGTCCGTGTGGCCCACCTGTCGCCAGGAGGCGCAATACATCCTGACGAAAATCAGTCTCTTCGACAAAGCGCACCTTGCTCTCCGCCGCGTACATCTGCGCGAGCTGCGCATACTGCGCGGCATGGCGTCGATCGGTTGCTTTGTAGATGACATACAGCGTGATCTCGTCGGCATCCTCGCAATGCAGATAGAACGAGCGCAGGGTCGCATCCAGCTGCATGGCTCGGTCGCGGCTGAACACGATACCGAGCAGCGGCGGCTCTGACGCTGGCTTCGCGCCCAGACGCTGGAAGACAGATTGCACCGCCGCGCTGCCGGCAAGCTGCTGAAACGCTTGCTCGTACAGGTCAAGATCGCCGTCGTCGTCAAGCTCGGCCACGTCGAGGGTCGCGTGTTCCAGGCCGCTGCTGGGAGCGGGCAGAATCGTGGCGAAGGGCTCGCCTTGCTCAAAGCGAATGGTGTGATCAGGTCGCGTACATTGCCAGTGGACGGCGACGGTGTACGGAACGATCGACGCATCGATCAGCTGCTCCAACGCCGCGATGCCATCCCTGGGCCGATTGATCGGGCCGCGCACCCACAGCCGCTGCTCACCTCCCGTTTTGAGTTGATAGTCCGGATAAAACGTGAGCAGTCCGCTGCCCAGCCGGCTCTGCACGAAGGCCGGGGCATCTGTCGGCGCTGCAATCCGAATGTCGATGTCCTCGGGTGCTGAGCCGCCGTTCCAGGTGATCTCCACGGCATAGGGGCAGAGCAATTCCCAGCCCTGTTGGTTGGCGGCGTGGAAGGCGCGATCAGTCGAGAGCGCTGCCTGGCTGAGGCAGGGACGTGTATCCGGCGCGGGTTGCAGCGTGACAGCATGATCGGACAATGGATAAGCGGTGATGCTGCACACGTATTCCAGATCGAACGCGAGCCTGAGACCTGCTCCGGCGATCTTTTCCCGGTAGAGCGCATCGAGCCGCGCATCTTGTGCGGGGCTAAAATAATTGCGCCAGTCTCCCACCGCTCCCTTGCGCAGCAGTCGATTGGAAAACCGCTCTTGAGGTGACGCCCCATTTACCTGGGGGTTGGCGACCATTGCGGCGAAGCTGCTTTGCGTCACTACTCTGTCACGTAGGGCCGGTGTGAGGGAAATCTCAAGCAAGCGGGCGATCCTGCCCACTGCTGCCGCCAGGTCTTTTTGCAGATCTTCATACGTCAAAAACAGGATCTGGCTGGTTTGTTGGCTGGCGCGCCACCAGGCCAGCACGTGATCAAACCATAACCCATACGGAACCTGTCCGTATATAAATAGTTCAAAAAACTCATCCCAGCTGCCCTGATACTGGATGTCGCCGCGACTCGCCATGAAGTGAAAATACGAAACCGCGCAATCTTTCGGGTTGCGGGCCACGAAGATATAGCGCGCCTGTGTGTTCTCCACGCCCGGCATGAGCTGATACGGCAGGTGACTGATAAAGCAGCGCCGTTCAGTGATCTCGCTTCGCGCCGCCAGCTGCCCCTGGCTCGCTTCCCGCTCAAGCAAGGGGATTGCTTCATGGAGCTGCTGGCTCCCCTGAAAACCGTCATGCGTCAGCAGATGCACAATTTGCCTGATCCAATTCGTGCCCGATTTTGGATAGCTGACAATAAACACATCACGATCACGCACGGTGAACTGATTGGCCAGCGTATCCAGGCCGGCCTGGGTCACAAACGGGAAGCAAACCAGCGAACCGCCGGCACCATCGCTGAGGATGTTGTGGTGATACGGGAGCATCAATAAACCGTTCCTTTCCGTTCGAACGTGCTCGACATTTGGGAATGGGTGAGCAGATCATCTTCCCCCATTCCCAAATGTCCCGATTGCACGAACACTGCCGCCTGGATTCGACCGAATGGATCACCAGGGCTTAACCTTGCTCACACCATAAGATGGCGGCCAGGTTATTCACAGTACGACTTATTAGTACGGTACCGTGGTGGTCGGCGGCGGACCTGCGGTCGTCGGTGGTCCGACCACGGTGGTGGTCGGCGGCGGACCTGCGGTCGTTGGTGGTCCGACTACGGTGGTGGTCGGCGGCGGGCCTGCGGTCGTTGGCGGTCCGACCACGGTGGTGGTTGGCGGTGGTGTGGTCGGTGGTGGGTTGGGACAGCCCGAGTTCGCATCCGCGCTGACCTGCTGGCGGGCAGCGTTGTCCTGCTTGATCATCCAGGTGATCTTGCTGCCGTCGAACACCACCGAGAAGACCCAGTTATGGGTGCCCGGCAGAAACACCGTCGGCTGGCCGCGATACTTGGGATTGGTCGTGAACATGTTCTTGGAGAAGATCGGCTCGACCGGAATGACCACGGGCAGGCTGGATGTGTTGACATAGCCGAAGTAGGCCGTATAGGTGCCGTCGCCGTTGTTGACGACGCACTGCAAGGTGGGGAACACATCCCCCTCGGCGGCCTGCACGGTCACGGGCGCGACCACCGGCAGCAGCACGAGCGCCAGTCCGGCCCCGACCAGGGCTTTGACGAACTGGCGGCGCGCCGGCATCGGCACGGCGGGCTGCGTGGGCACCGCGCCGCTTTGGAGCAAGCCGGCTTTGTGCAATTCGTCCAGCGTCAGCGTCAGCAGCTGCTCAGCCTGGCCACCCGGCAGGTTGAACTTGTGGCGCAGGCGTTCCGTCAACTGCTGGGGCGTCGTCTGCCCGTCGCAGTGTTGGAAGACCAGCGCCGAGGTGGCGTTGAGCACATACGACTGGTTGCGCTGCGGATCAAACACGCCCAACCCGTCGCCCACCGCCTCGGTGATCACGCTTGTGTTTCGTTGTGGATTTACCACGCGCGTACCTCCTGGTTTTGTTGTAATGACATCGATGTACGTGAGAAAGCCGTTGCTTCTCTTGCCGGCGCACCTCCTTTCACGCCGGGAGCACCACGAGCCAGCACGATGGTCGGTTGTGCCTCGCGCTCACTGCGCCAGCGCCGGTTGTTCGGCCAGCGTTGCGATATAGCTGGCTACCACCTGCCGATAGTCGGTGGTCCAGTGTGGCTGTAACGGGATGCGTCCTTGGCGGATCTCATCCCGACTTGCCCGTTTTTGGATATAGGCTCCTACTTCAGTGTTGCCACTGTTTTCCCCACGCTTGAGGCCGCCGAAGCCGCTCAAATGGTAGGAGCCCGTGCCATACCAGCGGTAGATGTAGAAAATATCGGCGGGCTGGAGCGCCGTGGTCGTGATGGCACTGGGGAAGCGCTGGGCCAGCCGTTGCTCAAAGAGCCAATCGTGGCCGGAGCCCTCGGCGTCATAGCCACGTACGGTGTCGAAGCGCTCACGCGACCAGCAGCCGCTGGCGTGAAAGAGCTGCTTTTCGGGGCCATGCAGCCGGCCATTGTCCCAGCCCCACGCGTGTTTGGGCTTGAAGTAGCCCTTTTTGGGCTCGAAGTGGGCGACGGAGAAGCTGAGCCGATGCGGCAGGTAGATGTCGTCGTCATCCCAGACAAACAGCAGATCATGCGTGGCCAGCGCGATGCCCGCGTTCCGTTTTTCGCCCACGGTGCGAAAGCGCCTGGGCAGGTTGATCACGCGCACCTCGGGATGGTCGAAGACCAGCGTCTGCTCCGGGTAGTCATTCAGCACAAGCAGCTCTTTCGGCCCCGGATAATCCTGGAGCAAGAAGCAATAGATCGCCTCTTCCAGCAGCTCCGGGCGGCCATAGGTTGGGCAGATACAGCTGACGGCGGGTGTACGTTCCATCACACGAACTCCTTACAGGTTCGGGGCAGATTGCCAGGTACATGCAGCGCAGTATTGCATCGTCGCGCGCTTACTGAGCCAGCGCCGGTTGCTCGGCCAGGGTGGCGAGATAGCTGGCTACCAGCTGCCGATAGTCGGTCTTCCAGCGGGGCTGTAAGGGAATGCGTCCGTGGCGAATCTGACCTCGGCTCGCCTGCTGCTGGACGAAAACCTCGACTTGATCGTGGCCTGTATTTTCGCCAGCCCTGCCGTACCCGAATCCGCTCATGTGGTAGGAGCCCGTGCCGCTCCAGCGATACAGGTAGTAAATCTGCTCCGGCTTGATGGTGTAGGTCGTGATCGCGCCGGGAAATTGCCGTGCCAGGCGTTCTTCAAAAAGCAAGTCATAGCCGCTACCGTCGGCCGCATAGCCGCGAACCTGATCGAACAGCTGGCGCGACCAGCAGCTGGCGACATGAAAAAAGTTGTCGGTCGGGCCATCCAGCGCCCCGTTATTCCAAACCCAGGCCTGGTTGGGCTTGAAGAAGCCGCGTTTTGAGTCGAAGTGGGCCACGGAGAAGCTGAGCCGATGCGGCAGATAGATGTCGTCGTCATCCCAGACAAACAGTAGATCATGCGAGGCCAGCGCCACCGCCGCATTCATCTTCTCGCCAACAGTGCGGAAGCGGCGCGGCAGATTGATCACGCGCACCTGGGGATGGTCGAAGACCAGCGTCTGCTCCGGGTAGTCGTTCAGCACAAGCAGCTCTTTGGGGCCGGCGTAGTCCTGGCGTAAAAAGGATTCGATCGCTTCTTCGAGCACCTCGGGGCGCGCATAGGTCAGACAGATGCAGCTGACGGCGGGTGTACGTTCCATCGTGCGTGTTCTCGCTTCCTGTCTATCCGGCAACGCTGGCAGACGAGCGTCGTGAATGTGTGTGTCGAGCAAATCCAGCAGGCTGCTCGACGTGTGCTCGTCAAACTTGCGGGCGAATAAGGCATCGGATCGCAGCAGAGCGTCGAAGTCGCGCTCGTCGAGCGTTAGGTAGTCGCGCGGTCGGCGACCTTCCCAATCGATAAAGTGATTCCCGTGATGCGTGTGGTCAGGGTAGATGCCATCCGAAAAATCGTGCGTAATCGCTGCGGCAAAGGGCGAGTGCTTCACCAGGCTGTGAAAGAAGATCTCATCTGGTGGAAACACAAACTCGTGAAGATCCAGGTAGCCGGGATTGGCGCGCAGAAACTCAAGCATGAAGTGGACGCAGCCGGCGGTGAGCGACCAGTACATGCTGCCGTGGTAGGCTGTCAGATCGCCATAATACTTGCCGTCTGGAAGGCACTTCACTCGATACGGCTGCTCACCCGGTAGCCTGCGATCGATACGCATAAACTGGCGGTCGGACGTTTGCAGCCGGGCAGCGATCTCCCGCCTGTGCTTGATCGGATAATCGCTGCCGCTGAGCACGGTGTAATAGCGGAACGCGTGACCTGACGCGACGGCAGTTTGCACGAGATTTAGTATGGCCTGCACCACGCTCAGCCTGCCCCACTCGACTGCTACCGGGTTCGGCAGAAAGACAATCTTGGCCTGCTGTGGAACTGCGGCCGCGAAAGGCTCGCTCGGAACCTTCGCATCGACGTGGATGAAAAAGTAGCTGTGCTCGTCATCCAGGGCTCGAATCAGCCGTCCCAAATGCCTGGGCTGATCATGGGCGACGATCAGATAGGCCAGCTTGCCCGGCTCAGCGCCGATAGCGTGCGGAAAGGGCGGATCGACGGTGAAAACACCGCGTAGATCCGGCACGCGTCCGTCACGGATGTTGTAATGGCGTGTCCATCTCACATCCTGGTATTTGATCGCGGCCAGAGCATCCCAGCGAAAGTGATGGACGTTCAGATAGTCAGGAAAGTAGACCGGCGTAGCCGAGCCGCCCGTGACCCAGTGATAGCCGTCGATCAGATCCAGGTCGGCGCGGACGGCCATAATCTTTTCCGAGATGCCGCAGAAGATCTCGCGAGTGGCAAAAGGAAATTGCCGGCCAATAGCGCGCTCGGGCGAGCATGGCAGCAGCAGCCCATCAGCGGTGGCGAGCCGCTCGATCCAGCGCCCGCGGATCGCGTTGATCTCCCGATCAAGCTGCGCGAAGAAATCAGCCGGGTATTCGTGGAACTCGTCGACATCGGCGAAGAGACACCATTCATCCGGCCGGGCATATGCGCGGCGAAAATCGTTAAAGTGCGTGACCCAGTGGCTATTGGCGACCTCATCATAGCGCTCCGTCCCATAATCGGCGACGATTGCATGCGCGTAGGGCGCCAGCATTGCCCGCGCCTGCTCTCGATGGCGGCCGTGCAGACCACACACAAATGTGTCTACGCCGATGCCGGCATAGTGGGCGAGGAAATGCGGCAGGTGATTCAGGTGATAATCTGTTCCGATCAGAACAAGGAGTTTCATGGTGCTGCTCCTGCTTTAGACCGGGCAGCTATCGGCGAATTTTTCAAACAGCCAGTCGTCGTCGCGCACCCGCCGCGCCGCGAACTCGGCCCGTTTCTGCCACACATCGCTGGTCACGGCATAGGCGATGGATTGCTCGAATTTGCCGTCGTTCTTGAGCGCGGCCAGCACGCGTGTCAGGCGCGCCGGGCTCAGATGCAGCAGACCGGTGCGCAGCACATTGTGCGTGACCGCCCACCACTCAGATTTGTTGGGATTCGTTTTGCGGAAGTAGTGCAAGACAGTCACGGACGGCTCCACCCAGACCTCGTAGCCCAGCAGCCAGTAGCGCAGGCACAGCTCCAGATCTTCCGAGCCCCACTGCGGCATCCCCGTATCGAACGCGCCGGCCTGCTTCAAGGTGTCGTGACGCATGGCCATGAAGCCGCCGCCCAGGGTCGGCACCGCGTAGGGCTCGTCGGCTTGCTTTTGCAGCCACTCCACCCGCAGCTTGGCCTCGGCGATCCGTTGGCCATAGGTCGGCGGATACTCAGGCTTGCCCATGACGCCGATCGCCGGGCCAACCACACCGACGTGTGACCGGTTGAGCGTCGCGACCATCGGTTGCCACCAGTTCGCCGGCACATCGATATGCGCATCGGAAAACACCACGATCTCGCCCTGGGCGAATTCCAGCCCCCGGTTGCGTGCCCCGGCGACGCCCAGCTGCTCGGCCGTGCGGATCAGTTGGACATTGGGCCACGGCG
Source organism: Herpetosiphonaceae bacterium (assembly GCA_036402055.1). Lineage (GTDB taxonomy): Bacteria > Chloroflexota > Chloroflexia > Chloroflexales > Kallotenuaceae > LB3-1. Next base: position 21,254 of record DASWTQ010000337.1, read on the forward strand.
CTGCGTCCAGGAAATCGGCGCAGCCGTCAGTCGAGCCATTGTCGATCACGATCACCTCGCTCTGCTCCGGCAGCGTGGCGACGAACTGCTCCACCGTGCGCTTGAGCAGCACCGACTCATTCGCGGCCGGCAAGATTACGCTGATCTTGAGTGGATAGTCGCCCCGAAACAGGCTGTCGAGCTGGTCGGCGGTCATGGCCGGCGGCGGCGGAATCACATGAAACGGCGGTGGAAACGGTAGTTCTTCTTCCTGGGCATCACGCAGTTCGGCCGGCATCCCGGCCAGGTATTCCTGAACCTGCGCGGCATACTCGCGCTTCCAGTGTGGCTGAAGCCGAATCGGTCCGAGCGGAATAGCTCCGCGCTGCGCCTTCCCTGCGACATAGGCCGTGATCTGCTCATCCTCCTGGCCATTGGTGCCCATCGCGCTCAAGTGATACGAGTCGGTTCCCTGCCAGCGGTACACGTAGTACACGTCGGCCGGCTTGATCGGCTTGACCTGGATCGCAGCCGCAGCTGTTGCGCGACAGATCTGCTCGAACTCCACGTCATAGCCGCTGCTGACGTGTGGATAGCCCTGCACCTTGCTGAACAGATCGCGCCGCCAGCAGCTGCCGCCGTGAAACACATTCTCGTCGGGGCCATGCAGCGTGCCGTCATTCCAGTACCAGGCTTTGTCGGCTTTGAAATAGCCTTTTTGAGGGTCGATCTGAGCGACGGTGTAGGACAGGCGATGCGGCAGGGAGATGTCGTCGTCGTGCCAGACGAAGACCAGATCATGCGCCGCCAGCGCCGCCGCCGCTTTGTACTTCTCGCCCACCGAGTGAAAGCGCTTGGGCACGTTGATCACGCGCACCTCGGGATGATCGCAGCTCAGCGTTTGCCCGTCGTAATCGTTGAGAATGATCAGCTCTTTCGGGCCGGGGTAGTCCTGGCGCAAGAAAGACTCGATCGCTTCTTCCAGCAGCGCCACGCGGCCATAGGTTGGGCAGATGCAGCTCACCGGCGGCGGATCGGTCAGCTGGGTTGCCCACGAGCTGGCGGTGATGGTGCGCTCGCTGCTGCCCGTCTGCTTGGGCGGCGCGACGTTGGCAGGAGCCGCGCCCAGGCGCTGGAAGAGGCTTTGCACGGCGGCGTTGTCGACGAATTGCTGGAATGCCTGCTCGTAGGCGTCCAGATCGCCCTCGTCGTCCAGCGGAACCACGTCGAGGGTCGCGGTTTCCTGCGCGCCGCCGGCATACAGCAGGATCGTGCCGAACGGTTCACCCGGCTCGAAGCGGATCGACTGATTGGGGCGGGTACACTGCCAGATCACATGGATCGTGCAGGGCAGCAGCGCGGTCTCCACGATCTGCTCCAGCGGATGGAGGCCGTCTTTGGGCTGGTTGATCGGCCCGCGCACCCACAGATTATGCGGCGCCTCGGTCTGGAACTGGTAGCCAGGGTAGAAGCTTAATAGCCCATCGCCCAGGTAGCTTTGCACGAAGGGCGTCGCATCAGCGTCTGACGCCTCGATGCGAATGTCGATGTCCTCAGGAGCCGGCCCGCCGTTCCAGGTGATCTCGACGGCAGACGGGCTGCGGAAGATCCAGGCCTGGCTGCCGGCCATGCTTTTGGTCAGATCGGCGACGGCTGTGGTGGCGGCAGGCTCGCTCGGCGCTGGCTCGATCGCGACCGCCTGGTCGGACAACGGATAGGCTGTGATTTTCATGCGTTTACGCTCCTTCTTGCCAGGAAATAGGTGGGCACCTGCGTAGGGCGGCGATCGCCATGTGTGGCGACGATATGCGATCGTCGCGCTAGGGTTGATGTTCACAAAGGGACTCAAGGTGATCGGCAACCAGCTGTTGATAGTTTTGCCTCCACCTGGGTTTCAGCGGGATGTATCCATGCACGATCTTGCCGGCCACCGCGCGCCGTCGAATATGGGCTTCCGCTTCGTGATGGCCAATGTTGGTGCCCGGTCGATAGTCGCCGAAGCCGCTCATGTGATAGGAATCGGTGCCGCTCCAGCGGTAGAGGTAATAGATCTCTTCCGGCCGAATAGTGTCGGCGCGGGTCGAGCCTGGAACGTACTGCTCAAGCCGCTGTTCGAAGGCCAGATCCTCGCCCGATCCGGCAGCCTCATAGCCGCGCACCGCGTCAAACAGGCTGCGTGTCCAGCAGCTGACGCCGTGGTAGTTGTTGCTTTTCGGGCCGCTCAACTGCCCATCGTTCCAGAACCAGGCACTGTCTGCTTTAAAAAAGCCGCGCGTGTGATTGAAACGGGCCACTGAGAAAGAAAGCCGGTGGGGCAAGCAAATATCGTCGTCATCCCACACAACGAGCAGATCGTGTGATGCCAGCGCGACGGCTAGATTGCGCTTCTCGCCCACAGAGCGCACACGCTTGGGCAGATTGATCACTCGGACCTCAGGATGCTCGAACGCAAGCCATTGCCGATCGTAATCGTTCAAGACGATCAGCTCTTTGGGACCGGCATAGTCCTGGCGCAGAAAGGAGGAGATCGCTTCTTCCAGTAGCTCTGGACGTCCATACGTCAGGCAGATGCAGCTGACGGCGGGCTTGTGCGCAACATGCCCATCCTGTCTCGCAGGCGTAGACTGTACGACGGCCACGCCTGAGCCTTCCCTGCCACGCTTGCGCTGTCCGGCGCGATGAGCATAGCGCTGGTACACGCGTAGATTCTCCTGGCCCAGCAGCTCAGGGTTACGATTTTCGGCCCCACCAGGCGAGCTGAGATACAGACCCAAAACCTCAGGTAGATGCAAAAATGTCTCATGCTCAGCTATTCGTAGCCAGAATTCCCAGTCGCCGGCGACCTCAAAGCTCTCGTCGAAGTAGCCATACGCTGTATGCATGCGCTTTCGCCACATCGGCTGAGGCCCGACACAGCAGCGCCGAAGCAGCTCCAGCGGGTCGAAGTCGGGCCAGCTCAGGATTCCCGCAGGTGTGTGCGCCGCGAATGTCTCGTTCTCGGTTCGCGTCACGCAGGCATCGGCGTAGACCAGGGCAATATCGGGCCTGGCTTCAAGCAGCGCTACCATGCGCTCGAAGGCGTCATGCCGGTGGCGATCGTCGGTGTTGGCGTTGGTGATGTAGGTGCCGCGAGCGACCTGAATGCCGCGATTCCAGGCGGCATAAATGCTCTCGCGCCGGTCGGTGCGGATATACACGATGTTGCCGTAGCGCTGCTGAAATTCCCTGACGATCGCTCCTTCGTTCTGCGACGAGCCGCTGTCGACGACGACGATCTCAAGCCGGCTCGCAATCGTCTGCGCCTCCAGATCTTCAAGACAGCCCCGGATGAAACGCTCGGCGTTGTACGTCGAGACAATCGCGGAGACCAGCGGCGGCGTTCCGCTCTCCGCGATCGTACTTGGGACATCGGCTAAGCGCACCAGGTCAGGCTCGATCCCATACGCAATCAAACCGCTGATATACGTTCTGCCGGTCAAACCATCCGCTGCCCAGCGGATAGGATAGACATGATCACAAAGCTTTTTTTCGCCCTTGAGGTTAAGCAAATAGGCACAGGTTCTGTTGGCGTAGCTTTGGAAACGACAGATGCGATACGTTGAATACACCGGGGCACCGAAAGGCGTTTTCTGAACATCCGTTTTAAAGTTGATGAGTTCCCAATCGTCGGGAAACGTATTTCGCCGTTCAAGCACATGCATCAGCTCGTCGTCGATCTCAATATC
>DASWTQ010000338.1:0-15919 GCA_036402055.1 Herpetosiphonaceae bacterium
TTGTGCAGATCGCGCGTGAGATCGTGGATGCGGCCCGGCGTGCGCTGGCCGGAGGTGAGCCGGTGCCAAGCGTCGAGGAGCTTGCGCGGCAGACGCTGCTCGCGGTGGAGCGGCTGCTCCGGCCCAGTCTGCGGCGCGTCATCAACGCGACCGGCGTGGTCGTGCAGACGAATCTGGGTCGCGCTCCGCTGAGCCCGGCAGCGCTCGCGGCGCTCCAATCGGTCGCGCAGGGCTACTCCAATCTTGAGTACGATCTCGACGCCGGCGAGCGCGGATCGCGCTACAACCATCTCACGGCGATGCTGGCCCGGCTGACCAGCGCAGAGGCGGCTCTGGCCGTCAACAATAACGCGGCAGCAGTGCTGCTCGCGCTGGCCTGTTTCTGCGCCGGCAAAGAAGTGCTGGTCTCGCGCGGACAGGCCGTCGAGATCGGCGGCGGCTTTCGTATCCCGGATGTGCTGCGCCAGAGCGGAGCGCGGCTGGTCGAGGTCGGCACCACCAATCGCACCTACGCCCACGATTATGCCGCCGCGATCACACCGGAGACGGCGGCGATCCTGACGGTGCATCGCTCGAACTTCCGGATCGTCGGCTTTACCCACGATCCGCACGAGATGGAGATCCGTCACCTGGCGCATGAGGCCGGCGTGCTGTGGATCGACGACTGGGGCTCCGGCTCACTGCTGCGACCAGAGCACTACGGCCTCGCCGCCGAAGACACGATCCAGGATCGGGTGGCGGCCGGCTGCGATCTGGTGTGCTTCTCAGGCGATAAGCTGCTGGGCGGGCCACAGGCCGGGCTGATCGTCGGCGGCAGCAGCATAATCGGGCAGCTGCGCAAGCATCCGCTGCTGCGAGCGCTGCGCGTGGACAAGCTGACGATCGCGGCGATGGAGGCGACGCTGCTGAGCTACGTTCAGGGCCGCGCCGAGCAGGAGATTCCGGTCTGGCAGATGATCAGCGCGCCGGCAGATTCGCTGCACACCCGCGCGACGACGATCGTGGAGCAGCTGCGGGAACGCGGTGTGAATATGGCCGAGGCAACCCGCTGCGAGAGCGCGGTCGGCGGCGGCTCACTGCCGGGCGCAACGCTGCCAAGCTGGGCGGTAGCGATCGCGACGCCTCCCGACAGGCTGCACGCCCGGCTGCGTCACGGCGATCCTGCGGTGGTCGGGCGGATCGTCGAGGATCGGCTGCTGCTCGATCTGCGCACGGTGCTGCCGCATGAGGACGCAACGCTCGTGCAGGCGATCACGTCAGCGCTGGCGCAGGAGCCGCAGCCATCATGATTCTGGATCTGCCCAAGCTGCGCATCTTTGCCGCCGTCGCGAGAACCGGCTCGTTTACCCGCGCCGCCGACGAGCTTGATCTACGACAGCCCACAGTGAGCCAGCAGATCCAGGTGCTGGAGCGCAGCTTGCGCACGCCGCTGTTTGAGCGTATGGGACGCCGCGTTCAGCTGACGGCTGCCGGAGCGGCGCTGCTGCCCTACGCCGAGCGACTGCTGGCCCTGGCAACCGAGGCCGAGACGGCTACCCGTGAGGCGGCGGGGCTTTCGGCGCGGACGCTACGGCTGGGCGCGGGCAATACCTTGGCTACCTACGTCCTCCCCGATCTGCTGGCCCGGCTGCGCTGGGAGCGTCCCGATGTCGTGGTGCAGGTGCAGGTCGGCAACACCGAGCAGCTCATCGCCGCCGTGGTGGATAATCGCGTCGAGCTGGCGGTAGTGGGCGCGCCGCTCAGCCATCCCGCGCTGGCGATCCATGCGTTCCTGCGTGACGACCTGGTGATGATCATGCCGCCTGACGATGAGTGGGCCGAGCGGCGCGCGATCAGCCTGGCCGAGCTGCAATCGAGGACGCTGCTGCTGCGCGAAGAAGGCTCGGCCCTTCAGGCGACGATCAACGAGCTGCTGCGTGAGCGCGGCATCGTGCCGGAGCGCACGATCACGCTCGGCAACCTTGAGGCGATCAAGCGCTGTGTCGAGGCCGGATTGGGAGTTTCGGTGGTGCCTGAGCTGGCAGTGCGTCGCGAGATCGCCGACGACACGTTGCGCGCGCTGCCGCTGGCCGATGTGCAACTGCGCCGGACGTTCAACTACGTCTACAGCCGCGATCGCACGCTCTCGCCGGCCGCACAGATCTTCATCGAGCTGCTCGAAAAGCCGTTCGAGTAGAAGTCCGGTATAACGCATAGCGCTACTAGTGGTAGCGTTGAGAGTAATACTATGGCAACGATTAAGACAGCTATTTCGCTGCAAGATTCGCTCTTCGAGCAGGTCGAAGGTCTAGCGCGTGACATGAACGTCTCAAGAAGCCAACTTGTCGCGCTAGCGCTTGAGGAATTTGTACGCCGTCACCAAAATCAACAGCTGCTTGAGTCAATAAATCGCGCCTACGAATCTACCGCCGAGCCTGACGATCCGGATCGTACATCCGCCCGTCGCCAGCACCATCGACGTATGGTGGAGGAGGAATGGTAATCAAGTGCTGAACAAGGCAAGCTCCTGCTAACTCTCAGCCTGCCACCTGTACTCCATTCGCTCTGCCGTCTCCATGGCCGCATCCTCGCCCAATAGCCGCGCGACCACATGCAGCGACATATCGATGCCCGCCGAGATACCCGCCGATGTGATCACCTTGCCGTTGTCGACAAAGCGCTCGCCCTCGCGCACCTCCGTCTGCGGCGCAGCAGCACGCAGCAGATCGAACGCGCCGTGATGCGTGGTTGCCGCCAGCCCATTGAGCAGGCCGGCGTTGGCCAGCAGCAGCGCGCCGGTACAAACCGACAGCACCAGCTCGGCGGGGTCGGCACAGCGCTTGATCCACTCGATCACCACAGGATTATGCATTTCCTTGCGCGCGCCCAGGCCACCCGGAATCACCAGCAGATCCGGCGACGGGCAATCATCGATCATGTAGCGCGGATTGACGCTCAGGCCATTGCGCGCCAGCACCGGCTCCATGCGCTCGGCCACAGTGTAGACGTTGAACGGCGCCTCCTCACGCAACCTGGTCACGCCAAAGACCTCGAACGGCCCGCAAAAATCCAACACTTCAACCTCGTCGAAGATCAAGATTGCCACGTTGCGCGGCTGGCTCATGGTTGTTCTCCTCCGTAACGCCAAGCATAGGCGAGATGGCTGCTATACTACGCGGATTCAGCTATGGTCCGCCTGAAACGTATAGTACACTTTTTTTCGCTGCGATTCTTGTGGCGGATCAATGCCGATCGACAATGATTGGAGGAAGCAACAGCGCATGATCGATCTTCTACTCGGCTATGCCGCGCTCTTTGCCTGGAGCTTTCTAGCGGCTACCGTGCTGCCGCTCAGCTCGGAGGCTGCGCTGGCTGCGCTGGTGCACGTACAGCAGCAGATCGCGCTGCCGGTGCTGATCGCCACGGCCGGCAATTACCTGGGAGCGTGTACAACCTACTGGATCGCCGCGCGCGCTGCCAGCGCGCTGGGCCAGCACCAGGAGCAGCGCCGAGGCCAGGATCGCGCGGCCCGGCTGCTGAGACGCTACGGCCCGCCGGCGCTGCTGCTCTCGTGGGTGCCGCTCCTCGGCGACGCATTGGTTGCCCTGGCCGGCGCGCTGAACATGCCGTTCAAGCCGTTCTCGCTGTGGGTCATCCTGGGCAAAAGCGCGCGCTACCTCGCGATCGCCTGGATCGCAGCCGCAGTGTAGCCGGAGTCGGCGTGGTCTCTCCTAGCAGCGCCGGATCGCAGGTCGGAGTACAATACAGCCAGCAAGGAGCACGCATGGTACGACTCGTTCTGTCAGGCTTCGGGCTGGTGTTGAGTATCAGCGCCTTCCTGATCACGCTCTGGATCGTCATGCCCGCGCCGTTGTACCGGCTCTGGCAGGTCGCGGTTGGCGCAAGCGAATGGAGTCTCTGGTTTGGCGCGCTTGGCCTGATCGGCGCGGGACTGAGCATCGCGGCGCTCCGGCTTGGCAGTCGCTGGCCGGCCTGGATCGCGATCGGCTGTGGCGTATTGGCTACCGCCTTCGCGCTGGTACCGCCGCTGCAATCGCGGCCGGTCGCCCGCGCCAACCAGGTGCCGCTGTCGCTGGGCCGCTACGTGTTTGGCGCGCCCGATCTTCCGGTGATCACGCCGCAGACCGAGACCTTCGCGACCGTCGACGGGCAGACGCTCAAGCTTGATGTGTATCAGCCGCAGACGCAGACGAGCGAGCCGCGTCCGGCGCTGGTTGTAGTGCATGGCGGCTCGTGGAGCGGCGGCGATAAGAGCGATTTTCCGCGCTGGAACTGGTGGCTCACGCAGCAGGGCTTTGTGGTCTTCGATGTGCAATATCGTCTGATGCCGCAGCCCAACTGGCAGACTGCAACCGGCGACGTTAAATGCGCGATCGGCTGGGTGAAGCGCAAAGCCGCGCAGTACAAGGTCGATCCGCAGCAGATCGCGCTGCTGGGACGCTCCGCCGGTGGACACCTGGCGCTGCTGACCGCCTATACACCACAGGAGACCGCGCTACCGCCAAGCTGTGACGCGTCCGATACGAGCGTGCAGGCGGTGATCTCGTTCTACGGTCCGGCCGATCTGATCTGGGGCTACAACAATCCCGCCGATCCCGACGTGATCGACGGCCCTGGCACACTCCGGCGCTTCCTTGGCGGCGATCCGCAGACGGCCGCAGACGCTTTTACGATCGCCTCGCCGGTCAATCATGTGCGCGCAGACACGCCGCCGACGCTGCTGTTCCACGGTGGGCGCGATCAGCTGGTGGGCCAGCATCATGCCGAGCTGCTGGTGGAGCGCTTACAGTCGGCGAATGTGCCGCATCAGGCGGTATTTATTCCCTACGCGCAGCACGGCTTCGATTACCATTTTAGCGGCTGGGGGTCGCAGATCGCGCAGCCGGTGATTCTGCGCTTTCTACAAACGTATGTTACACAGCGCTGACGGCGCTAGATTGAGGTGGGCATGGCGATTCGAGTTGTGCTGGCGGACGATCATAGTGTCGTTCGAAAAGGCGTGCGTGAGTTTCTGGAAGAAGAGCCCGACATCGACGTGATCGGCGAGGCCAGCGATGGGCTTCAGGCGGTTGAGCTGGCTACCGAGCTTCAGCCCGATGTGATCGTGATGGACATCAAAATGCCGCAGCTTTCGGGCGTCGACGCGACCAGGCGCATCCGCAGCGCCGCGCCCAAGGTCCGCGTGCTGGCGCTCACCGCCTACGACGACGATCCGTACATCTTTGGCCTGCTGGAGGCCGGAGCCAGCGGCTACGTGCTGAAAACCGCCGAGTCCAGCGAGCTGATCCGGGCGATTCGCGCAGTCGCGGCCGGACAGTCCGCGCTCGATCCGGCGATCGCGCCGCGCATTATCGCGCGTGTCGCACAGCCGGCACCGGTCGCCGAATCATTGACCGAGCGTGAGCTAGAGGTGCTGCGGCTGGCGGCGCGCGGCCTGACCAACAAGCAGATCGGCCATGACCTCGACATCAGCGATCGCACCGTGCAAAATCATCTCGCCAACATCTACGCCAAGCTCGGCGTCGCATCGCGCACGGAGGCCGTGACGGCCGCGCTGCAACGGGGAATGCTGAGGCTAGGGGAATAGAACCAAGAACCAAGAACCAAGAACCTAAGACGCGAACAAAGAACAAAGCACCATATTCCTCTTCTCCTGTGGCAACGGGAGAAGGGGTGCCGAACGCAGTGAGGCGGGGATGAGGGCCTGAAGCACTGAACAAGGCCAGAAAGTTCAATGATGAAACGACGAAAACGATGGCAGCGGCGCGATCCGCATGTCGAGCCGCTCTACGAGCTACAGCGCCGCGCCGAGGCCATGACTCGCGGCGATTTCAGCTCGCTGGGACAGCCGGTCGGCGGCACGCGTGAGCTGGAAGATCTGCGCCTGGCGATGGATGTCATGGGCGCGCATGTCGAGCAGGCGCAGGTCGGGATGCAGGATTATATCGCCGCGCTGACGACCGCGCAGGAGGCTGAGCGCGGACGGCTGGCCCGTGAGCTGCACGACGACACCGTCCAGCGTCTGGTCGCTCTGGGCCAGGGCGTGGAGCGCGTGCAGCGCGTGGTGGAGCGCGATCCGGCCGTAGCAATGGAGCGGCTCAAAGCTCTGCGCGCCGAGATTACCGCCATGGTGCAGTCAGTGCGCGCCGTGATCGGCGATCTCCGCCCGCCCGCGCTGGAAGAGCTGGGTCTGCTGCCGGCCCTTGAGCTGCTGCTCAAACGCAACAGCGACGAGCTGCCTCAGGTCGCGATCCAGCTCTACGGCGATGAGCGGCGTCTCGATCCGCAAACCGAGCTGGCGCTCTTTCGGATCATCCAGGAGGCGTGGAGCAACATTCGGCGGCACGCGCAGGCCCGGCACGCGATTTTTAACGTCACCTACGGGCCGGAGATGCTCGACGTGGCGATCGTCGACGATGGCGTGGGCTTCATCTCAACTCCGGGCTCGCGAGGCGAGACCCAGGCACCACGCGGACATTTCGGTATCATCGGTATGCAGGAGCGCGCAACGCTGGTCGGCGGCGAGGTCGAGATCAGGAGCGTGCCCGGCCAAGGAACGCAGCTGCATATCCATCTGCCGTATCCCGGCGTCGACGGCCGCGACCCGATCTGCAATATGCTCGTCGGGCCGGATGCGCTCAGCACAACCTACAACGGCCAGATCTACCGTTTCTGCTCGACTGCCTGCCGCGATCTGTTTGTCGCGCAGCCCGAGCGCTATGTATAGCTTCGAGCATACAAAAACGGACACGCCGACGACGTGTCCGTTTCGCGATTCGGGTGAGCGCTGTTTTTACTGGTGAGCGCCGCGCCGGAAAAAGACCGAGCGCACTCGGGGTTGCAGCAGATACACGGCAATTGCCAGCAGGATAAACAGACCGGCGTACGCCGCAGCGCCGTTGACCAGTGCATTCAGCACCACAAAGTATCCCTGCACGATCACGAACGAGAGCGTCGCAGCCCAGGCCCAGCGGCGCATCCGCAGCAGCCCGTACGCCAGCACCGTCGTCAGCAGCGCGCCTGTCAGCAGGAGCGAGCGCGGTAGTCCGGCCTCTTCAAGCGTGCTGGTGGGCACCAGCGATCCCAGGCCACCCGTGAAGAACGCGCCGATGATCAAGAGCGTTGCGATCGCGATCACGCCGCGTGGAATGCGCTGTTGTGTCGGTTCAACCATCTCAGTTACCATCTCAAGCAACGAGCAGCAGCCTGGCGCTACTGCTGAATTCCGCCTTCCGCCGCCCGCAAAATAATGCGATCGATCACCGACTCGACCGGCGCCCAGTCGTCGGTGAACGCCACCACCTGGGCCGCGTCCTGCTCCGTCCACTCACGCAGCGGCAGCTTGGGCGGCGTCGAGCCCTCCAGCGCCTGCTCCATCACAAAGCGCAGCACCGAGTCATCCATCTGCGCCATGTTGGCCCGGAAGTTGGCCACGCCATCGCCGACGGGCTGCTTCACGCCGATCACGATGCTGTTGCCGAACGAGGGCACGTCGAGGATGAACACCTGCGGAAAAACTGAGCGCATCGTGCTGGCCAGCGCATTGACCAGGCGATAGTCGGTGCCGGGCTTACCCGCATTCACCACCGCGACGCCATCCGCCGCCAGATGCGCATCGACCTCGGTGAAAAATTCGTGGGTCGTCAGGTGAAACGGAATGTAGGGCTGGTGATACGCGTCCATGCCGATCACATCATAGGTTTCCTGCGACCGGTTGAGAAACACGCGTCCATCCTCGGTATAGACCTTGTAGTTCGGCACCGACTGATCTTCCATCTGGAAGTACTCGCGGCCAATCTTGACGATCTCGGGATCGATCTCGACGGCATCGATCCGCGCATCATTGCCGTAGAAGGCCAGAAACTGCTTCGGGATCGTACCCGCCGCCGAGCCGATCATCAGCAGGCTGTCGACATCGCCTTTGGTGCGGTTAGCATAGACGTAGGGCGCGATATTGAAAAAATCCCACGGCCCGTTGGTCAGCAGATCGGCGGTGTTTTTGGTCTCGCCGTAGCGCGTGTTGAAGATCGAGTGGATCGCCTGGCCCTCGTTCAGGATCAGGCCGATCTGCTCGGAGCCACCCGGCCCGTAGTTGTTGCTGGCAACCTGAATATAGTTGTAGCTGCTCTCGGTCTCGTAGAGCGATGTGCAGCCACGGCAGAACGGCTCGCGAATGCCGCTCAGGCCCAGCTGAAGCAGCGCCAGCACGATCACCGCCGGGATCGCCACCAGCGCGATCGGCCGGCGCATCCCGAGCGCGCCCATCACCACCAGCGCCAGTGAAAACACATAAAACGTCAGATTGGTGCCGATCGCCGGAATTAGCACCAGCACCGGCAGAAATGTGCCGATGATCGAGCCGACCGTCGAGAGCGCGTAGAGCGAGCCGGCAGTACTGCCCGCCGTCGACACATCATTCATGCTCAGCCGGATCGCGAACGGCGAGACCATGCCCAGCAGAATGATCGGGATCGAAAACAGAATCAGCACGCCAAAGAACGAGCCGAAAAACACGCCGACCGAAAAGGTCGTGAAAGCCGAGGCCGACCAGGCCAGAATCGGCCGTGCCAGCAGCGGAATCGGCGCGGTGCTGAGACCGGCCGCCAACAGAATCAACGCCAGCACCGACTGATCCGGCCGCCGATCCGCCAGCCGTCCACCTAGCCGGTAGCCGATCGTGAGATAGATCAGCGTCAGACCGATGACGTTAGCCCAGATCAACTGCGACGAGCCGAAGAACGGCTGAAGCAGTCGCGATGCAGTCAGCTCAATGCCAAGCGAACAAATGCCGCCGGTTAAGACGGCGGCAATCAAAAAAGCTCGTTGTCGCACGAAATCCTACTTCTCCTGATAGTTATCGAAAGACCGGCCGGAGCCGGCTGCATCCCAAATATTAGCGCAGCGCGTCGACCACAATCCTTTGCAGCACGCTCAGCAGCAGAAACGCTACCATCGGGCTGAAATCGATAAAGCCAACCGTTGGAATAATCCGGCGCAGCGGCCCCAGGATCGGCTCGGTGATCTCATACAAAATCTGAGTAGCGCGCATCTGCCCCGTCTGATCGATAAAGCTCATCAGGATTCGCCCGATAATGGCCAGATAGAGCGCGTTGAATAAAAGCTGAAAAAAAGTTGGGAGAAATCCGTTCATGCGGTCAGCCATCCTCTAACAGTGTTGGCCTGTGTGCCGCTGCATCCGATACGCAGCTTAGCTTCATTATAGCATGGCTCTTCACTCGCGAATCTTCGACAAACTCTTTGCAAAGCGTTGACAGGACTTGGTCAAATGCTATACTACCTGTACAAGGAGTAACCAAGCTATGACCAACTCCTCGCGCTTTTTGCAGAATTATCCAACTACACCGTTGTATAACACCAAGCTCGTCGTGAGTGAGACCGGCGTGCCTGCGGATACCTTCCGGGCCTGGGAGCGGCGCTACGGGCTGCCGCACCCGCAGCGCGCCGAGGGCGGGCAGCGTCTCTACTCAGAGCGCGACATCGCTACTATTCGCTGGCTGCGCGATCGAACCAGCGAGGGCTTGACGATCAGCCAGGCCGTGGCGCTCCTCGAAACCGAGACCACCGCGCCGTTGCCGGCGATCGACGCGCCGCGCTCCTACGAGGCGCTACGGGCGAATCTGCGGCAGATGCTGCTGCACTTCGACGCGCCCTCCGCCGACACGGTGCTCAGCGAGGCGTTTGCGCTCTACTCGCTTGACAATGTGTGCGTGAATATTATACAGCCAACCCTGGTCGACATCGGGGAGATGTGGCACGAGGGCACCGCCTCTGTAGCCCAGGAGCATTTCGCCAGCCAGTTTTTGCGCCGCAAGCTGCTGGCGCTGCTCAACATCTATGATGTGCCGGAGGGTCGCGCGACTGTTGTGGCCGCCTGCGCTCCCGGCGAGCAGCACGATCTCGGGCTGCTGCTGCTGGCGCTCTTCCTGGTGCGGCGCAACTACCGCGTAGTGTTTCTGGGCGCGGATGTGCCGATCGAGGCGCTGAAACAGGCTGTCGAGCAGGTCCGGCCTGAGATCATCTGCATCTCAACTGCAACCACCGCCACCGTCGATCACGCGATCCGCATGGCCTACGAGGTTCTGCGCGACAACGACGATCGACTCGTGTTTATCGGCGGGCAGGGAGCGGCACAGCAGCGCGAGCCAATACCCGGCCTTCATGTTCTACTCGGCAACGGCGTAGCTGCCGCTGAGCAGATCGGAGCAGCGCTGAGCAGCAAACGTCTCGGCGGCCATGAGCGCCTGAACTGAGTGCCGAAACGTGGAGCGAGCTGATGCGGGCCAAATCCTAGCATAAAAACTGCTAAGAGGCCCTGAATGTCATCGCAGAAGAAAGCAGGGTTGTATGGAAGCACCAAAGGAAGCACGCCTGACGATCTATCCCGCGCAGTATTACCTCGCAGCCCTGCCGAGCACAGCGCACGATCAGCGCTATGCCGCGCTTCAGCCAGCCTACTCGCTCGACCGGGCCTACCTGGAATGCCGCGAGATTACCCGCCAGCACTCCAAGAGCTTCTTTCTTGCCTCGCGGCTGCTGCCCAGGCCCAAGCGCAGGGCCATGGAAGCGCTCTATGCCTTCTGCCGCACCTCGGACGATAACGTCGACAATAACGTCGAGGCCGCCAAAGCGCTGGCGCATTGGGTCGCTAAGGTTCAGCATCCGATGACACCACGCGATCAGCCGGTGCTGCTGGCCTGGGCCGATACCTGCGAGCGCTACGCGCTGCCCTGTGAGCTGGCCAACGAGCTGCTGGCCGGCGTGGCCATGGATCTGACGATTCAGCGCTATGCGACATTTGCCGAGCTGTGGGTGTATTGCTACCGCGTGGCTTCCGTGGTTGGTCTGCTCTCGATGCGGATCATCGGGTTTGAGCCCGGCGCTGAGGTGTATGCGATCCGGCTGGGCATCGCGCTACAGCTCACCAACATTCTGCGCGACATCGGCGAGGACGCCCAGCGCGGCCGCATCTATCTGCCGCTGGAAGATCTTCAGCGCTTTAATCTCAGCGAGGCCGATATTCTCAACGGCGTGCGCGACGACCGCTTTCGCGCGCTGATGCGCTATGAGATCGAGCGCGCCGAGCAGCTGTACCGCATGAGCTGGCCGGGGATCGCCATGCTCAACCCGGATGGACAGATGGCGGTCGCATCGGCGGCGTTATTCTATCGCGGCATCCTGCGCAAGATTATCGCCAACGACTTCGACGTGTTTACCAGGCGCGCGCACCTCTCGGCGATCGAGAAGATCATGCTGCTGCCCACGATCCGTTACCAGCTGCGTCGGCTGCGAAGCGGGCAGACCGATCTGACCTGCTAGGCACGGGCAACCACACATGTGCATGAAGTTGTGCGACCACGCAGCCCATCAAGCAGCGTCGCGCTTCCGCTGATCAGAATCAGCTCAAAGCGCGACTGCCTCCTCTTCTCGGCCCGAATGCTTAACCCAGCTGGCGATATTTCGCTACCGCCTCAGCCCGATTGCGCGATCGCAGCTTGCGCAGAATATGCTGCACATGCTTTTTCGCGGTCGACTCGGCGATCACCAGCCGATCGGCGATCTGGCGGTCGGTTGCGCCCTCGGCCAGCAGCTCGATCACCTCGACCTCACGCTCCGTGAGATCGATCGATCGGCCACGATCGGTCGCGGTTGCCTGCTGGAAATGCAGCAGCGCGCGAGTAGCCATCTGCCGCGACATCGCGATCTGACCATCCATCACACCGGCCACCGCCCGCGCCAGGGCCTCAGGCTCAATATCTTTGGTCAGGAAACCAAAGGCGCCCGCTCGCAGCGAATCGACGATTAGCTCGTCGGTTCCGGCGACCGTCAGAATCACAATCCGCACTTCCGGCTGAGCTTCTATCAACCGGCGCGTGACTGTGATACCATCAAGATCCGGCAGATGCATGTCTAACACGACAATATCGGGCCGCAGCTCAAACGCTAGCGAAAGCGCGCTTGTGCCGTTCGAAGCCTCGCCGACAACAGTAAGCTGTGGATGTTCGTCGAGAACCTCGCGCACAACGCGGCGGAAGAGCGTATGATCGTCGACGATGAGAACACGGCTAGCGCTTGGTACTTCCACAGAAGCTACATGATGCTGGTGAACAGGACGAGGACGAGCAGGAGCTTGGATCGCCAGGCCCCCTGAAGAACGAAGAGGGTGCAGCATTGCGGCCTCATTCTGAGCAGAGAACAATATAGGAACCTTTTCAGAGAGATACACCATTCGTGAGAACAACCGTTAAACTAGGCTTAACGATACGGCTGGATTTCGCACAATGAGCAGATTGCGCATTTTCATCAAAATTGGCGGCTCGATCCTGACCGACAAGACGCAGCCGGAGGCGCTGAACCTGCCGGCGCTCCAGACGGTCGCCGCGACGATCGCCGCAGTGCTGCGCGAGCAACCCGCGCTTGAGCTGCTGATCGGGCATGGCGGCGGCTCGTTCGGCCACTACTGGGCCGCACACTACGGCACGCAGCGCGGCGCTCACGATCCCGAGGGCTGGCAAGGCGTCGCGCGCGTGGCGGATGCAATGGGTCGTTTGAATCGCACTGTGGTCGATGCGCTGCTGGAGGCGGGAGTTAGCGCGGTCGGCGTGCAGCCGATGGCCTCAGCACAGGCCGAAGCCGGCGCGCTGCGTGAGCTGGCAACGCCGGTGATCGAGCGGATGCTGGGCGTGGGACTGGTGCCGGTGGTTTATGGCGATGTGGTGCTGGATACGGCGCAGGGAGCGGCGATCATCTCGACCGAAGGACTCTTCGCCTTTCTCGCGCCGCGTCTCCAGCCGCAGAGGATTGTGCTGGTGGGTGAGGCTGGCGTATACACCGCCGATCCTCGCCGCGATCCCGATGCGATTCGCATCGCGCAGATCACCGCCGCCAATATCGAGACCGTGCTTGAGCAAACCGGCGCGTCCCACGGCACCGATGTAACCGGCGGCATGGCGACCAAAGTGCGGCAGATGTGGCAGCTGGTACAGTCGGCCGAGGGCCTGGAAGTGCTGCTGATCGGTGTGGACGCGGAGATGCTGCGGGCGGTGCTGCGGGGTGACGAGGTCGAGGCAGGAACATTGATCCGGCGCTAGCGGGAAAAACAAAGCAGGGCAGCGTCATTGCTGCCCTGCCTGGTCAAGGTGATTTTACTCGGCGGCCAGCGTCGTGATCGTGGGAACGCGGTTCCACATCCAGAACGAGATCGGCATCAAGATCAACGTTAGCGAGAACGCCCACGCGATCAGCGACCAGACCAGCGAGGCCCACCAGCCGATCAGCAAGAACCAGATCGCGCGCAGCGGGAAGGGATGCTGCTCCGGGCCCTGCATCAGCACATGGCCGCTCGGCGTTATCTGCATACGCACACGGCTGCGTGGACGGAGCGTCATAACCTGCGGGAGCGAGTTCAGCATCATCAAACCAACCGGCAGCCCGATCAGAGAAAGGTTGAAGACCCAGGCAGCGATTGTCCAGAACAAGCCCAGCCACCAGCCGATCAGGAAGAACCAGACCGCACGAATCAGGAGATTGCCACTGTTAGCGATCACGTACTGCACCGGCTGCGTCGTGACGTAGTTCATCACTGTGACGTTGGGTGCGGTGTAGGCCATGGCCGGCTGCATCGTGGGCGCGCCGAAACGCACAGTGTTCGGCTGCGTGAGCGCCGTAGCGCAATACACGCAGAAGCGCGCTCCGTTCGGATTTGCCTGAGCGCATGTCGGACAGAGCGGGCCGGTCATCGGCGCGTTGGTGTAGGTGTAGATAGCGCGGGTCGCGCCTGTCTCAGCCACCGGATTTGTCAGCGACGTGCCACAAACACGACAAAAACGTGCGCCTTCTTCATTATCAGTATCGCAAGTAGTGCACAACATAGAGGCTCCTTGTTTCCAATCTGCACCTTTGACGCTGGCCGGTGCAAATTGTTGCACGCCTGGTGCTAAAAGAGCTGCTGCTGTTCCAAAGCTTGCTCAGGGGCGCGCACCGGCAGATTCAGCCGCTCTTGCAGGCCGCGAATCGTCGCCGGCGAGTGTCCTTCATAATGATTGTTGGCGTAGCCGAAAACCTCCAGGCCACGCTCCAGCATGCGCTCGATCTGCCGCGACCACCAGTCGAGATCGTCGTCGCGCGCAAGCTCGGGCCGCACATAGCTGAAATCGTCCACAATTTTTCGTCGATCGCCCAGCCAGCGAATATAGACGAAATCGGCGGTCACGGGCGTGCTGCGCGGCATCCACGGCAGATCGACATGCGTCAGCGCCACATTGTGCGCGCGCAGCAGATCGTAGAAGCGCTCGCTTAGCCAGCTCTTGTGCCGCACCTCGACCGCCCAGCGCAGATCGGTGGGCAGGCTCGGCAGCAGCGCCGCCAGATCGTCGATGCGCTCCGCCGTGAACGAGGGCGCAAACTGGAACAGCAGCGGGCCGCACCGCGTGCCCAGCTGGCGCATGATCGCGGCGAACGCCTGCACATCGGCCTCGACGTCGAGCAGCTCGCGGTCGTGCGTGATCGATCGGGGAACCTTGGCGGCAAACACAAAATCGTCGGGAGTGCGCTCGCGCCAGGCGTTAATCATGTTCTGGCTGGGTGGACGGTAAAATGTGGCGTCGATCTCAACGCTGGTGAACTGCTGAGCATACACCGGCAGATAGCGAGAAGATGTGGTACCGGGCGGATAGAACGGTCCGATCCAATCGTCGTAGCTCCAGCCCGACGTGCCCAGGTGAATTAAGCTCCGGCTCATAGTATTTTCCTCCATACCGGTAGTATACCGAATCTGTGTGACAGCGAGCGCCACACGCCGGAATCTTGCGACGTGGTATCATAGGGCGGATTCCATAATTTGCGCGTGGTCCTATTCTTGCCCAAACTCCGGCTTAGCCCACAGGGGCGTGAATCTTGCAGAGCCGGATATTCAATACTGAGACGGCCTTTAGATATGCTTGAACGACTACACAAAGTCCTGGCACGGGCGGGAGTAGCAGCGCTGCGACCAGCCGAAGACATGATTATGGCGGGACGCGTCACCGTCAACGGGCGAGTTGTGCGCGAATTGGGAGCGCGGGTCGATCCCGAGAGCGATGTGATCGCCGTCGATGGTGAGCTGATCGAGATTCGCAAGCCGAGCGATCCGCATCGCTATGTGCTTGTTCACAAACCAGTCGATGTCATCTCTACCGCCCACGACACGCACGACCGGCCAACTGTGGTCGGCCTGGTTCCGACCGACCAGCGGCTCTTTCCGGTTGGACGGCTGGACGCCGATAGCGAGGGCTTGATTCTGCTGACCGACGACGGCGATCTGGCCTACCGGCTGACCCATCCACGCTTCGAGGTCGAGAAAGAATACCGCGTGCTGCTCGACCGAACGCCGAGTATCGAAGATCTGCGCACGTGGCGCGAGGGCGTCGAGCTAGAGGGCGAAATGACTATGCCTGCGTGGGTCGAAGTGCTGGAGCGCGACGCGGCGGGCAGCTGGATTCGCGTGGTGATGCGCGAAGGCCGCAAACGTCAGATCCGCGAGATCGCACGCATCCTTGGCTATGAAGTGCTGCGTCTGATCCGCGTTCGTGAAGGCCCGATTGGATTGGGCGACATCGCGCCGGGAGCGTGGCGCGATCTGACACCGACAGAAGTTCAAATGCTGCGCGCGCATACACAGCATATTCCTTCGCGCGCCGCCGATGAGGAGGCAGAACGCCGTATGGCAGAGCGAAACCGACCAGATGGACGTCGGCTGCGCGTGATCCGTGGACTGCGTCGTCCTGAGGGCAGCGAAGCAGCGCCCATGACAGATAGGCCGTCAGGAGAAGCCGAGGAGTCACAAGCATCATTCGAGGAGCGACAGTCCTTTAGCTACGATCCGCCGTCATTCTCGCACGCCGATCAGCAGCGCGCGCCGCGA
>DASWTQ010000339.1:0-8594 GCA_036402055.1 Herpetosiphonaceae bacterium
ATCCATTCCACGGTTGCCAGGCCGATGCCGGTGCCTTTGATGCCATCGACATTGCCGGCGCGGTAGAAGCGCTGGAAAATCTGCGCCAGATCAGCGGCCGGAATGCCGATGCCCTGATCCTGTACGCGAATGGCGGCCCAGCTGCCCGCGCTATCTTTTTCGGCCGTCACCGAGACCAGAATATCGCCGCCGGCAGGACTATACTTGATCGCGTTGGTCAGCAGATTGATCAGCGCGCGCTCGACACGCACAATATCACAGTTTCCGATCAGCTCGGGCAGATCCGACATCACCGTGAGCCGGTGGCGTGGCGCAAGCTCCTGCTGCTCTTCGACGGTACGCTGCACCAATCTCACAACATCCGTCAGCTCATAGCTGAGCGCGAGCGATTGCCCGGCCTGAAGCTGGCTAATATCCACCAGCTCGTCAAGCTGATAAACCATCTTCTGCACCGCCGCGTCAATTTTGCCAAACGAGTCGGCGATCGCCGCTTTGTCGAGCGTCTCGGAGCGCTCGATGCGCATCTGGATCAGATGGGCATAGCCTTTGATCACACCCAGCGGCGTGCGCAGATCGTGTGAGGCCATCGCCAGCAGGTTATCTCGCGCCAGGATCGCCTGACGCGCCACATCGTACAGCCGGGCATTATCCACAGCCAGCGCCGCGCGCTGCGCCAGGTCCTGCGCGGCGATCAGATCGTAGGCTGCAAACTGATTATGGTCCTCGACGAACAGCAGCGTGATCACGCCCACGATATGCTCATGCGCGATCATGGGAATAGCCAGCCCGGAGCGCAGATTGAGCGCCCGCACGATATGCAGATAGCCGGGATTGAACAGCGTCTCGGTCACCTCGGCCACGCCCGAAACCTGCCGCAGCTGACCGGTCCGCGCCGCCTCGGCAACCGGATCTGGCGCATCCTTGAGCGCGGAGCAGAGCCGCTGGATCAGCGATTCCTGCGACTTGTGAGCGGCAGCACAGGCTACCTGTCGCCGGCTGCCGTCCTCTTCGATCACATCGATCACGCAGCCATCAGCCAGCAGCGGCACGACCAGCCGCGCAACTGACTTCAGAGTCGTCTCGTAGTCCAACGAATCGACCAGCACGCGGCTGACCTGCGCCAGAAACTGCTGAATCTTCGCCTGGTGCTGAGCTTCGCGCGTCGCGCGGCGTAGATCGATCTCGGCGATCACCGAGGCCGCCAGCTCCTTCAAAATCTCCACCTCGGCCGCCGTCCAGGCGCGTGGCTGTGAGTCGATCACACAGAACGAGCCGAGCGCTTCTCCATCGGCGGTGATCAGCGGAATGCCGGCGTAGGCAACCACATTCAGATCGCGGATCGCCAGATTATCATGGACCAGCGGATGCTGGCGCGCATCTACAATCACCAGCGGCTCGGTCGATGCGATCGTATGCTGGCAAAACGAGTGCGATAAGGGTGTTTCGCGCTGCGAGGCCCACGGCTCAGGCACTCCCACGCAGCTCTTGAAAAACTGGCGATCTTCGTCTACCAGCGAGACAAGCGCGGTTGGCGCGCGTAAAATCTTGGTTGCCAGACGCGTAAGTCGGTCAAAAGCTTCTTCGGCGGGTGTATCGAGAAGCGCTGTATAGCGGAGCGCAGCTAAGCGTGCAGCATCGCGAACGATTGCAGGCGTAGAGGACTCTATCGCGAGCAGTTTACCTGAAATGTCATCCATCCCTATGTTCTCACGGAAGAGGAAGGGTGTTGACCTTGCGCTGAGGACCAGCATAAGACAGCACACAAGCCGGAGGATTACACGTTCTTGCATGTCGGGATAACGTAGAACAAGAGAATTGTAGCACACTCAGGGTCCGTTTGATCGCTCCGCTGAGTCGTGGAAAGGTCCGGTAGTTGGCTTGAATTCTACCTATCGCTGCGCTGGACTGTGCCTGTGTGCCGGGAGATACAGCCGGGACAACTATCCGCTCTGGATCGGCACGAGTAACGTCCAGAATGCCTGGCTGCATCCCGCTGCCGTGGCAACTCTCAACCCTCGACTGTTCGCGCCCAGGTTGCCTCCAGCAGCAGCCCGTTGTTGTCACGGAACAGCGTATTCGAGATCGGCCCGATATGTGCTACATCGGTCATGGCGACGCCGAAGCTAGCCAGCCGCTGCCGCAGCGCAAGCGCAGCCGCCTCGCTGGGCAGCGCAAAGGCGATATGTTGCAGCGCGCCGGGCAGCACGGCAAAGCGTGGAAAAGTTTCTGGATACGCAAATACCTGCGCCTCAGAGTGCTCAAAAAAGTGCAGGCCCCACGCCTCAGTCTCGCCGGGCCGAATGAAACAGTGCCGCCCCTGTGCGCCGGCTCCCGGCAAAATCGGGCCGATCTGCATGCCCAGAATATCGCCATAGAAGCGAATGGTTGCGTCAAGATCCGGCGTCATCAGCGCGACATGGTGAAAGCCGCGCCACGCGGGAAGATCCGGCGTAGAAGATTGTTGTGTCATAGGCACCTCGCAGATGGTTGACGATCATAGCGTGGGCTAGACGAGCAGATGACACGCTTTGTTGCATATGCTACGCTGCCTTGCACGCTCACAGGAGATGACTCATGCCCTACCAGAATCGTGTCACGCCGCAGGGAACATTGATCGCTGCCGACGCGCGTGGCATGTACACCGGCAATCGTGGCCGGCTGCACGCCGCAGACGGGCAAATCACACGGCAGTACGAGGTCCGGCGCTGGATTATGTGCCGCCTCGATTATCCCAGGCCGACGCATACGGTCATGGCTCCGCAGCATTACACGCATCTTTTTTTCCTGGACGAGGCGACCGCACTGGCGGCGGGACACCGGCCGTGCTCGATGTGTCTCCACTCGCGATTTAAAGAGTTCGCGGCCTACTGGCAAACGCTACATCCTGAGGCTGACGGATCGGCGAAGCCCAACGTCGACACCATCGATCGGAGGCTGCACGAGGAGCGGCTGACGGATGCCAGGCACAAGCGAACCTATGCCGCGTCCCTCGACGAACTGCCGGATGGAGCGTTCATTCTGCTTGAGCCGCAGGATCAGCCGCTGCTTGTGCTCGGTCAGCAGCTGCTCGCCTGGACACCACAGGGCTACACGGCTGCAATCGCGCGTCCGTCGGATCGGCCTGTAGCTGTGCTCACACCGCCGTCGATCGTCGCAATTCTCGCGGCAGGCTATCGCCCGGCGCTGCATCCCTCGGCGGCATCCGCGATCGGCAGCCCATAGATCCAGCCTTCCAGTGTTATGATCTATACTGCACCTTTGATCAGGAGACAGCATAGACTTGTTTCCGTGACATTACCTGTCACAGTGGTGCAGTATAGTGACAACATCAGCAACGGGGGAGGAAACCACATAATGAAAAACTTCTACGCGCTTTTAGCCAACTCACTGGCGGCATTTTTAAGCAATACATTTGTCTGGTTTGCTGTCACATTCTGGGTATATCTCGAAACCAAATCGGTTATTGTAACCTCGGTAATGGCGGGCATTTACCTGGGAACCATCGCGATCTCCGGCTTTTTCCTGGGCTCACTCGTGGATCGCTTCAAGAAAAAGCGCGTGCTGTTGCTTTCCAGCAGCGGCTCGCTGATACTCTTCACGCTTGCCTGCGCGCTCTACAGCACCACGCCGGCGCAAGTCTTTACCGATCCCGGCAGCGTCCGGCTCTGGATCTTCATCTTCCTGATCCTCATGGGCGCGATCGCCGGCAACATCCGTGGCATTGCGCTTTCAACGCTGGTCACGATCATGATCCCCGAAGATGAGCGCGACCGAGCGAACGGTCTGGTCGGCACGTCGAACGGCGTTTCGTTTCTGGCGGCGTCGATCTTCAGCGGCCTGGGCGTCGGGCTGCTGGGCATGTTCTGGGTGCTGGCGCTGGCGATCGGGCTGACCGCGCTGGTGATCGTGCATCTATGGACCATTCCGATCCCCGACCTGGCCGCTACCCATGCCGATGCGAACACCGACAGCATCGACATTCGCGGAACAATTCGCGTGATCGGGCTGGTGCCGGGATTGTTTGGCCTGATCTTTTTCAATACATTCAATAATTTCCTGGGCGGCGTTTTTATGTCGCTGATGGATGCGTACGGGCTGCTGCTGGTTTCGGTGGAGGTGTGGGGCTTTCTGTGGGGCTTCTTGAGCCTGGCCTTTATCGTCGGTGGCTTTGTGGTCGCGAAGAGGGGCCTGGGCGCATCGCCGCTGCGCACGCTCTTTATGGCCAACATCGCCATGTGGACGATCTGTATATTTTTCACCCTCCAGTCGTCGATCGTGCTGCTGACGATCGGCATGTTCGTCTGGCTGGCCCTGAGCCCGGTCGTCGAAGCGTCGGAGCAGACGATCTTGCAGAAAGTGATCCCGCCTGAGCGCCAGGGCCGCGTCTTCGGCTTCGCCCAGAGCGTCGAGCAGGCTGCGTCGCCAATCACGGCCTTTATGATCGGCCCGATCGCCGAGCTGATCTTCATCCCGTTCATGACCACCGGCGCGGGCGTAGAGCTGCTGGGCGGCTGGTTCGGCACCGGCACCGATCGCGGGATCGCGCTGCTGTTCACGGTCACTGGAATGATCGGCCTGGTCGTCACGCTGCTTGCCATGCGCACATTGGCGTATCGCACATTGTCTCAGAAGTATCAGAAGCACACGCTCGTCGCCGCCCTCAGCGAATAAGCGGCGCGATAGTCACCAGGAGCCTGGAGCACATGAAATTCCTGCTAACCTCAGCCGGCGTTACAAATGACTCTATCCATTCGGCGCTCGTGGAACTGCTGGGTAAGCCGATCGCCGAAGCCAAAGCCATCTGCATTCCAACGGCGATCTACGCCTCATCCGAGGGGACGAAACATGCCTGGTGGATGCTGAGCCAGACGGCTGGTATGGGCTGGCAAGAGTTTGGTGTGCTGGAGCTTACGGCCCTGCCGAGCATCCTGGAGGAGCACTGGCTACCAGCGGTAGCGGCGGCAGATATTATTATTGTGGGCGGCGGCACGACCGGATATTTGAGCTACTGGTTCCACAAGTCGGGCTTTGCGGCCAGGCTGCCGGAATTGCTGAAGGACAAGGTCTATCTGGGCGTGAGCGCCGGCAGCATGGTGGTAACGCATAGTCTGCGTGTCAACCCGGACGTGCTGGCGGAGCGCGGAATCTTCTACGACGACGAGTACGACGAGGAATCGCCACCGCACGCCGGCAGCGACAAAACCGCTAAGCTTGTCGATCTCGTCATCCGGCCGCATCTGAACTCGGAGTGGTTCCCCAACATCACGATCGAGCGTATGGAGCAAGCCGCCGCGCGCATCGATGTTCCGCTCTACGCGATCGACGATCAAACTGCGCTCAAAGTCGTCGACGGCAGCGTCGAGGTGATCTCGGAGGGCGCGTGGAAGCTTTTCAACGCCAGGGAGCAGTAGTCTGGTACGAAATTGTTACTGCGCGGCAGGTTGTCCACACTCACTCAGCGCCTGCTCAATACCGACCGCATCGGAGACCTTGCGAAAATAGACCAGACTTTCATTGAACAGCGCGATCGCTGCCTGACGATCTCCACCGGCAGCCGTCGCGCGTCCGATGCCGTGCAGCGCCCAGCCGGTACCTTTCTGATCCCCGACATCGCGGAACAGCGCCAGGCTTTCACTCTGGAGCCGCAGCGCCTGATCCGGCAATCCCTGCTCCAGCGCCGAACGACCCAGATTGAGCAGCGACCAGGCCCGGCCGGCTTTATCGCCCAGCTCGCAGAAGAGCACCAGGCTATCGCTCAGCCAGTGATCCGCCTGCTCATACCTCCGTTGATCCAGCGCCACGCGGCCCAGGCTGTGCAGCGACCAGGCGATCCCCGCTTTATCGCCGATGCCGTCGAAGAGCGCGCAGCTTTCGTTGAGCACGGTCGTCGCCTGAGCATACTGGCCTTGCTCGAACGCGATCCGGCCCAGGTGATGCAGCGACCAGGCCCGGCCAAGCGTGTGGCCCAGCGCCGAACAGAGCGCCAGGCTTTCGTCGAAGAGCGCCTGAGCGGTGGCAAAGTCGGCCTGCGACAGCGCGATCTCGCCCAGACCACGCAGCGCCTCGGACACGCCCAGCCGATCGTCGAGCGCGCGTAATGCCGCCAGACTTTCCGCAAAGTACGCAGTCCCCTGCTCGTATTCCCGTCGATCGTAGGCCAGCCAGCCCGCGCCGTACAAAGCCCGCGCCCGGAGCGGCAGCGGCAGCGCCGCACGCTGCGCCAGCGCCGCCTCCACCCAGCGATACGCCTCGCGGCGGTGGCTGTGAACATGCCAGAACTGCCACAGCGCCGCCACAAAGCGCGCCAGAATCTCGGTCTGCCCGCGATCGAGCGCCGATTGCAGCGCGGCACGCAGATTATCATGGTCACGCTCCAGCCGATCGAGCCACTGGCGGTGATGCATCCGCTGAAGCGCGACGGCGGCGACTTCGGCCAGGCTCAGATAATAGTGCATATGCTGCCGGCGGATGTGCTCTTCCTCACCGGAGCGCCTCAGCAGCTCCCAGGCATACTCGCGAATCGTCGCCAGCATCACGAAGCGCACGTCGCCGGAGCCGTCATCCACCTGTTGCAGCAGACTGGCATCCACCAGCGCCGCCAGGCCATCCAGCAGCTCGATCGTTCCCTCGCCGCTCACCACACAGATCGACTCGATCGCGACCAGCGTTCCACCATCCACAAATACGGCCAGGCGCGCGAACAGCGGCTGGTACGCGGGATCGACCAGGTCGTAGCTCCAGTCGAGCAGGCTGCGCAAAGTCTGCTGCCGAACTGGAAGATCGCGAGGGCCGCCAGTCAGCAGGGCCAGCCGGTGGGTCAGTCGAGGCGCGATCGTTTGCGGCGAGAGCACTTTGATCCGAGCGGCGGCCAGCTCGATCGCCAGCGGCAGCCCATCCAGCCCCACACAGATCTCGGCCACGGCCGGCGCATTCTCGGCCGTGAGCTGAAAATCAGGCTTGACCGCCTGCGCTCGCTCGATGAACAGCGCAACAACCGGCAGCTGTGCCAGCTCTTCCAGCGACAGCGGCACGCTGCGATCGGGCAGGGCCAGCGGGAGAACCGGAAACTCGTGCTCGCCCGAAATATGCAGCGGCGAGCGGCTGGTTACTAGAATCTTGAGCGCGGGAACTGAGCGCAGAAGCTCGCTTACCAGCGGAGCGCCCGCCAGCACCTGCTCGAAATTATCGAGGATCAGCAGATGCGTCCGAGTGCGCAGGGCTTCTTTCACACGCTCCAACAGCCCATCGTCGCCGTGATCTTTGACATGCAGTGCCGCAGCGATCGACGAGGCTACGCTGGCCGCTGCGCGAATATGCGAAAGATCGACGAAGCAGACCTGAAATGGAGGCGTCACCTCCATGCCGACCTGCACCGCCAGCCGCGTTTTGCCCACGCCGCCCAGCCCGATCAGCGTCAGCAGACGCACATCCGAGCGTCGCAGCAGCGCCTTGATTCCGGCAACCTCGCTCTCGCGGCCCACAAACGAGGTAAGCGGCACGGGCATCTGGGAAAGCGGCGCGGCTGCTTGCGGTATCACGCCGGTGCCGGCTACCTGTGCGGCGAGCGACCGCTGCGGATCGGGCACGGCAAAGCGGTAGCCCAGCCGCGATTCAGTCTGGAGGTAGTGCGGATTCTTCGGATCGTCCTCCAGCACATCGCGCAGCCGCTTCACATACGAGCGCAGATAGCCCAGCTCGTGCGTGTAGGCATCGCCCCAGACGTGCTGAAGGATCATGCGATGCGGCAAGATCTGGCCCGCGTGACGCACCAAAAACGAGAGCAGCGTCCAGTCGGTACGGCTAAGCGGCACGAGCTGTCCGCTGCGCATGACCGTTTGATTCTGAAGATCGATCTCTAGCGCGCCGACCCGCAGCACGCGCGCTTGCGGCAGAGGCGCGGCCACCGGATGATCGAGGGCGCGCTGCACACGGGCTCGCAGCTCCTCGACGTTTAAGGGCGCGGACAGAAAATCATGCGCCCCCAGGCTCAGCGCCTCGGTCAAGTCGCCGGTGCTCTCCGCCGTCGTGAACACAATGATCGGCGCAGATAAAGCTTGTCGCAGCCGATGACACACATCCAGGCCGTCACGCTGCGGCAGCGCCAGATCGAGCAGCACCAGGTCGGGCGCGCTGGTCGCGATCCGAGCCAGTGCTTCGGCACCATCAGCAACAGACTCAACCAGATACCTCACCAGCGCGCGCTCGATCAAAGCACGCACACGCGGCTCGGGCTCGACGATCAGAATGCGCTTGCGCTGGGACATAAACTGTTCCTTCGTACGCTCGGTGGCGGGATTTGTGACCGCTAGCTCATCCTACCACATCGCGCACGCAGAGCGAGCAGGCCATTTCTGACCTGCTCGCTGCCGATGGTATGCGCTTGTGATTGGAGGATTACTGAAGCGGCGGATTGGCCAGCTTCGCCAGCTCCAGCGCCTGCTCGGGGAACCACGAGCCGGCGGCCGGGTCTACGCGGCCCCAGATCGGATCGACCACGTTGTTGCCGGAGCCCAGGCCACGGCTGCACTGGCCATCCGACTCGCCCGGCAGCTTGATCCACAGGAACGCATCGACCAGCGCGTTGCCGGTGTCGG
>DASWTQ010000340.1:0-9884 GCA_036402055.1 Herpetosiphonaceae bacterium
CCAGCTCTGGCTGGTGACCGCCGATCTGTGGCCGGGCTGGTTGCCCGTCGTGACGGTCTTGCCGGGCAAAGCGCACAAACTCATCGATGTCAGGATACGCGATAAACTCGGCGATGCGTCGAGCAGTATCTTTGCTGGGAGAGACCCGGCCTTGCTCGTAGCTCTGAATCGTCGCGATCGAGCAGTGTACCGCCATCGCTAAAGCGGCTTGCGTCATGTCGAGCGTTGTCTCACGGTAGCGTTTCAACCATTGGCCGAATGCTCCAACCAGCGGTGTAAAGCTCATGCGGGCCTCGCTGCGCTAGAGAAGCCAGGCTCCTCAAAGATTACGAGTCGTATCTTTCTTTGGATACGAGTCGGTATATTGTAAATGATTGGTTAATGCAGTAGTAATAGTAGTAGCAGTGCTGCATAACCGTGACGACCCAATCGAGGCCTCGTCTCACGCATCAGGAGGATCTCCCATGTCTCGCCTGCGCTCACTCCGACGACTAACCATCCCATCCGCTCTAGCCGCTCCGGTCCTCGCCTTTGCGCTGCTGGCTCCGGCTGCTCCAACCAGCGCCTCCATCGATCCGCACACAGCGGTCTCTAGCGACGGCGTGATTCCGGCTGCCAGCACGGCGGACGTCACGATTGGCAGCGTCGAGTCGTACTCGACGGCGCACGAAGGAAGCGGCAAACAGGCTGCCGGCAAAGATCGCAAGGTGGACGACGCGGCGGTGGCGCCCGCGCCGCAGGGCGATCAGGTCGGGATCACCAGCGTGATCGGCACTGATAATCGGGTGCGCATTACCGGCACGACCTCGTTTCCGTACCGCGCGATCGCGCATATCACGTCGAGCATCGGCGGCTGTACTGGCTGGCTGATCAACGCCAATACCGTCGTCACGGCCGGCCACTGTGTGCATAACGGCAGCTGGGCCTCCAGCGTGCGGGTCTACCCGGGCCGCAACGGCAGCTCGACGCCCTACGGCAGCTGCGGCGCGTCGCGGCTTTTCTCGGTCACCGGCTGGACCAGCGATCGCAATCCGGCGTATGACTACGGCGCGATCAAGCTCAACTGCTCGGTCGGTAATCAGACGGGCTGGTTCGGCTATCGCTGGCAGTCGGCCTCGCTGACCGGCCAGGCAACCTATATCGCGGGCTATCCCGGCGACAAAGCGTATGCCACCCTGTGGCGCGACGATGACACGGTCCGCGTCACCCAGGAGCGGCGGCTCTTCTACGCCAACGATACCGCTGGCGGCCAGAGCGGCTCGCCGGTCTGGAACAACGGCGGGAACTGCTCGACGTGCGGCATCGCGGTCCACGCCTACGGCGTCGGCAGCAACGGCTACAACGGCGGCACGCGCATCACCGAAGGCGTGTTCAATAATCTGACCACGTGGAAGAACTCCTAAGGTCGAAGCGCTAGATCGCTGATCTACCAGATGTCATTCAAAAGAACGAGCGGAGTCGGATCTTCCGGCTCCGCTCTTCGCTGGGTGGAGAAGCGGCGCTACACCAGCCCGCGATCGAGCGCCAGCCGCGTGGCTGCCGTGCGCGACGAGACGCCAAGTTTGCTGTAGATCGAGCGCAGATGCGAGTTGACCGTGCGCGGGCTGACACACAGCCGGGCCGCGACCTCGGCATCGGTGAGACCTGCCGCGACCAGCCGAATCACCTCAAGCTCGCGGGCCGTCAATCCCGGCAGATCGTCGAGGGGGAGCGCGGGAGTGGTGGGAATCGGATCGGGCGCGATCTCCGGCTCCGGCCGCTGGGGCTGCTCATGCGCCGCAACCGCCTGCTCCGGCGTCAGCGCCTGGCCCTGCTCCCAGGCTGCCTGGAACGCCTGCACGCCGAGCTGTCGTCGCGCTGTGGCCAGCATCTGATCGTAGTGCGTGCGGTCGGCGGTTGCCAGCTGCGCGCCAAGCTC
The DNA here is from genome assembly GCA_036402055.1 of Herpetosiphonaceae bacterium. Classification (GTDB taxonomy): domain Bacteria; phylum Chloroflexota; class Chloroflexia; order Chloroflexales; family Kallotenuaceae; genus LB3-1. The sequence continues at coordinate 1,919 of DASWTQ010000340.1, forward strand.
ATCGCGGAGTGTGGCGGCAGCGCTGACGAGGCGGATCGCCCAGGCAGCCGCGCCCTGCGCCCACACGATCGTCGCCATGCTTTCGAGGCACTCGGCGATCCCGAGCTTCACGCCGGCATCGCGGTAGAGCGCGAAGCTTTCGCGTGACCACGCCGCCGCCTGCTCGACGTTGCCCTGGAAGAGCGCGACCTGACCCAGATGTTTGAGCGATGTCGCCATGCTGCTTTTGTCGCCCAGCTCGCGAAAATGCTGCAAGCTATCCTCAAACAGCGCGGCAGCCCGGCGGTAATGGCCCTGCTCCAGCGCCACGTTGCCGAGATAGATCAGCGCCCAGGTGATGCCCCACTGGTAGCCGACGGCCTTGAAGCTGTCCAGGCTTTCTTCCAGCAGCGCCGTCGCGCGCTCGTAGCTGTGCTGCTCCGAGGCCAGCAGCCCTAGCCGCACCAGTGTCCAGGCGATCTCCTCGGTATCGCCGATCTGACGAAAGAGCGTCAGATTCTCCTCGTAGAGCGCGATCGCCCGCTCGTAGTCGCCACGCAGATGCGCCATCCGCCCGACGCCGCTGAGCGCCAGCCCGATGCCGCGCAGGTCGCCCAGCTCGCGCGAAAGCTCAAGACTCGCGGCGAAAGATCGCTCGGCGTGCTCAAGCTCGCCCTGCGCGTTCGCGATCCAGCCGACGCCGCACAGCGCTCTCGCCCGCGCCGACGATCGCAGATCAACGCTCAGGGCCAGCGCGGCGTCGAGCCACTGGCGGCCCTCGTTGAGATAGCTGCGCACATACCAGAAGCGCCACAGCGGCGCGCACAGCCGCACCGCGATCTCGCCCTGGCTGCGCTCGATCGTCCAGCGCAGCGCCGCCCGCAGATTGTCGTGATCCTGCTCCAGCCGATCCAGCCATTGGGCCTGCGTCGGTCCCAGCAGCTCGGCCTCGACCTGCTCCGCCAGCTTGAGGTAGTAGGCGGCGTGGCGCTGGCGCAGTGTCTCGGCCTCGTCGTCGGCATCTAGCTGCTCGCGCGCGTACTCGCCGATCGTTTCCAGCATCTCGAAGCGCGGCTCGCCGTCCGCTCCCAGCGTCTGCTGAATCAGGCTTTGATCCAGCAGCGAGGCCAGCCCATCCAGCACCGAGTCCGCGATGCGTCCGCCTGTGCAGACCGCCTCTGCCGCCTCAAGCGTCCAGCCGCCGACAAAGACCGCCAGTCGCCGGAAAAGCGTCTGCTCGGTGGGCGTCAGCAGATCGTAGCTCCAGTCGATCGTGCGGCGCAGCGTCTGCTGGTGAGCCAGCAGGTTGCGCGTGCCCTCGGTCAGCAGCGTCAGCCGGTTGCTTAGCCGCGTCAGCAGCGCCTGCGGCGAGAGCAGCTTCAGGCGCGCGGTGGCCAGCTCGATCGCGAGCGGCAGTCCTTCCAGCCGGGCGCAGATCTCGGCCACGATCGGCGCGTTGGCCTGGGTCAGCCGGAAGTCGGGCTTGACCGCGCGGGCGCGCGCCGTGAACAGGCTGACCGCCGCGACTTGCTCCAGCGCCTGAAGATCGAGGGCGGACGGCTCGGCGGCGGCACGATCCGGCAGTGCCAGCGGCGGCACGCCAAACGTGTGCTCGCCCGCCACGCGCAGCACTGTGCGGCTGGTGACCAGCACATGCAGATGCGGGCAGACCGCCAGCAGATTCGTCACCAGCGGCGCCGCCGCCGCGACCTGCTCGAAGTTGTCGAGCAGCAGCAGCATCCGCCGATCCTGGACGCTGGCGTAGATATGCTTAAGCAGCGGCTGTCCGTCCGCCACACGCAAGCCCAGCACCTGCGCGATCGCCGAGACTACAAAATGCTCGTCGCGGATCGCCGCCAGCGGCACGATGTACACGCCGTCCGCGAACTCGGCCTGAAGCTCGGCGGCAATCTGAAGCGCCAGCCGCGTCTTGCCGACACCGCCCGGCCCGGTCAGCGTGACCAGCCGCACCTCGGGCCGGCGCAGCAGCGCGCGAACCGCAGCCAGCTCTTGCTCCCGTCCGATCAGCGGCGTGATCTGAAGCGGCAGCGTGTCTTGCGAAAATTGCTCCGAGTTGAGCAGTTGTCCCAGGCAGTGATCAGGCATGGCTTGATGCATAGACTACCTTCGTGAGTTCTTCGTTGAACCCGGCGATCCATCCGAGCGGCTGGGTAAGACTTCTATTGTATCGATCGATCGTCGGATTGTCGATAGAAGAGCGAGCGAGAACAAAGAACAACAGAACAAAGAACAAAAGAGAACCAAGAACCAAGAACCAAGAACCAAAACAACAAACGAACAAACGAACAAATTCAAAGCAAACGCTTTACAACGTTGACTGACGAATTCCTTCGTAGGGGCGTGATTTATCAGGCCCTGCAATCAATATTGCAATACACATGTTGATGACCTCGTCAATCGTTGCCGCACCCTTCCCCCTCGCCTGCCGCAGCGGGAGAGGGGGATTGAGGGGGTGAGGGCCTTCCTCGTCCCTTCTCTAGGCAACCCTCAACGCTCACCCTGCTTGCCTAGGCAATTTAGCCCCCGCGATTACCTAGATACGATTCTAGAATATTAACCAAAAATTAAGCAATTTTGCCGTTGTTGATCCGTTACGTCTGCTGTAATTTTTTACCACCTGATAATAAGTTTACTAAACTTACAAAACCCATTCACCACCGCCGCCGACACTCGACCCGCCAGCACATGGACGATCGCGACGCATGGAAGCACTCTTACAAAAAGCGACTCGTCAGCATACCAAGACGCATAACAGCCGGCTGGTGCTGCGGACGATCTACGACTACGGAACCATCAGCCGCGCCGACGTCGCTCGGCTCACGCATCTGACTCGCGCCACGATCTCCGAGGTCGTCGCGGATCTGATCCGCCAGGGGCTGGTCGAAGAGGTGGGACACGGCCCGGTCAGCGTAGGACGCACCCCGACGTTGCTCAGCGTAGTCGCAGACTCGCGCCAGCTGATCGGGATCGACATCGCCAACGGCAAGCTGCACGCCGCGATCGTCAACCTGCGCGGCCAGATCCATCATCGCATCAGCCTGCCGCTCCAGGATCACAACGGCGAGGCGGTCGTGACGCTGCTCTACGAGGCCATCGATACGCTCAGCCGCCACGCGACCAGTCCGCTGCTCGGCATCGGCATCGGCGCGCCGGGATTGATCGACACAGCCGGCGGTGGTGTCAGGCGCGCGGTCAACCTGGGCTGGGAGAATGTGCCGCTGCGGGATCTCATGCAGCACCGCTACGATCTGCCGGTCTACATCGCCAACGACAGCCATCTCGCGGCGCTGGCGGAGTACACCTTTGGTGGCGGACAAGCGGCGGAGCACATGATCGTTTTGCTGGTTGGGCGCGGCATCGGCGCGGGGATTGTTCTCAGCGGACAGCTTTTTCCTGGCGATGCCGGCGGCGCCGGCGAGATCGGACATGTGGTCGTCGTCGAGGGCGGCGAGCCATGCCGCTGCGGCAATGTCGGATGTTTGGAGACCGTCGCCAGCAGCCGCGCGATCATCCGCCAGGCGCAGCAGATCGCGCAGACCGACGCTCGCTCGACGCTGCATAGGTTTGCGGCCACACCCGAGGCGATCACGCTGGATGTGGTTCACCAGGCGGTACATGCGTCCGACCCGGCGATCTGTGAGGTGATCCGCGAGGTTGGGCGCTATCTCGGCGGCGCGGTCGCGCAGTTGGTGTGCAGCCTCAACATTCGGCGGATCGTGATCGCGGGACGGGTGGCGGCGTTTGGCGCTCTGCTGCTGGACGCGATCCAGCAGGAAGTCAACGCCCGTGCGCTCTCGCTGCTGGTGCGCGACACCGAGATCGAGCTGGCGCGCGTTGGTCCCGACGCCGTAATGCTGGGCGCGTCGGCGCTGCTGCTCACGTCCGAGCTGGGCCTGATCCGCCTGGGCAGCGCGGCGCAGACGGCGGTCCTGACCCCGCCGCTGGCAGCACGCGAAGCTGCGGTATCGGCGGTTTGAACGGCGGCCGGTAATGTATCGAAGGAGGATCACGCCCCCCAAAAACAAGAGCTGATCAGAGTTGATCGTCGAACGGTAGAAGCCTCATCAATCAATAGGTTCGATACATAGGAGAAACACCGCCATGCGTACCAGATTGGTATCATGCCTGATGATCGCCGCGCTGTTCGTGCTCACCGCGTGTGGCACGCCCGCCGCCCCGACAACGGACACCGCCGCATCGCCTGCCGCCTCGGCCGCGACCGGTGCCGAAGCCTCGCCCAGCACGGCAGCATCGCCTGCCGCCAGCAGCGCGCCCGCAGCCGGCGCCACAACCCTGCGCATTGCGCTGGTCGACTACAAAGATGAGCACAAAACCTGGCTTGAGCAAGAGGTCATCCCCGCATTCCAGAAAGATCATCCCAACGTTACCGTCGAGCCGGTCTACCTGAACTGGGGCACGCTCAACGAGACCTACGCGGGCTACTTCGCGGCCGGCGACGGCCCCGACATCCTCAACATGGGCTCCGAGTTCGGCCCCGAGTACGGCGATCGCCTGCTGCCGCTCAACCAGTATCTCAAGGAATGGCCGGAGCTGGCGCAGTACATCGACGCGCCGCTTGAGGCTACGACCTGGAAGGGCGAGCTGCGTGGCCTGCCGTGGCTGGTGATGCCCCGCGCCTACATGTGCCGCACGGATCTGCTTCAGGCCGGCGGCGTGACCGGCGTGCCGAAGACCTTCGAAGAGGCAGTCGCGCAGGCCAAGGCCACCACAGTCGTCAAAGACGGCAAGCTGGCGCAGGCGGGCGTGTGGACGATCGGCACGGATCTGCAAGACTGGCAGGAATATCTCCAGTTCATCTGGGCTGCCGGCGGCGATCTGTACACCGCCGAGGGTGCGCCGACCTTCGACTCGCCTGCGGCCAAGACCGCGCTCAAGTTCATGTACGATCGTCGCCGCGCGGTGCTTGAGAACGAGACGACCGCCGCGCTGGGCGAGGCGCAGGGCTCGCGGCTGGCAACCGGCGAAGTCGCCTGTTTGTGGGCCAACGCCTGGGGCGCTCCCGCGCTTGACGACGCGGTCTGGTCCAAGATCGAGATGGGACCGTCGCCGACCGCCGAGGGCGGCAAGCCGGTTGTGCAGGTCTTCACCGACTGGCTGGGCATTCCGCAGTACACCAAGCAGCCCGAGCTGGCTGTCGAGTTCTTGAAGCTGCTGGGCAGCAAAGAGAATCAGGCCAAGTACAACGACCTGTTCGGCTCGTTCTCGCCGCGCAAGGACGCCACGATCGAAAACCCGATCATGCAGAAGCAGGCCGAGCTGATGGCTGAGTATGGCCGCGCCTTCGCCGACGTGCGAGTCGCGCCGAAGCTGCAAGAGATCTTGCAGGCCGAGCTGCCGCTGTACTTCCAGGACAACCAGGATCTCGATACGACCCTGGCCAACATCCAGCAGCAGTACACGCAGGCGCTCAAGGACGCCGGACGCCTTCAGGCGAACTAACAAACAAATGAACGAAAGAACAAGGGAACAAAATACACTCTAACTCCTGTTCCCTTGTTCCTTTGTTCCCTTGTTCATAGAGTGAGGAACGGTATGCTCGATCCGATGTGGTTTACGCTGAAATGGGTCGCGGGGACAATCATCCTGATTCTGGTCTCCAGCGTGGCGCTGGGCCAGGCGGCCAGCTGGCTGACGCGACTCAGCGGCAAATCGCGCATGGTGCAGGAGCGTGCCTTTGCCGGATATGCCTTCGCCGCGCCCTGGATTGTGGGCTTTCTCCTGTTTGTGGTCGGCCCGGCGGCGCTCTCGTTCTACTGGAGCTTTACCCGCTACGCGCTGCCGGCCCCGCCCGCCTGGATCGGCCTGGAGAACTACACGCGGCTGCTGACCGACAGCGCGTTTCATGTCTCGCTTCTGAACTCGCTGTACATGACGATCTTTGGCGTGCCGACGCAGCTCGCGGTCGGGCTGGCGCTGGCGCTGCTGCTCAACCAGAAGCTGCGCGGCGTTAAGCTCTTTCGGATGGTCTTTTATCTGCCCGTGATTCTGGCCGGCAACGCCGCAATGCTGCTGACCTGGCGCCTGATGCTCAATCCCAACAACGGCGTGATCAACACGATCCTGGGCTTTTTGAGCAATGTCGTGCTGCCGTTCAACTGGCTGCTGCGCGCGGTGATCTATGTCACCGAGCTGAGCAACGCGGCGTTCATGGGCTTGCAGCGCGGCAACTTCGCGGCGCTCGGCAACGTGATCAACGGCGGCTTCCCCGGCGCGGAGCGGCTGCCGCTGTGGCATCAAAGCCCGCTCTGGTCCAAGCCCGCGCTGGTGCTGATCCTGGCCTGGAGCGCCGGCATGATGATGGTGATCTATCTCGCGGCGCTCAACGGCGTGCCGCGCCAGCTCTACGAGGCCGCCGAGGTCGACGGCGCCACGCGCTGGCAGCGCTTCCGGCATATCACGCTGCCGCTGATCACGCCCGCCACGTTCTATAATCTGGTCGTGGGCATGATCGCCACCTTGCAGATCTTCGAGCAGTCGTACATTCTGACCCGCGACGGCGGACCCGCGCAGTCGACCTATTTCGCGGCCTACTACCTGTGGCGGGCGACCTTCCGCTTCAACGAGGTCGGCTACGGCGCGGCGATGTCCTGGGTGCTGCTGGTGATCATTCTGGTCTGCACCGCTATTCAGTTTCGGATCGCGAACCGTTGGGTCTATTACGAGGCCCAGTAAGAGGAGATGACGATGCAGGCCGTCAAGCCCAGCCAATCGAAAGTAGCTAGCCCTATGGCCCAGGCGCAGACGCGCAGCCGCAGCGATCGCCGCAGGATCGTCTCGACCGCCGCGCTCTACCTGACCGCGCTGAGCGGCAGTCTGATGCTCTTGTTTCCGCTCTTCTGGATGATCTCCAGCTCGCTCAAGACTGCCGCCGAGGCCAATGCGGCCCGCATCGTGTGGTGGCCCGCGCAGCCGCAGCTCGCCGCCTATTCGCAGATTGTTGGCGATCCGGCCTGGCTGCGCTACCTGGCGAACTCGGTTTTCGTCACGGCGCTGGGCGTGGGCGGAACGCTGATCTCGGTGGCGGCGGTGGCCTACGCCGTCAGCCGCGTGGAGTGGCCGGGCCGCAACATCGTCTTTATGCTGCTGCTCTCGACGCTGATGCTGCCGCCGCAGACGACGCTGGTGCCGCAGTATGTGCTGTTCAACCGGCTGGGCTGGATCAATACGTTCAATCCGATCGTGATTCCCGGCTTCTTCGCGGGCGGCGCGACCTTTATCTTTCTGCTGCGCCAGTTTATGCTGACGCTGCCGCGCGAGCTGGACGAGGCCGCGATGATCGACGGCGCGAATCATCTCACGATCTGGTCGCGGATTATTCTGCCGCTGTGCAAGCCCGCGCTGTCCAGCATCACGATCTTTCTGTTTGTGGCGCAGTGGAACGCGTTTCAGGTGCCGCTGATCTATCTTCAGCGCACGACGCTCTACACGCTGCCGATCGCGATCAATAATCTGTACAATCCGCAGCAGGTGTCGCAGCCCTGGCCGCTGATCATGGCCGCCTCGGTGCTGACGACGCTGCCGCTGCTGATCGGCTTTGTCTTTGCCCAGCGCTATGTCTTCGAGAGCGTCGCGCTGACCGGGCTGAAAGGCTAATCCATGACCGTCCAAACTCAAACGCAGCTTACTCTGGAACAAGCCATCGGCCAGAAATTACTTGTGAGCTTCATCGGCACCGAGCCCGCGCCCGAGATTCTCGCGCTGCTGGAGCGCCAGCCGATCGCCGGGATCACGCTGTTTCGCGCCGACAATGTCAGCCATCCCGCGCAGGTGCGCAGCCTGAGCGCCGCCCTGCAAGCTGCCGCTGCCGCGAATGGTCATCCGCCGCTGCTGATCGCCGCCGACCAGGAGGGCGGGCAGCTGATCGCTGTCGACGGCGGCGCGCAGTTTCCGGGCAACCTGGCGCTCGGCGCGGCCGGCTCCACTGAGCTGGCGTTTCAAACCGGCT
>DASWTQ010000341.1:0-2603 GCA_036402055.1 Herpetosiphonaceae bacterium
CGCCGACGTCAAGGCGATCGTCGACGATGCCAACGCACAGACGGCGGTGCTGCGCAACCGGGTGATCGGCACGCAGGCCAACGACGTGCTGCGCGATCCCACGCGGCTGCACGAGTCCGAGATGGGCAACCTGGTTGCCGACGCGATGCGCGCCAAGTATCCCGGTGTCGAGGCGGCGCTGACGAACTCTGGCGGTCTGCGCGCGGATGTGGTATGCTCGCCGCCAAGCGCCAGCGAGGCTGCCTGCGAGATCACGTGGGGCGAGATGTTCGCCGTGCTGCCGTTCGGCAACCGGACGGTGATCGAGACGCTGACCGGCACACAGCTGACCAATGCGCTGCTCAACGGCGTATCGCCCTTCTGCAACTCGCTGATCGCCACGGGTCGCTTCCCGCAGGTGTCGGGCCTGAAGATCCAGTTCTACTGCACCGGCACAACGCCGGTGATCGACGGTATCTGGAAAGCGCCGAATGGTCCAGGCGGCACGCTCACGCCCATCGGCCCAACCGATACCGTGCGCATCGTGACTAACGACTTCATGTACACCGGCGGCGACGGCTATACGGCGCTTACGGGCGGCACAAACGTACAGCAGCCGGGCGATGCGCTGCTTGACATCGCGGTCGATTATGTCACCGCGAACTCGCCAATCAATCCGCAGGTCGAGGGCCGTATCGTCGGGCCATAGCGCTACCTGCCCATCCATCACACTGCCGTGCTCCTGGGATCAGCGATGATTCGACTGATCCCAGGAGTTTTTTGCGCACAGTGCAGAAGTCCCTGTATAGTCTGGAGCAGCACCCTATGACAACCACCATCACACGAGAACGACCGGATACGCCAGATTCGACCGCGCTGATCATGGAGCTGGAAGACTATCTACAGCCGCTGTATCCGGCCGAAAGCCAGCATGGCTTCAGCGTCGAGCGGCTGTTGGCCGAGGACGTGGCGTTTTTTCTGCTCCGCAGCAATGGGATTGCGGCCAGCTGTGGCGGCATTCAGATGGTCGACGGCGAGTACGCCGAGGTCAAACGTATGTATGTACGGCCACGTTTTCGCGGAGCAGGCTTCGGCAAATTGATGCTCGATCATCTGGCCGGCTATGCTCGGGCTAACAACATCTCGCTGCTGCGGCTGGAGACCGGCATTCACCAGCCCGAGGCGATCGGGCTGTATGAGCGCATGGGCTTTTACCGGATTCCGCCGTTCGGCCCCTACACCCACGATCCGCTCAGCCTCCACTATGAGCGAAGAATTATGTAAAACTAAGATATACGCAGCTTCTGCTGAGAGCAAATCTGCATGATTGCATCGGCTGGACAGATCGGCTACACTCTGCACACCACGCGCAGCTGATCCTCGATGGGCTGGTCCAGGCTGCGCAGCCGCGAACGACGAGGTTTCTCAGCGGAAGGTGCGCAATGAACGCTTCAGATACCGAGCTGATGGAGCAGGCCAGAGCTGTGCTCGCCGCGAACTGGATCGGCGCGTCTACCAAGCCGTCGCCGCGCCTGTACCCGCACCAGTGGTCGTGGGACTCGGCGTTTATCGCGATCGGCTACGCCCACTACGAGCAGGAGCGCGCCGAGCAGGAGCTGCGCTCGCTCTTCGCGGCCCAGTGGTCCAACGGCCTGCTGCCGCATATCGTCTTTAACCCGGCGGCCAGCGCGTATTTTCCCGGCCCCGATGACTGGCAGACCGATGCCAGCGCCCACGCGCCGCAGCAGCCACGCACGACCGGCATTGTTCAGCCGCCGGTGCACGCCACCGCCGCGCTGCATATTTTTCGCTACACCGCCGATCAGGAGCGCGCGCGAGCATTTCTGGTCGAGCTGTTTCCCCGCCTGCGCGACTGGCACACCTACCTCTACCACGAGCGCGATCCACACAGCGAAGGGCTGGTCTACATCGAGCATCCCTGGGAGTCCGGCCAGGACAACTCGCCGCTGTGGGACGCAGCCCTTGAGCGCATCACGATCTCTGATGAGCAGCGGCCGGTGTACCAGCGCGTAGACACCACGATCGTCGACGCGAGCAACCGGCCGAGCAAGACCGAGTACGATCGCTATATGTTCCTCGTGCAGCAGCTGATCGAGCGCGGCTACGACGACTCGCGGATTCGCGCTGATTTTCCGTTCCTGATCCAGGATGTGCTGTTCAACTCGCTGCTCTGTCAGGCCAACCGGGATCTGGCGGAGATCGCGCGGATTGTGGGCGAGCCGCCGGAGATGTTCGAGCGCTGGGCCGAGCAGACCGCCAGCACGATCAACGGCAAGCTCTGGGACGAGCAGCACGGCACCTATATCAACTTCGATCTGGCGACCAACACGCCGATCGATGTGCATGTCGCGGCTGGCTTCACGCCGCTCTTCGCCGGCATTCCCGATCAAGGTCGCGCCGAGCGACTCTACAGCTATCTCAATTCGTCCTCGTTCTGTCCGCTGGACGGCGCGCTCTACCCCGTGGCCTGCTACGATCGTCAGGCGCCTGGCTACTCGCCGAGCCGCTACTGGCGTGGTCCGGTCTGGATCAATGTGGACTGGTTGCTCTACCACGGGCTGCGGCGCTACGGCTTCGCCGAATATGCCGGCTGGATGCGCCAG
>DASWTQ010000342.1:0-2741 GCA_036402055.1 Herpetosiphonaceae bacterium
CGCGCCACACGCGACCGCCAGCGCCTCGGGCGTGCGCGCCGCCCACGCCGCCACCAGCTTCGGCACCAGCGGCGGATCAGCGGCCGGTGCTGGGATCGACGGCAGCAACTGCACGCGCTCGGCCGGTGTCAGCAGCGATAGTCCGCTCACATGTGCATCCGGCTGTGCGGCGATCTGAGCCAGCAGCGTCGTGAAGTGGCCGGCCATCCGCTCGATCGTGGCCGCGTCGAACAAATCCGGGTTGTAGACGAATACTCCGCTCAGGCCGGACTCGGTTTCCAGCATGTTGAGCGTGAGATCGAACTTCGACGTTCCGTTGCCGACATCGCCGATGCGCAGCTCAAGCCCGCCGCTCTCCTTCACCGCCGCCGCAGCGCTATGCAGCGAGAACACGATCTGAAATAGCGGCGTGTAGTTGAGGCTACGATCCGGCGCCAGCTCCTCGACCAGCTTTTCGAAGGGTAGCTCTTGATGCGCATACGCACTGAGCGCCGTCTCGCGCACGCGCTGAAGTACTTCGCGGAAGGTCGGATTGCCTGATAGGTCGCTGCGCAGCACCAGCATATTGACGAAGAAGCCGATCAGCCCGGCGGTCTCAGGGCGCGGGCGATTCGCGATCGGCGATCCGACCACAATATCCTGCTGGTCGGTGTAGTGATACAGCAGCGTCTTGAACGCGGCCAGCAACGTCATGAACAGCGTCACGCCTTCTTGCTGGCTCAGCGCCGCCAGCGAATCTTGCACGCTCGACGGAACCGACAGAGCGTGCTGCGCGCCGCGAAAGGTTTGCACCGCAGGCCTGGAACGATCGGTCGGTAGCTCGGTCAGGGCAGGAGCGGGGGCGCCCTCTGGGCCTAGCTGATGTTTCCAGTAGCTGAGCTGCTGCTCCAACACGTCGCCGGAGAGCCACTCGCGCTGCCAGACGGCGTAGTCGGCGTACTGAATCGGTAGAGCGGGCAGCGCTTGCGTCGGATCGATGGATCTGGCGCAGGCGGCATAGAGCGTTGCCAGCTCTTGAAAAAACACATCCCGCGACCAGGCATCGAAGATCAGATGGTGCATCGTCAGCAGCAGCACATGCTCGTCGGCGGCGCGCTTGATCAGCAGACCGCGCAACAGGGGACCAGCCACGAGATCGAAAGGTCGTTGTGCTTCCGCCCCGATCAGCCGCTGCGACTCAGCTTCGCGCTCCACGGGCTCGTGCTGCGTCAGATCGACAGCCGGTAGAGCGATTGGCAGCGTCTCGGCGACAACCTGCACCGGCGTGCCATCGACCGTGGCGAACGTGGTGCGCAGCGTCTCATGCCGATCCACCAGCGCCTGAAGCGCCTGATGAAGCGCCGGCACATCGACCGGCCCTTTGATATCGATGGTCCAGGGAATGTTATAGATGGCACTGCCCGGCTGAAGCTGCTCCAAGATCCATAGACGCTGTTGAGCAAAGGATGGGGGAAATGCGAACATATCCTCTGTTGTCATGTCTGGCCTTTAGCTCCTTCTGATGGTTGGGGAAGCGGTGCTAGCTTGCTGGTGAACCTTTGATCCGGTAACGACGACGATCGAGCGATCCGATGGTCGGCTGAGGTGTGGTAGCTGTAGCTCTAGAAGTTTGGATAACTTCGGCGTATTCGGCGATGGTCGGAGCATTGAACAGGCTGCGCAGCGGCAGCTCCACGTGCAGGGTTTGCTGAATCTGAAACACACACTGTGTGGCGAGCAGCGAGTGGCCGCCGAGGGCGAAAAAGTTGTCGTGGATGCCGATCGGCGTGGGGTTGGTGGGCCGCAGCAGCTGCTGCCAGATCGCCGCCAGCTGCGTCTCGACCGGTGTACGCGGCCCGACGTACTCCAGCTCGCCGCTCTCCATCACCGCCCGCTCGTCCAGCGCCCGCCGATCGATCTTGCCGTTCGGCGTCAGCGGCATGCCGTCCAGCAGCACGATGCTCGCCGGGATCATGTACTCCGGCAGTCGATCCTGAAGGTATTGCCTGAGTGTTGAGGATAGGCCCTGACTGGTGGCCCTCACCCCCAGCCCCTTCCCCAAACCTTGGCTGGCTTCAGCCTCGGTTGCGGCAGGCGAGGGGAGCATTTCGCTACTTTGTTCTTTGTTCTCTGTTCTCTGTTCTGATCCTTGTTCTTTTGTTTCTTTGTTCGTTTGTTCCCTAACAACAAAAGCAATCAATTGTTTAGTGTTCGGCGCGGTCTCACGAGCGATGACGACGGCCTCGGCGACCTCAGCATGCTGCCCAAGCACGGCCTCGATCTCGCCCAGCTCGATGCGGATGCCGCGCAGCTGCACCTGCCCATCCCGCCGCCCGATGAACGCCAGCTGCCCATCTCCGCGCCACCGCACCAGGTCGCCCGTGCGGTACAGCCGTGCACCGGCTACGCCGCTGAACGGATCAGGAACAAACTTCTCAGCGGTGGTTGCCGCCTGGCCCAGGTAGCCGCGCGCCACGCCCGCGCCGCCCAGGTACAGCTCGCCCACCACGCCCGCCGGCACCGGCTGCCCCCAGCGGTTGAGCACATACGCCTGCACGTGCGGCAGCGCCTCCCCGATCGGCGGCAGCGCGCCGCCCTCGCTCACCCGGCCCCAGGTCGCCACCACCGCGTTCTCGGTCGGGCCGTAGTGGTTGTACAGCGCGCAGCCGAGGCGCTCCGCCGCTACCGGATGTAATTGATCGCCGCCTACCAGCAGCGCCCGCAGGCTCGCCGGCGCCTGCCAGCCCGTGGCCCACAGCGCC
>DASWTQ010000343.1:0-14902 GCA_036402055.1 Herpetosiphonaceae bacterium
CGATCGGTGTGTTTCCGTGGAAGTTCAAGGATGGAGAGGCCGCCTTCTGCCGCGTGGTCGCGTTCCACGAGGAGTAGATCAAGCGCCAGGCGATAAACAAGGAGCCGCACCCTGATCCAGGGTGCGGCTCGCCGTGTGGAGAGTGAGGGAACCTGCTGTTTCGACAATGGCAGAGTGCAAATATACAGTGTACCTCAGCTATATAAGCGCAGAAATCGCCAAAAAGGTACGGTTCCGGTTAAGAATCGGTGTTAATTGATCTTAACCTCTGTCTATCTGCGCCACTCCGCTAGCTCTTCTTGCGGCTGGTCAGCGCGGCCTTGATCAGATCCCGGTTGAGCATCGCGATGAAGTCCATGCTGATCTCTTTCGGGCAGACCGACGAGCACTCGCCGATGTTGGTACAGCCGCCGAAGCCTTCCTCGTCCATCTGCTGCACCATGTTCGAGACGCGGTTGTGGCGCTCGGGCTGGCCCTGCGGCAGCAGATTCAGATGCGCGACCTTAGCCGCCGTAAACAGCATCGCCGAGGCGTTGGGGCAAGCCGCCACACACGCGCCACAGCCGATACACGCGGCGGCGTCCATCGATAGATCGGCATTTTCCTTAGGCACCGGCGTCGAGTTACCTTCGGGAGCACTGCCCGTCGAGACCGAGATGTAGCCGCCGGCTTGGATGATGCGATCGAACGCGCCGCGATCGACGACCAGATCCTTGAGCACCGGAAACGACTTCGCCCGCCACGGCTCGATATAGACCGTGTCGCCGTCTTTGAAGTGCCGCATATGCAGCTGGCAGGTTGTCGTCGCGCGCTCCGGGCCGTGCGCTACGCCGTTGATCATCAGGCCACACGTGCCGCAGATTCCCTCGCGGCAGTCGTGGTCAAACGCGATCGGCTCCTCGCCCTTGCCGATCAACTCCTCGTTGACAACATCCAGCATCTCCAGAAACGACATGTCGGGGCTGATGTTGCGCGCCTCATACTTGACCAGACGCCCTTCGGACTTGGCGTTTTTTTGACGCCACACATGTAATGTCAGGTTCATCTATCGCTCCTGAGAACAAAGAACAAAGAGCAGAGAACAGGAGCTTTTATCGCACTACTGTTCTTTGTTCCGTTGTTCTTTGTTCTTGGTTCTCTGTTCTATTTATAGCTTCGCTGCGCCAGGTGCACGTACTCAAAGTTGAGCGGCTCGCGATGCAGCACCGGCGCGTTGCCGAGACCAGTCGACTCCCACGCGCCGACATACGAGAAATGCTCGTCGTCGCGCAGCGCCTCACCTTCGGGCGTCTGGCTTTCCTCGCGGAAGTGGCCGCCGCAGGACTCGGTGCGATGCAGCGCGTCGAGGCACATCAGCTCAGCCAGCTCCATGAAATCCGCCACGCGCCCGGCCTTCTCCAGCGACTGATTCAGCTCGCCGCCGTCGCCGGGGACGCGCACGTTCTCCCAGAACTCGGCGCGAATCTCGGGAATCTTCGCCAGCGCCGCGCGGAGGCCCTGCTCGTTGCGCGCCATGCCGCAGTTGTCCCACATCAGCTGGCCCAGCTCACGATGGAACGAGTCCACGGTACGCTTACCGTTGATGCCGAGCAGTCGCTGCGTACGCTGGTTGACCTCGTGCAGCGTCTCGGCAAAGCCCGCGTGCGAGGTGCTCACCTTGCCGGGCGTGACCTTGGCCAGATAATCGCCGATCGTGTAGGGCAGCACAAAATAGCCATCGGCCAGGCCCTGCATCAGCGCACTCGCGCCCAGCCGGTTAGCGCCGTGATCCGAGAAGTTGGCCTCGCCGATCACAAACAGGCCGGGGATCGTGCTCTGGAGGTTGTAATCGACCCACAGGCCACCCATGGTGTAGTGGATCGCGGGATAGATGCGCATCGGCACCTCGTAGGGATTCTCGGCCGTGATGCGCTCGTACATATCAAACAGGTTGCCGTAGCGCTCGCGGATCACATTCGCGCCAAGCCGCTTGATCGCGTCGCCGAAATCGAGGTACACGCCCAGACCGCCCGGCCCGACGCCGCGCCCTTCGTCGCAGACCTCCTTGGCGTTGCGCGAGGCCACGTCGCGCGGCACCAGGTTGCCGAAGCTGGGATACTTGCGCTCCAGGTAGTAGTCGCGCTCGGCCTCGGGGATCTGATCCGGCGATCGGGTATCGCCCTTCTGCTTGGGCACCCAGATCCGCCCATCGTTACGCAGCGACTCGCTCATCAGCGTGAGCTTGGACTGGTAATCGCCGTGCACCGGAATACAGGTCGGGTGGATCTGCGTGAAGCAGGGATTGGCAAAGAACGCGCCCTTACGATGCGCCCGCCAGATCGCCGTGGTGTTGCAGCCCTTGGCATTGGTCGAAAGATAAAACACATTGCCGTAGCCGCCGGTGGCCAGCACCACCGCATCGGCGACATGCGACTCGATCTTGCCGGTCACCATGTCGCGCACCACAATGCCCTGCGCCCGCCCATCGATCACCACCAGATCCAGCATCTCGGTACGCGGGAACATCTGGACCTTGCCGGCCTCGATCTGACGGCAGAGCGCCTGATACGCGCCCAGCAGCAGCTGCTGGCCGGTCTGTCCACGCGCGTAGAACGTGCGCGAAACCTGCGCGCCGCCGAACGAGCGGTTATCGAGGTAGCCGCTGTACTCGCGGGCAAACGGCACACCCTGCGCCACACACTGATCGATGATGTTGACGCTGATCTGCGCCAGCCGGTAGACGTTGGCCTCGCGCGAGCGGTAATCGCCGCCCTTGACGGTATCGTAGAAGAGCCGGTAGATGCTGTCGCCGTCGTTGCGGTAGTTCTTGGCGGCGTTGATGCCGCCCTGCGCCGCGATGCTGTGCGCACGACGCGGGCTATCCTGATAGCAGAAGCTCTTGACGTTGTAGCCCAGCTCGGCCAGCGAGGCGGCTGCCGCCCCACCTGCCAGCCCGGTGCCCACGACGATCACGGTGTACTTGCGCTTGTTGGCCGGATTGACCAGCTTCATCTCGAAGCGATGCGTGTCCCACTTCTCGGCGATCGGGCCTTCGGGAATGCCGGCGTTCAGCCTGCTCTCGCCGAAAGGCTGCCCGCGCCGTGTCGCGGTATCGACCGCCGGACTCGTCTGTGTATCGGTTGACATTCTCTTCTCCAAATCTATTGCACCAGGCCAGTCATCACGGCGATCGGGATCGACGAGTTGCCAATGAAGACCGCCAGCGCTATGGCCATCGCCAGGCCACGCAGCAAACGATTATATTTCGCGTTGTTCCAGCCCAGCGTTTGGAACATGCTCCACACGCCGTGATACAGATGCAGGCAGACGGCAGCCATCGCCACGAGGTAGAAGATCGAGACGATCGGATTGCGGAAGCCGTTGATCACGTTCTGATAAACCTGAAAGCCGTTGTTGGGATCTTCGTGAAGATACTGGCCGGGAGCAAAGCCGACCGCGCCGAGCGTCAGGTGCAGGATATGGTAAATGATGAACAACAGCACAATGATGCCGCCCCAGCGCATCGTGCGCGAGGCATAGGTAGCCTGCACTTTCTTGTGAACCGCATAGCGCTGCGGACGGCTGGCCCGATCCTGGATCGTGAGCTGCGTCGCCGCCGTGATGTGCAGCACCACCGAGGCCAGCAGCACAATCCGCGCGATCCAGAGCAGCGTCTCGCGCGGCAGCAGCGGCTCGCCGACATCGCGCAGAAAGCCGGCGTAAGCGTTGATCGCCTCAGCGCCCAGGAAAATCTTTAGATTGCCAACCATATGCGCTACCACAAAGCCGACCAGGATCAGCCCGGTGAGCGCCATCACAACTTTTTTGCCGATCGATGTTCGATACAACGTAAGAGCTGAAACCATCGCCTTTCCCTTTACACTAGCCAGAAAGATACGAGCCTGACGCTATGCAAGGCTGCGGCGCGACAAGAGCAGACACATCGCGCAGTTCGCCGTGATGCGGTAAAGCAATAATCACAAACGTTATGCTGGATGTGAAGCGTACAGTCGCGGGGAGCAGAGCCGCATCAACAGCTAACGTTTGCTGTGAGCGTCCTTTACAAGACCATACGTGCCCGGATAGTGAAGCTACCGCCGATACGACCGGCGTCTGCACTGAGCATCGTGCCTGATGGGCAGCAGCATGACACCATGCACAAGGATGTAGGGCGCTCGGTTAATTATACTGCACTGCATCGCTGGGAACAAACGGGGCGAAGAACCTAGAACCAAGAACCGAGGAGAACCAAGAACCGAGAACCTAGAACCTAGAACCAGGGAGAACAAAGAACAAAGAACAGGGAACAACGGAACAAAAGCAAGTATCGCCTTCCCTCTTCTCCTGCCGCAGCGGGAGAAGGGGGTGGTGAGCGCAGCGAACCGGGGGATGAGGGCCTGATCTGCTGACCTGTTCAAAATCCGGGACAAAAGCAATGGAACGTCCTCCGTGCAAGACGTTCCATCTACTAACCTCCCATTTGTGTTTGTCTGCGGAAACGCCTTGGCAGCTGTTTTTCCGCAGAAGCGCTAATCAAGCTGTAACATCTGCTGCCGCTTCCCGCGTCGACACCGACGATTCCGGGAGCCGAGCACAAGGCTCAGCGCTTTCGTCGACCCCGACAGCTTTGTTGGCAGCGCAGCCGAAGCTTCGTATGAGGCTTCCGGCCCGTATGCTACGCTGTTCTGTGAACAACCTCCTTATTAGGAAGTACGTTGATGACATCATTAAACCAAAGACACAGCGCCCAGGTAAAGACCTAAGCGGTACAAGCGAGCGATACAATAGCGGTACACCAGCAGTACACCGGCAATCCAGGCAGGTCACTTAAGCTCAGCGCGCAGATGTAAGCCCAGGACCACAAGTCTTAGCAGCGAAGCACGTTAAAGCAGCGAGCCGCTGCTCTCGGTAGTAACCAGGAGCAGCGGCTCGTTGAGCGTTCAGGGTCAGGCTATGCCGCGAACGACGGTTGTGTCGTCGGCTGGTCGTTGATCACCTGCCAGTGGAACAGGCTATGGTAGCGGCCTTGTTGTCGCAGCAGCTCGTCGTGCGTGCCCACCTCAACAATCTCGCCGCGATCCATCACCAGAATCCGGTCGGCGTTGATCACGGTGCTGAGCCGATGCGCGATCACGATCGTCGTCCGACCGCGCCGGTTTTCTTCGAGCGCCTGAAGAATGCCTTGCTCGGTCGCGCCGTCAAGATTGCTGGTCGCCTCGTCGAGGATCAGAATCGGCGAGTCTTTGAGCAGCGCCCGCGCCAGAGCAATGCGCTGTGCCTGCCCAGAGGAGAAGTTATCGCCGCCACGCGCGACCTGCGTCTCGTAGCCACGCAGCAGCTCGTCGATAAACGTCGCGGCGTTGGCAAGCCCCGCAACATCGCGCACGCGCTCGGGCGGCACAGTATCCAGCATCGTGATATTGTCGTGCAACGAGTGCTGGAAGAGCCGCGATCCTTGAAACACCGCGCTTACGGAGCGGCGCAGATCGTCGGGCAGGATCTGCCGGGTGCTGATGCCGTCGATCCGCACATCGCCCTCGGTGGGCAGGTAGAACCCGGCGATCAGGTTGGCCAGCGAGGTCTTGCCCGAGCCGGTCTCGCCCACGATCGCCACCGTCTCGCCCGGCTCGATCACCAGGCTGATCTGCTTCAGTACCGGGCGGCGGGCTTTGTAGCCAAAGCTGACGCGATCGAACTCGACGCGGCCCTGCACCGGCGGCAGCGCAACCGGCTGTGTCACACGCGCCTGCTCCTGCGGCAGCGCAATAATTTCTTCCAGGCGCTCCATACCGATCAGCGCGTTGCGAATTTGCAGCAGCATGTTTGGCAACCGCTGAACCGGATTCAGATAAAACGCGACCATGCCGAACAGCACGATCAGCTCGCCGATCGTCATGCGCCCTGCCATCACCTGCGCGCTGCCGTACCACAGCACACAAGCCGTCACCAGCGAGGTCGCCAGCATACTCCAGGTCGCGGGCATCGCCGTTACGATGCGGTTTTCGTAGCGCGCGCTCACCAGCAAGTCGAGCTTGCGCTCCAACAGCCGCTGGTAGCGCTCCTCTGCCGAGAAAATCTTGATCGTGCGCAGGCCCTCGAACGTATCGATCATATGGCCGCCAAACTCTTCGCCGCGCACCATCGACGTAAGCTGCGAGTTATACACGCGATCGTTGAGCGCCATGATAATCATCAGCATCAGCGGCACTGCGCCCAGCGCGATCAGCGCGGCGATCGGATCGTAGTAGAAGATCACGCACAGCGCGGCGGTAAACATCAGCGCATCGGTGATCAGCGTGACCATGCCCTCGCTGACCGCCTGCTGGATCAGATCGGCCTGATTGACGCGCATGACCATACCGGCCACGCAGCGGGCGTCGAACACGCTCATCGGCAGCCGCATCAGGTGCCCGATGTAGCGCTTGCCGTAGCTGTGGTGAATTTGCTTGCCGACCCGTGCCAGTAGCCAGAGCCGGCCGAACTGAAGCAGGCCCTGCAAGCCGCTCACCAGCACCAGCCCCGCGCCAAGCATAATCAGCAGTCCCGTCGCGCGATTCGGCAAAATTTCGTCTATTAATGTGCTCAAAAAGAACGACGATGCCCAGCCAAGCGAGGTCGCCAGCAGCGCAAAGCCGAGCGCGAGGCCCATAAAGCCTTTGTGGAGACCGAGCCAGTGCAGCAGAAAGCGCACCGGGCGGATCGAGTGAGCGGTGGTTCGCAGCTGCGGCGTGGGACGATACTCGACTACGTAGCCGCTCCACTGTGCCTCGAAATCGGCACGCTGGAGGCGGATCAGGCCGCAGTTGGGATCGAGCACCACGACGGATTCAGGCGTCCAGCTATACACAATCACATAGTGGCCTTCGCGGCCCTCGGTATGGGCGATCGCCGGAAGCTGAATCTGACCCAGCGCCTCGTAGGTTGCATGGGCCGGCCGCGACTCCAGACCGATCGCGCGGCCACCGTCGCGTAGACCGGCCAGCGTCGTGCCGTCGCGATCGGTTCCCACCAGCGTACGCGCTTCTTCGAGCGTGATATGGCAGCCGTAGTAGTGAGCGAGCGACGCAAAGACCGCCGATCCACAATCGCGCGTCTCGACCACCCGCACCCAGGGCAGGCGGCGATAGATCCGCCATTTATGCAACATGCGCGGCCTCCTTGATCTCCGGCGTGGGATAATCGCTCTGCGCGGCGGCAAGCAGCGCCGCGACGTGCTGGTAGATCGGCATTCCGGTGCGCTGCGCGATCCAGTCGAACTGCCCGCCGGGATTGATCTCAAGAAAGATATACTCGCCGTCGGGCGTCACAATCATATCGATGCTGCCGAAGACCAGCCCCAGCCGATCCATGAACGCCAGAATCCTGGCCTCGATCTCGGCAGGCAGCGTGTAGGGCAGATACGGCGTGTTCTCCAGATCGTAGCGCCGCCAATCTTCCCGGGAGCGGTCGCTCTGCTGCGAATGGATCGCGCAGGCAAAGATGCGCCGCCCAACGACGACGATGCGCAGCTCAAAGGCTTTCTCGATATACGGCTGAAAGATACTCGGCGTCGGAATAAACTGCTCGCCCTCAACCAGATCCGCCTCGCGCACGCGGTTGGTGTAGAGCTTGGACACATGCGTTACCTGATCCGCCGGGCCGTGCAGCTCCATGAAACCTCGAAACGGCTTGTAGATCAGCCGACCGTCTTGCTCGTCGTAGAACTCGCGCGCAACCGGCAGCCGCGCGGTGTAGAGCGTCGGCGGGATGCGCAGGCCGCACTGCGCCGCGATCAGCATCTGCCCGCACTTTTCTTCCCAGGCTGAGTTGAAGGGCGGCGGATTGACACAAAACACCCCGCTATAGGCCAGCGTCAGCGCCAGACCTTTCGAAAACGTACGCCACTCCTCACGGAAAAAAGACCAATGTTTGGGCCGGGCAGCCAGATCGCTCAAGCCCGGCTCGCGCTCCTGCCGCACCCAGCTACGCCACAAAAACGCGGAGCGCACCGTGGCAAGATCGATCGTTTGGTCGCCGAGCCTGAGGAGCGCCTGTCCCTGCTGGGTATTCGAAATATGCAGGCTGGAAAGCTGCTCCATCGACTCAGGCGACACGATCACATGCTCGGCACTCTGATCTTGAAGCACGCGGCTCAGCCGTAAAATCGTGGGGTCCCAGGCGAATCCGCTGATGAGGAGGATCATAAGCATCCTATCCAGTTGATTAAAGCGACGCAGGTCGCGGCACGAGAAAAGCGCGATGATCAATTGATCTGACGAGACGCAGGCAGGAAAGAATGAGCAAGAATGGAACGTCATCTTGTCAGGCGTTCCATGGGCAGCCCCGATGAGCTGGAAGCAGCGGAGCACTACACGTGGAGCGCTCCGCCCGCGGCCTAGTCGATGTCCTGGTAGTCGCAGTTGGTCGTGTAGTAGGTGGGCTCGTCACCACCAATCGGAGGTTGGTCATAGGCGAGGCAGCCGGCAACGCCGTTCAGCTCAGCCTCTTCTTCTTCCAGGTAGCGCAGGCCAAAGACTGGCGAGACATCTTCCGGCTTGCGTGGCGACGGTTTCGTGTTCATGGCTGAGTCTCCTCGTGAGAAAAGTATGCAGGAGATCAACTAAGCAGGATCAATGTCCTGGTAGTCGCAGTTGGTGATGTAGTACGTGTTGTCGTCGTCTCCGTCCGCGACTGGATCGGTGGCAACTATGAAACAGCCGGCGATGCCGTTGATCTCGGCCTCTTCCTCTTCCAGGTAGCGTAGTCCAAAGATTGGCGAGACGTCTGCTGGCTCACGTGGCGATGACTTCGTGTTCATGGCTGAGTCTCCTTACGAACCAGGTTGGAGATCAAACAACATGGGTCGGGTTACGCCAACAGCTTAGTCGTAGTCTGCGTAGTCGCAGTTCGTGGTGTAGTGCGTGGGAGGAGGAGGATAGTTACCGCCGCCGCCGCCGCCATTGTCGTCGGGAGGTAGCTCGGGCAGCACGTTGCAGCCGGCAACACCGTTGACCTCGGCCGCTTCTTCTTCCAGGTAGCGCAGGCCAAAGACTGGCGAGACGTTTTCCGGCTTGCGTGACGATGACTTCGTGTTCATGGCTGAGTCTCCTTACAAACTAGGTTGGAGATCTAGCAACATGGGTCGGGTTACACCAACAGCTTAGTCGTAGTCGGTGTAGTCGCAGTTGGTGGTGTACTGCGAGCCGGTCTCACCGGGATAGCGAGGCTCGGCCATGAGGCAGCCGTTGACGCCGTTGACCTCGGCCTCTTCCTCTTCCAGATAGCGCAGGCCAAAGACTGGCGAGACATTTTCCGGCTTGCGTGGCGACGGTTTCGTGTTCATGAGGGCGTCTCCTTGGGACGAAATCCGACGTTAACCAAGGTATCCGTCGTAGTCGATGTAGTCGCAGTTGATGACGTGTTGAGTAGTGGCGCTGAGATCGCCGGATTGAAAGAAGGTGTCGGCTACAGTGTTACATCCAGCGACCCCGTGATCTCAGCTGCGTCCTCTTTCGGGCAGCGCAGCCTAAAGATCGGCGTCACTTCTTCCGACTTGCGTGGCGATGGGTTGGTGTCCGTGGCCGAGTCTCCTCGCGAGGAAAGTGATGGAGATCGAGCCAGCTGAATGGGGGGTGCTACCGATTAGTCGTAGTCGGTGTAGTCGCAGTTCGTGGTGTACTGGGTGGGGGTGGGGTTATCTTCGATCGGATCGTACATGAGGCAGCCGTTAACGCCGTTGACCTCGGCCTCTTCTTCCTCCAGGTAGCGCAGGCCAAAGACTGGCGAGACATCTTCCGGCGTGCGTGGCGACGGTTTCGTGTCCATGGGGGAGCCTCCTTGTGAGGAACTAGAATTTGATATTGATTAAACCAGATGCAATGTGTAAAGCTAAGGTTTAAGCGGTACAATAAAGCGATACAATGGCGA
The DNA here is from genome assembly GCA_036402055.1 of Herpetosiphonaceae bacterium. Classification (GTDB taxonomy): domain Bacteria; phylum Chloroflexota; class Chloroflexia; order Chloroflexales; family Kallotenuaceae; genus LB3-1. The sequence goes on from DASWTQ010000343.1 coordinate 9,886, forward strand.
TACAACATCAGCAATACAGACAGCGTGCTGACTACGTACTAAGATATACTTAAACAATTCATCAATCCCCTCGTACGTGTGCCATCCTACATGGCTGGAGGAGCGATGCAAGGGCCAACATCGTTTGGTCGCTGGCTGAAACAGCGGCGCAAAGCACTAGAACTTACTCAGGACGACCTGGCCCGGCTGGTCAACTGCTCTGAAATTACTATTCGCAAAATCGAAGCAAACGAGCGACGACCATCCAAGCAGATCGCCGAGCTGCTCGCAGACCAGCTCAGCATCGCGCCGAGCGAGCGGACGGCCTTTCTTCAGTTTGCCCGTGGCGAGGCCGATGACTCGGCGCTGACGGAGCAGCTGGCTGGACAGCATCGCGAGCCGGTTCACTGGCGCACATCTCAGCGACCGACCAATCTCGTGCGTCCGCTGACACAGCTGATCGCGCGGGCCCAGGAGATCGCCGCGCTCCGGCAGATCCTGCTGCACGGCGAGACCCGGCTGCTGACTGTTGCCGGACCGGGCGGCATCGGCAAAACTTCGCTGGCGCTGGAAGTCGCCTACAAGCTAATCGATGAGTTTACCGACGGCGTGTTCCTGGTGGCGCTCGACACCATCACCGATCCCCAGATGATCACCCCGACGATCGCCCAAACGTTGGGTCTGGTCGACGTCGATCAGCAGCCGCTCCGCGCCCGCCTGATCGGCCACCTGCGCGACAAGCATCTGCTGCTGGTTCTCGACAACTTCGAGCATATCGTGGGAGCCGCGCCGCTGGTCACCGAGCTGCTGGCGGCCTGCCCGTGGCTACATATCATCGTCACCAGCCGCGCGCCGCTGCATGTGCGTGGCGAGCGCCAGTTTATGGTGCAGCCGCTGCCGCTGCCCGAGCCGCAGCAGACCGTTACGCTTGAGGCGGCGCAGCAGTACGGTGCGGTTACGCTATTTACCGCGCGGGCGCAGGCCGCACGTTCCAGCTGGGAGCTTACCGAGCAGAACGCGGCCGCTGTGGTGGCGCTGTGCCAGCAGCTGGACGGCTTGCCGCTCGCGATCGAGCTGACGGCAGCGCATAGCCGGCTGCTTGCGCCGCACGAGATGCTCGCGCAGATTCGCGCCAAAAGCCCGATGCTCGCCGCCGGCTTTCGTGACCTGCCGACTCGCCAGCAGACGCTGCGCAACGCGATCGATTGGAGCTACAACCTGCTTGAGCAGGAGACGCAGAAAGTCTTCGCGCGGCTATCGGTCTTCAACGGCGGCTGCACGCTTCAGGCCGCGCTGGCGATCTGCGGCGATGTGCGTCCGGCCGATACATCAACCAATCTTCTGGACCAGCTTTCGATCCTGGTCGATCAAAGCCTGCTGCGCCGCGAAGAAAGCCAGGACGGATCGTCGCGCTTTGCGATGCTCAACACGATCCGCGATTACGCCCGTGAGAAGCTGGAGATCGCGCGTGAGGCGACCGAGATGCAGGATCGTCATCTCCAATATTTTCTGGCGATCGCCGAGAGCGCGGAGCCGCTGCTGCGTGGAGCCCAGCAGCGCGAGTGGGTGGCCCGGCTTGAGCAAGAGCACAACAACTTTCAAGCCGCGCTTGAGTGGTGCCGCGCCCAGCCGTGCCAGCCGCGATTCGGCCTCAGGCTGGCGGGCGCGCTCGGCGAGTTCTGGTACATGCGCAGCTATCCCTCCGTTGGCCGCAGCTGGCTTGAGCTGTTTTTGGAGCGTGACAGCGGCGCGCCTACAGCGGAGCGAGCGAAAGCGCTGCACTACGCCGGAATGATGGCCGGCATGCAGGGCGACTCCGCGCAGGCGATCGCGTGGTACCAGGAGAGCGTGCAAATCTATCGCGGTCTGGGCAACACCTGGGGCGAGTGCTACGCCCTGGCCGATCTTGGCTATGTCCAGGTCTGGCACGATTACCAGGCCGAGCAGGGCCGCATGCTGATGGAAGAAAGTCTCGACCTGAGCCGCCAGACCGGCGATCCCTGGCTGATCGCGCGGGTAACCTTGCGCGTGGGCCTGTACTCGTACTACTTCGGCCGCGATCTGGCGCGCGCTCGCGCCCTGCTGGAAGAAAGCCTGGTGCAGGCGCGCATCGCAGGCGATACCTGGAATACCAGCAACGTCTTGATTCCGCTCAGCAATGCGCTGTGGTCGGAGGATGAAGACCGCCGCACGATCGCGCTGGCCGAGGAGGCGCTGGATCTGGCGCGAGCCGTGGGCAATCAGGCCAGCATTGCCCGCGCGCTAAATATTCTCGGCATGATTGCGCTGGCCGACGGCGACGACGAGCAGGCCCGCAGCTATCATACACAAAGCCTGGATCTTGCCCAGAGCAGCGGCCTCTCGTTTCAGGTCGCCTCGGCGCGCTACCTGCTGGGCCTGGTCGCGCTGAACCAGCGCGAGTATCTGGAGGCGCAGGCGTTCTTTACTCAGGGCATCAACGACTACCACAAGCTGAATGATAAGCTACGCATCGCTCTCTGCATGGTTGCGCTGGCGGGTGTGGCTCAGGCGCTGGGCCAGACGCGGCGTGCGGTGCGCTTGCTCGGCGCGACCGCGATGCTGCTCGATCTGATCGACGCTCGGCTGGAAGGCACCGACCGCCTGGAGTACGATCAGTATCTCGCCGAAACTCGCGCCCAGCTCGATCCTGCGCTCTGGCACGCCGAATGGAGCGAGGGACAAACAATGACACTAGACCAAGCCTTGATCTATGCGGTACAATATACGTCTAAAGCGAAACATCAAGCCACACAACCGACAACACCTACCTAGCCACTCATCTGTCGATTCCTCTCCGAGAGCAGGAGATCAACCCCTAGAGCGTTTTCAGTATTGGAGGACACCATGTTGACCACACACATCATTCGGGCGTGGAAAGACGAAGAGTATCGGATGAGCTTGAGCGAGGCTGAGCAGGCGCTGCTGCCGGAGCATCCAAGCGGCTTGATCGAAATTTCAGAAGACGCGATGCTCATAGCGGAAGAGCCCCGCACCACCATCAGCACCGCACCGTTCGCACAATACTAGATTTTGTTACCACTTTAAGCTAGAACCATAGCGGGCATCGTCAGCCAGAGCAGCGCCGCGCCCCGAGTGATCGACGCAGCGCTGGCCGGCTGAATAAAGCAATAGTTTCCATCATCGCAACATTTCTGCTCTCGAAACTGTTGCCGGCGCGGCGGATCGCACAGATTCGCCGCGCCGGTCCACTTAACGCGATCTATCGCTCAGCTTAATCCTGGCGCTCGCGCTGCCGCACACGCTCCTCCAGGGCCACGTACGGAAAATCGTAGCCGAAGTAGTGCGGCCCGACCAGCGACAAACCTTTCGGCGTGCGCCAGCGCTCGTTGCAGGGAATGCCCAGCACCTCAACCCGAAAGCCGTAGCGCAGCGACTCGGTCGTGATCGGCTCGCCGGTCTCGGCGTCCAGAATCGTGATCAGATCGGGAACCGACGCCAGCACCGCGCGCTCGGTCTGCGCGACCAGAAACTCGTTCTGGAACTGGAGCGTGCACTGCTGATCGGCCCAGTGCCCGCTCCCAACGATCGAGGCGTGGCCGCGCGTGAAGCCGCGCTCCGTGCGCCGCTGAATATCGCCGATCTTGCCGCCGAACAGCCGGTAGCCGCCGGTCACCTCCAGCACGGCCTCGATCGGGCTGTAGCCGTCGTGGTGCGCCTGCCGGATCGCGCGGCCAATCCGCTGGCAGAGCGAGATCGTCCCGGGAACCGCCGATTGCTTGAGCTGCCGTCCGGTCATCGGGAAGCAGGCCAGCATCGCCGAGCAGCCCATCTCGATCACCGCAGTCCGGGCGAAGCGCTCGGTCCACAGGTTATCCACCGTGTTGATCACCAGCGTGTTGCCTTTGTCGTCGGCCAGCGTAAACGGCGTGGCCGAAATGTCGTCGATCGACATGGTGACCATCTGGATCTCGGGAAAAGCGCGGCCCATGCCGTCGGCGTCGATCAGCGGCAGGCCCAGCGCCGATGCCACGCTAAACGGCGTGGTCGAGTTCAGGCCGCCGGCCTCGATCGACATCGTCGCCGCGATCGGACGGCCGAGACAGCGCTCCATCTCACGAAACGCGCGGATGATCTCGTCGCCCTGCGGAATCTTTTCGATCATCACCGTGGGCGCGCCCATCATCGCCGCCGGCACGATCAGATCGTCGTCGGCCAGCGATTCCATGTCGAGCAGCTGAACCGGGCCGTGTCGCCGGATCGACTCGATCGCCAGCAGCTTGCCGATGTAGGGATCGCCGCCGCCGCCCGTGCCGAGCACCGCAGCGCCCAGCGCGATCTCTTCCATATCTTCCGCGCCGATCATTCTCATGACGAAACTCCTTCGCGGATAATGGCCAGATCGCCAACCGCCTTGACCCGAATCCGCGTGGCGCTCGACGGCAGGTAGGCCAGCGGCACGTCCTCGACATCCACAATCTCGACTGTTTCCGCCAGCGCTCCCGCCGCGATCGCCCTGGCCCGTGCCTCGTCTTTGGCCTGCGCCAGCGCCGCATCGCGTGATAGCTCATCCAGGCTGAAGATACGATCGACCTCGCCCGAGATCTGCCCGATCGCCGCGCCGACTGCGTTGGCCGCCTCGAAGTGCTCGGGCTTGATCGTCTCCGAAACGCCTTTGAGCGGCCGGTTGATCAAGATCGAGCCACCGCCGACCAGGATCACCGGCAGATCGTCGGCTACCAGCTTCATGCGATCGATCGCGTCCTCGGTCAGGGCATGAATCCGATCGACTGCCGCCGCGACCAGCTCAGGATCGAGCGCTGACAGCTTTGATCGCCCGCCTTTCCGCGCGCGCAGATCGAAGTAGCCCGCCGCCGAGGCAATATCGGTCGCCGTCAGCACATCGCCGCCGAAGAGCAGCGCCCGCTGATGCAGCTCGTAGCCCACCGACTGCGGCCCGATTGTCAGCGGCTCGGCGCTCACGATGCTGCCGCCGCCCAGGCCGATCGACAGCACCTCGGGCATACGAAAATTGGTGCGCACGCCGCCGACGCGCACC
>DASWTQ010000344.1:0-17574 GCA_036402055.1 Herpetosiphonaceae bacterium
CCCTGGATTTCGGGCAAGTCGGCGGTGGCCTGGTGCTGCACAGCAACGGCCTGCGCGTCCTCGAAGCGCTGGATCTGCTCGATCTGTTCAAGCCGCTGATGCGGCCCTGCTCGACGCTGGCCGTGGAGCTGCCCAGCGGCAAGCGCTTATCGACCTTCGACTACCGTAAGCTCTCGATTCCCCACAACTACAGCGCCGCGATTATGCGTTATCATCTCCAGGAATATTTGTTGTCCGCCGTGGAGTGGGCCGGCGTGCCCGTGCTGACGGGGCATCGCTGTACGGATCTCAGCTACGAGAACGGCACCGCCTGGCTGCGCTTTGCCAACGGCTGCGACCACGAGTGCGACCTGGTGATCGCCTGTGACGGCATCCACTCGGCGGTCCGCGATGCGGTCGGGCTGCGCTCCCATCGGCATCCGATCGGGCAGGCGTATCTGCGCGGCATCGCCGAGCGGCGCACCGACGACGATCTGATTCGCGAGATCTGGGGGCCGGATGGCCGGCGCTTCGGGATCTGCCCGCTGCCGGGCGATCAAACCTATGTTTTTTGCTCGGTGCCGGTCGGCGGCTGGCGCAAGATCCAGAAAAGCCAGCTCGAATTCTGGCTCGAAAGCTGGCATATCTTCGGGCCGCGCGTCATGGATCTGATGGCGGCGGTCGACTGGTCGCAGGCGAACTATAGCGAGGTTGCCGAGGTCGATCTGCGGCGCTGGTGGAAGCTGCCGGTCTTTGTCGTCGGCGATGCGGCGCACGCGATGACGCCGTTCATCGGCCAGGGCGCGAACTCGGCGATGGTCGACGCGCTGGTGCTGATGCGGATGCTGGCGCCGGCGCTGCACGCGGGAGCGAATCTGAATCGCGTTGGGCGAGCGTACCAGTCGCTGCGGCGGCCGTTTGTGCGGCGGCTCCAGACCACCTCGCGGCGGTTGGGCCTGGTCGGCGCGTGGTCGTCGGCTCCGGCGCGGCACACTCGCGACACGCTGATGCAGCTGGCGAGCAGCGTCGGCACCGGGCGCGCAACGCTGCTGCTGGGCGCGGGCTACAATCGTCGCGAAGAGCGCTACTTTTGCCGGGATCGGCAGAATTGATCGGCGATCTTCTGCGATCGGGCGGCGCGAATCGGGTACACTTCAGATCGACTAAAGGTTAGGAGCTATGATTAAAATTTATACGGACGTAGCCGAGGCCGAGCAGACCGTGCTGCGCCGTCGTTTATTTGAAGATGTGAGCGTCGCGCCGCCGGTTCAGGCCAGTCTGGATCGCATGTTTGGCGCGGGAACCACGCCGGCGCAGGCGGTCGAGCGGATCATCGCCGATGTGCGCCGCGACGGCGACGCCGCGCTGAGCCGCTACAGCCGCGAGATCGAAGGCGTGAATCTCGACTCGATTGTGGTCAGCCACGCCGAGATCGATGAAGCCTACCGGCAGCTAGAGCCGGCGCTGATCGATGCGCTGCGGCTGGCGGCGGGCGAGATCGAGCGCTTTCATCGCAAGCAGTCGCGCCAGAGCTGGGTCGAGTGGAGTGACGAGGGCGCGCTGGGCCAGATCGTAGTGCCGCTGGAGCGCGTGGGCGTGTATGCGCCCGGCGGAACGGCGCCGCTGCCGTCGTCGCTGCTGATGGCGGCGATTCCCGCGCGGGTAGCCGGCGTCTCCGAGATCGTGGTTTGCTCGCCGCCGCAGCGCAACACGGGCCAGATCTCGCCGCTGGTGCTGGTCGCCGCCGACATCGCGGGCGTGCAGACGATCTATAAGCTGGGCGGCGCGCAGGCGATCGCGGCGATGGCCTACGGGACCGAGTCCGTGCGGCGGGTGGATAAGATCGTCGGGCCGGGCAACATTTTTGTGGTGCTGGCCAAGCGCGCGGTCTACGGCGTGGTCGACATCGAGGCGCTGCCGGGACCGACCGAGACGCTGGTGATCGCCGATGCGAGCGCCGACCCACGACTGGCCGCCGCCGATCTGCTGGCGCAGGCCGAGCACGACACGCTGGCGAGCGCGATCCTGCTGACCAGCTCCGCCGCGCTGGCCGAGCAGGTCCAGCTTGAGGTCGGGCGGCAGCTGGAAGAGCTGAGTCGCGCCGACATCGCCGCTGTCTCGATCGAGCGCCAGGGCGGCATTGTGGTTGTGCCGTCGATCGAGGATGCCGTGCGGCTGTCGAACGAGTACGCGCCCGAGCATCTATGCCTGCTGGTCGCCGATCCCTGGCGCTACGTCGGGATGGTGCGCAACGCCGGCGGAATTTTCCTGGGCGAGCGCTCGTTCGAGGTGCTGGGCGATTACGTAGCCGGCCCGAGTCATATCATGCCCACGGGCGGGACAGCGCGCTACGCCTCGCCGGTCAACGTCGACGATTTCCGCAAAATTATCTCGCTCGTGGGGCTGAACGAATCGGCGCTGCGGCGGATCGGACCGGCTGCCGAGCGGCTGGCACTGGCCGAGGGTCTGACGGCTCATGGCGCGGCGGTGCGTAAACGGCTCGTCGAAGATCCCGACTCACCATCGGCTTAAGAAAGGTATATCAGGGAGGGTTATGCGAAACGTCCGCCCACGCCGCTGGCCGATCAGCGCGCTGCTTCTGCTCTTGCTTGCCGCGTGTGGCACGGCTCAGCCGGTCTCACTCGGCTCGACCGAAACCCCCCCGCCGGCCACAACCGAGGTGTCCGCGTTGCCAGGCGAGCCAGCTGTGACGCCCGAGGCGTCGACGACTCCCGCCGAGCCGGTGGTCACGCCTGAATCGACTGATCTGCCGATCACGCCGATCAGTGAGCCGGATTTCAGCCCGGTTCCGACGATCGTTTTCCCGACGCCGGTGATCCCGGCCGCGCTGCTGACGCCGGTCGCCTCGCCGCCCGCGCCGGATCTGCAATTCAGCGGCGAGAGCGCGCTGGGCTTCGTTCGCGACCAGATGCAGTGGGTGCCGCGTCACACGGGCACGCCCGGCTGGCAGCAGACCGGCGACTACATCGTGCAGCAGCTGAGCCTGAGCGGCTGGTCGGTCGAGGAGCAGCGCTTCGAGTACCAGGGTGTCAACGCGCGCAACATCATCGCCAAGCGCGGCTCGGGCCCGGTGCTGATCCTGGGCGCGCACTACGACACCCGCAAATACGCCGATCAAGATCCCGACGAGACCAAGCGCCAAGAACCCGTGCCCGGTGCCAGCGATGGCGCCAGCGGCGTGGCGGTGCTGCTTGAGCTGGCGCGACATATCGATCCCGACAAGCTGGGCCGTGAGGTCTGGCTGACCTTCTTCGACGCCGAGGATAACGGCGACATCGAGGGCTGGGACTGGATCGCCGGATCGAGCTACATGGCCCAGAACCTGACGGTCACGCCCGAGGCGATGATCCTGCTCGACATGGTCGGCGATGCCGATCTTCAGCTCTACTACGAGGTCAACTCCAACGATCTGCTGAAGCAATCGATCTGGCAGACCGCCGCCGAGCTGGGCTACAAGCAGTTCATCCCCGAGCTGCGCCACGCCATGCTCGACGATCACACACCGTTTCTGGAGCGCAATATTCCGGCGGTCGATCTGATCGACTTCGACTATCCGCCGTGGCACACTGTCGGCGACACGATCGACAAGGTCAGCGCCGAGAGCCTGGAGGCGGTCGGTCGGACGATGGAGCGCTGGCTCGAAACGCGAGCGCAGCCATGAGCGTACGACCATCATTTCGTGAGGCGCCGGCTGTGCGCGATCTGCTGGCGCGCTCGACCTGGGAAGAGCTGGATCGGATCGCGGCGCGCTACGGTGTGCAGTTTGCCGGACGCCGACGAGCGCTGGCGGTCGAGCGGCTCTCGCTGGTGCTGGAGCGGCCCGATCAGCTGCGCGCCGCTTATAAGATCTTGCCGGAGCCCACGCGCGCGGCGCTGGGTCTGCTCCTGCTGCTGGGCAGCGTCGACGAGGAGCGTGGGCTGGGGCTGGCGCGCGATCGGCTGCTGGCGATTCGGCCCGAGCTTGAGCCGCTGCTGGCGCGGTTGCATATTCCCAACGAGGTGCAGACGCTGATCTCGCTGGGCCTGTGCTTCCGCGATCGGCGGCGGCTGGTGGTGCCTGTCGAGGCGCTCAACGCGCTGCCGTGTGTGATCCCGCCGTCGCTGCCGGGCTCGGTGCCTGACGCGCGGCCGCAGGAGTACGCCGCGCTGCGCTACAAACTGGAAACATTGACCGCCGCGCTTGAGCAGCTGCGACCTGTGGCGATCACGCCCTCCCGCATGAGCACGGATCGCGCTGCCGCCTACCAGCCGCTGCTGCTGCCACACGAGGCCGCGAGCGAGCTGAGCCGCCAGCTAAATCTGCCCGCCGCCGATCTCGCGCTGCTGCTGTCGCTGCTGCACACGCTGGGCGCGGTTGGCCCGGCGCGTGGCCGCTGGCAGGTGCAGCCCGAGTGGAGCGCGCTGTGCAAGCAGCCGCCGCGATCGATCTTGACGGCGCTGCTGGATGTCTGGCAGCGGTCGCGACCCGTCAGCGATCTAAGCGCGACCCGCGAGTTTGTATGGATCTGCGCTCCCGATGTCGACGGCGCGACGGTTGTGGCGCAGCACGAGGCGACGATCCGCGCGATCGTCTGGCGCTGGCTGCTCTGGTCCGATCAGCAGCCGCTGGATGTCGAGCTGCTTGCCCGCACGCTCACCGCGCTGCACGCGCCGCTCTTCCAGTTCAGCGAAGATAGCCCATTCTGGATCGGACGTGTAGGCGCTGCTCGCAACCTACCGCTCGACGATTCGACGCTGCCCACGGTTGCGCTGGCGCTGATCCGCCAATCGCTGCATCAGCTGGCGCGGCTGGGGCTGGTCGTTGTGGATCACCAGAGCTGCGCGCTCACGCCGACCGCACGCTGGCTGCACAGCGGACAGCCGCTGCTGGTGGATGCGCCCGCCGTGGCTAGCTACGACGCTACGACGCTGCTGGTGCATCCGCTGGCGGTCGCCCCGGATCTGATCCAGCTGGTGAGCACGGCCGGACAGATGTTGCCGCCGCGAGGCGACTACTCGTGCTATCTGCTGGCTGCCGACGGCATGGTGCGGCTGCTGGAAGAGAACGTGCCGATCGCGGAGTTCGAGGGGGCACTGCTGCGCTCAGGCGCGGAGCTGACGCCGGCGTTTCGATCGCAGCTGGCGCTGTGGGCCGAGCGCGCCGGACGTTTGCGGCTGCATCATCCGCTGACGATGATCGTGACAGCTGAGGACACGCCGATCGCGCAGATTCTGGCGGCGGCTGGTGTGGCCGATGCCGCCGAGGTGCTGGGCGCGGGCTGTGCTTTGATCGAGCCCGAGTATGTTGAGCTGGCGGTGGAGCAGCTGCGCACACGCGGATTCTGGCCGCTGGTCGTGGGCGGCGCTGCATCAGCCGAGATGATCTGATACCATTAGGGCGACGATTCTAGTGGAGTGGATGGCATGAATATTCAGGAACAGCCGCGTGTGCTGGTGGTGCGCGCGGCAGGTATAAATTGTGACGAGGAGACCGCCGCCGCGTGCGAGCTGGCCGGTGGCCGGGCTGAGCGCGTTCACATTAACCGGCTGGCCGAGGGCAGCGTGCGGCTCGACGACTACGCGGCGCTGGTGATTCCCGGCGGCTTCAGCTACGGCGATCATCTGGGCGCGGGCAAGCTGCTGGCCGTCGATCTGGTACACCGGCTGAGCGACAGCTTGCAGGCTTTCGTGGCCGATGGCCGGCCGGTGCTCGGCATCTGCAACGGCTTTCAGGTGCTGGTCAAGGCCGGTCTGCTGCCGGGAGGATCGGAGACCAACGGATCGCGGCAGCTGGCAACGCTGGCACACAACCAGAGCGGCCACTACGAGTGCCGCTGGGTGCGGCTGCGCGCCAACACGCAGAGTCCGTGCCTGTTCACGCAGGGCATCGACGAGCCGTTTATGCTGCCGGTCGGCCACGGCGAGGGGCGCTTCATGGCCGCCGAGGAGACGCTGGATCTGCTGTCGGCAAATCAGCAGATCGCGGTGCAGTACGTGGATGAGCAGGACGCGCCGGCTCGGGAGTATCCAGCTAATCCCAACGGCTCGGCGCGATCGATCGCCGGGATCTGCAACGCATCCGGCAACGTGTTTGGCCTGATGCCGCATCCCGACCGGGCGTATCTGCCGCAGCTCCATCCTGACTGGCTGCGCAGCCGGCGGCAGGCAGGCGACGGCCTGGCGATCTTCCGCAACATGATCGGCTACGTGGCGGCGTAAACTGTCGATGCTCAGGTTTTTAGGGCGTGATTGATCACGTCCTGGCTAGATATGGAGATCCGAGGCATGGATTACAAATCCGCAGGCGTCGATATAGACACGGCCAATCGCGCCAAGCAGATGATGGCGGCTGCCGTGCGGGCGACGCATAGCTCGGCAGTGCTGGCGGGCATGGGCGCGTTTGGCGGCGCGATCAGCCTGGCCGACACGCTGACACGCTACGCCGATCCGGTGCTGGTCGCGTCGACGGATGGCGTGGGCACCAAAACGCTGATCGCGGCGGCGCTCGATCGCTACGATACCGTGGGCCAGGATCTGGTCAATCACTGCATCAACGATCTGCTGGTTCAGGGCGCGCGGCCGCTCTTTTTCATGGACTATATCGCCTCCGCCAAGCTCGACGCCGACCAGGTCGCCGCGCTGGTCGAGGGCATCTCGCTGGCCTGTCGCGAGGCGGGCTGCGCGCTGCTGGGCGGCGAGACCGCCGAGATGCCGGATGTGTACGCGCCTGGCGCGTTCGATCTGGCCGGAACGATGGTCGGTGTGGTCTCGCGCGAGTCGCTGATCACCGGCGCGACGATCAAGCCCGGCGATACCGTCTTGACGCTGCCATCGTCGGGGCTGCACACCAACGGCTACTCGCTGGCCCGCCGCATCTGCGCGCCGCTGGGCTACGACGCCAGACCCGCCGAGCTGGGCGGTCAATCTCTGGGCGAGGCGCTGCTGGCGATCCATCGCTCGTATCTGCTGCATGTCGAGGCGCTGCTTGCCACCGACGTGCCGATCAAGGGTCTGGCGCATATCACCGGCGGCGGACTGTGGGAGAACGTTCCGCGCGTTCTGCCGGAGGGGATCGGCGTCGAGGTTCAACGTGGAAGCTGGGAAATTTCGCCTATTTTTCGCTTTTTAGTTGAGCGATCCGGCATGAGCGAGTACGATGCGTTTCGGGCGCTCAATATGGGTCTGGGCATGATCGTGATCCTGGACCCCGCCGACGTGGAGACGGCGCAATCGGTCGTGCCCGAGCTGCGCGTGATCGGCTCCACGACTGAGGCTGCGGGCGACGAGCGCGTGCGCCTGGTCTAGGATCGGCCGAGGAGTGATCAACGATCAAGGGAGCAAGGTATGCAATACGGCGCGAAATTAGCCGAGGGCAAAACCAAAATCGTCTACGCGCATCCCAGCGATCCGGCGCTGGTGGTGCTGGTGCACAAAGATTCGATCAGCGCCGGCGACGGTGCGCGGCGCAACGAGATCGAGGGCAAGGGCGCGCTCAGCGGGCGCACCGCCGCCAACGTGTTTCGCTTTCTCAACCAGTCGGGCGTGGCGACGCATTTCGTGGATGCGCCCAGCGCGGTGGAGATGGTGACGCAGCGCTGCGAGATGATCCCGGTCGAGGTGGTGATGCGCCGGCGGGCGACCGGCTCGTATCTGCGGCGGCACCCCGAGACGGCGGAAGGAACGACCTTCGATCCAACGCTGGTCGAGTTTTTCATCAAAGATGACGCCAATCACGACCCGCAGATCGGCGAGGACGAGATGATCGCGCGCGGCGTCGCTACGGCCGACGAGGTAGCGGCGATGACCGAGCAGGGCCGCCGTGTGTTTGAGCTGCTGGAGCAAGCCTGGGCCGCTCACGATGTCGCGCTGATCGATCTCAAGATCGAGTTTGGCCGCGACACCGCAGGAAATCTGATCGTCGCCGACATGATCGACAACGACTCGTGGCGGATCTGGCCCGGCGGCGAGAAAGCGCGCATGCTGGACAAGCAGATCTACCGCAACATGCCGGCTGTCACCAGCGACGGCCTGGACGCGCTCAAGCAGAAATACGCCGAGGTCGCCGAGCTGACCGAGCGTTTTGCCGGCGCGTAGAGCCTGCATCATCCGCGCAAAATTCGCGCAGTGTTCGCGTGAGCTTCGATAGTTGAAAGGCCGATTCGGCTCAGATCGAACGTGGATTCGGCCTGTTTCTGTCATCGTTGCGGCGCTGAAGGTGATATTCATGGCTTCCGGCTATAACACATCAGCAGTGGTGTCAACTTTGAAACGTTGCAAGACGATGACGATAGTGTGGTAGAATTGCTCTCGGTTCGCCGTGCCCGCGGGCCGTGTGGAGGGTGGGGGGCCACGCCGCCCCTCGCTTATAACTGTGCAGGATAACGCATGATTCCCCGAGATCTCTACCGGCTGCTCCAGTGTCCGACCTGTGGCAGCCGGAATTTATATGTCACCAGCGCGGCCGTGAACTGCGCCGACTGCGGCACGGAGTATCCGCAGCACGACGGCTACATCGATCTGATGCCGCGCGCGACCAGCTTCGACTATGTGTCGAAGTATGTGGCCGAAGAAGAGCATATGGCCGAGGAGCTGGACTACCGCGATACGGCTCCGCCGCTGCTGGCGGCCGGCGTGCGCCAGCGAGTGCTGCGCCGGATGCTGCGGCTGTCGCCCGAGGATCGCGTGCTGGACAACGGCTGCGGCAACGGACGTTTCGCCGTCTGGAACGCCGACGCGGTCGGGCTGATGGTCGGCTCCGACCCGGCCACGCTCTACGCCGATGCAGCGGTCCAGACGATCGCGCTGGCTCAGGCCGACTCGCGCAAGCTGCCCTTCGCCGACGATAGCTTCGACAAGGCGCTCTCGGTGGATGTGCTGGAGCACTTCCCGATCGACGTGATCGACGCGTATCTGGCGGAGACGGCGCGAGTGCTGCGGCCCGGTGGACGCTTCGCGGCCTTCTCCAACACCAAGGAGCTGTCGCGGGTGCAGCCGCTGATCAACTTCTCGCGGCGGCTCGGCCAATGGTTCGTCAAGCGCGGCGTATATGATTTCGAGCGTGAGGCACGGCGAAAATCGGATCATATCAAGGCGCTGCGAACGTTTGAGGATGTCGAGGCCGCGCTGGAGCGAGCCGGCATGCGCGTGGTCGAGGCGCGCTTCTGGAACACGGTGATCACCAGCTTTGTGGAGCATGTGCTGATGAAGCTGGGCGAGGCCGCGATCGCTCGTGGCCGCGCAAAGCCCGCCGAGCTGGAGACGGCCGCTTCTCAGGCCACGTCGGACGGCACGCAGCGCGAGATCGTGGCCCGGCGGCGGATTCGCCACCAGCTGACGCCGCGCAGCCCGGTCTACTGGGCGCTCTTCGCGCTGACGCTGCTGATGGAGCTGGATGTGCGGCTGCTGGGCCGATTGCGCACGGGTCCGTACTTTGTGCTGGCGGAAAAAGTCGCGGTACCTGGACAGACCGATGCTGCGATGCCACGCGCGATGGTCGCCGAGCCGGTGAGATCGTAACCGTGGAATTGCCCGTGTCTCAGCGCACGCTGCGTCCGCTCTACGTCGCGCCGATCGGCAAGGGCGGTGTGGACATCGGCATCAACAACATCACGCGCTCGGTGCGCCGCGCCGGCCACGATCCGACGCTGCGACGGCTGCCGTATCTGCATAATTTCCTGCCGATGCTCGCGCCGCTGGGGCTGGGTCGCGGCTGGTGGCGCGGCCACGACATCATCCAGGGTCGATCGCGGGTGGCCTGGGCGCTCAAACAGCGGGGCGTGCCGCTGGTGACCACAGTCCACCACCTCACCACCGATCCGCTGTTGCAGCCGTACTCTTCGCCGCAGCAGCGCCTGTTTTATCGCCTGGTCGAATACACCTACGATGGCCTGTCGGTGCGCCGAGCGGATGCCGTGGTCTGTGTCAGCAAATACACGCAGCAGCAGACCGCGCTGACCTACGGCAAGCTCGATACAACCGTGGTCTACGATGGCATCGATACCGATGTGTTCGTGCCGACCGAAGACTGGGCGCGCACCGATCACGGCCTGCCGCCGAGCGACGGGCGGATTCGGCTGCTGTTCGTCGGCAATCGCACGCGGCGCAAAGGCTTCGATCTGCTGCCCGCGATCATGGATCGGCTGCCCTCGGACTACGTGCTCTACTACACCTCCTCGTTCCAGTCGGTACAGGCCGCGCCGCCGCATCCGCGCATGATCCCGATCGGCACGCCCGACCGCGATGGCCTGGTCGCTGCCTACCAGAGCTGCGACATTCTGCTTTTTCCGGCGCGCGTCGAAGGCTTTGGTATCGTGGCGGCGGAGGCGGGCGCGTGCGGTCGGCCCGTCGTGACGACCAACGCCTCGGCGCTGCCCGAGGTCGTCGACGATGGCGTGACCGGCTTTGCGTGTCGCCGCGACGATGTCGACGATTTCGCGGCCAGAGTGCTTGAGCTGGGGCAGGACGCCGAGCTGCGCCGGGTGATGGGCCAGCGCGCGCGTGAAAAGATTGCCGCCTGCTTTGGCTACGATCAGCTGGCTTCTGGTCTGATCGCGGTGTATGAGCGGCTGCTGGGCTAGCACCGCAACCCTGGATCGCGCATGAATCCTCTTGATCTTTCAGCGATTCGTATCGAGCCCGCGACCGAGCAGGATCTTCCGCAGATCCTGGCGCTCTTTGACGCCGCCGTTCGCTGGCTGGTCGAGCAGGGTTTGAGCGACCAGTGGGGAACGCAGCCGTTTTCGCAGCAGCCTGCGGAGATTGAGGACTTCGTGGCCTGGATTCGCCAGGGCTCGTTCTTTGTCGCTCGTCATCACGCCGCGATTCTCGGCACGATCGTGATCGTTTCCGCGCCGCCGGCACCCTCCGCCCACGAATGGAATCAAACTCCGCGAACGGCGCTCTACCTCAAAGCTTTCACCACTGATCGACGATATGCCGGGCAGGGCCTTGGACGGCTGATGCTGGATTGGGTCGAGCGTCTGGCGCTGAATCAAGGCATCGACTGGCTGCGACTCGACTGCTGGGCCGGCAACGCGGCGCTGCGGCGCTACTATCGCCAGCAGGGCTTTGAGGAGCGCGGCGAGTTTGGGCAGGGCGCGTGGCGCGGAATGCTCTTCGAGAAGCGGCTTTCTCCTCCAGATCGATCAGTCACTGATTAACTCCCGCTCTTCTACGGCTCCTGGTTGCCACCAGCGCTATAATACCTTCGCCTCGTAACGGGACAGGAGATCAGGCATGGCTGTCTCAGTATTCGATTCGCTGCCGCTGCCGCCGGGCGCTCAAGGATTGCCCTGGATTGGCGAGACGATTCCTTGGGTGCGCGATCCGCTCGACTTTGCCCGGCAGCGCTACGAGCGCTACGGCCCGGTCTGGCGCACGCACCTGATGGGCCGGCCCTGCGCGGTGCTGCTCGGCCCCGAGGCCAATCGCTTTATTCTCGGCACGCATCTGCATCTGTTCTCCTCACGCGACGGCTGGGGCAAGCCGATCACGTCGCTGATCGGCGACGGCCTGTCGCTGATCGACGGCGCGGAGCATCGCCGCCACCGCCGCATGATTCAGCCTGCGCTGCACGGCGCGATGCTGGGCCGCTATTTCGAGGTGATGCAGCGGCTGACGGTTGAGCACACCGCCGAATGGTCGCGGCGGGGCCGGCTGAAGCTTTTCGAGGGCTTCAAGCAGCTCAGCTTCGATATTGCGGCGCGGCTGATGCTGGGCGCGCGCAATCAATCCGAGGCGCGGCGCTTCTACGATCAGTTTCATCTTTTTACGGGCGGTCTGTTCGCGCCGCCGGCCTGGAAGTTGCCGGGCACGCCCTACGGCAAGGCCTGGATCGCGGGACAATCGCTGCGCCGCACGCTTCAGACCGTGATCGCCGATCGTCGCGTCCAGCCGCCGGACGACGACCTGCTTGGCCTGCTGCTTCAGTCTCGCGACGATCAAGACGTGGGCTTCTCGGATGCCGAGCTGATCGACGAGCTGCTGGTGCTGCTGTGGGCCGGCCACGATACGATCACGTCGCTGTTGACATGGGTCATGTATGAGCTGCTGCGCCGGCCCGACATCTACGCGCGGCTGCTGGACGAGCAGATGCAGCTCACGGGCGACGGGCCGCTGACTCTGGCGCAGCTCAAGCAGATGCCGCTGCTGGATCGGGTGCTGCGCGAGGCCGAGCGGCTGCATCCTCCGGCTCCCGGGGGCTTTCGCGGCGTCATCACTCCCTTCGAGTATGGCGGCTATCGCATCCCGGCAGGCTGGACGGTGATGTACTCGATCGTGTGGACACATCACATGCCCCAGCTTTGGCACGATCCCGAGCGCTTCGATCCCGAGCGTTTCGCGCCGCCGCGTGAGGAGGGCAAGAAGCCGTTTCATCTGATCGGCTTCGGCGGCGGGCCGCGCGTCTGCGTTGGCCTGGCCTTCGCGCAGATGCAGATGCGGATCGTGGTCTCGCATCTGGTGCGCATGTATCGCTTCACGCTGGCGCCCAATCAAGATTTTCGCCCGGTCGCCGTGCCGACGAAGATGCCGAAAGATGGGCTGGTGGTGGCGGTAGAACCAAGAACCAAGAACCAAGAACCAAGGTGATAAGAACAAAGAACAGAGAACAAAATTAAGAACTGAGAAGTACCACTACTCCCCTTCTCCTGCCGCAGCGGGAGAAGGGGCTGGGGGATGAGGGCCCGGCTCAAGAACAAAGAAATACACGCTCAGGATGCTTTTTGTTCCTTTGTTTTCTTGTTCCCTTGTTTGCCCATAGGGCGAAACCGCTCAGTCCAAAGTAGGAGGCCGATCCCGGTGCTTTAGACCTGGACCGTGAGTTGAAGATCGTCGATCATGGATCGCAGATGCTTATCGATCCGTCATCGTTCCCCGTTGGAGTCATGGCTCAAGAAACACGTTCCAATCCATCGCTGATTCGGGCTGCGGCGCTCGGCCCGGTGCTGAGCGAGCTGCTGTTGCTGCTGCTGACAATCGCGATCAGTGTAGCCGGTGTGGCGCTTCTGATCTTTCTGCCGCGCGCATTCCTGGGCGACGAGGCCAGTCTGCGATCGTATGTCGACGCGGTGAGCGCCTATCTGGCAGGGCTGATGCGCGGCGATCTCGGTATGACGGCGACGCAGCGACCGGCCGACGCGCTGCTGCTCGGCGCGGCGCGGCGCTCGGCGGAGCTGCTGGGCGTGAGCCTTGGCGTGGGTCTGCTGCTGGGCCTGGGCTGGGGCGCGCTCCTGGCGACGCTGCGCGGCGGCTGGCTGCGGCTGGTGCTGTTTGGCCTGAGCACGCTGCTGCTGTCGCTGCCCACGTTTGCGCTGCTGCTGCTGTCGATGGAAGCGATCTCGACGCTGACGCTGCGCACCGGCATGCGGCTGACCTCGGTCTATGGCTACGGTCTCGACGATCATCTGGTGCTGCCGGCGGGAGCGCTGGCGCTGCGTGGAGCGGCCTACATGAGCCGGGCGATCCAGGTGGCTCAGGAGGATGTGCTGCGCCAGGAGTGGATTCGCGTGGCGCGATCAAAGGGTCTCGGCGGCTTTGCGCTCTGGCGGCGGCATGTGCTGCCCGCGCTCTGGCTACCGCTGCTCGGCAGCGCGCTGGGTATGCTGCGTGTGATCGTCGGCGGCTTTGTGATCGTCGATTATCTGTCGGGCTGGGGCGGGCTGGGCCGTCAGATGCTGGAGATCAATAACACCGGCAATTTCGGTGCGACCGAAACCGAGGTTGCGGCGGGCGCGGCTGTGCTGTTTGTGATCTTTTTTGTGCTGACCGATGCGCTGGGCCGTGTGCTGCTCCGTCGCGCCGATCCGCGCCTGCGAGAGGTGGCCGCCGCAAGATGAGCATCGTATCCACAGTATCGCTGCCGCGCCGGGTGCGCGCGCTGACGCTGAAGCTGAATCCGCCGCTGATCTTTGGCGCGCTCTTGGTTGGCGCTCTGCTCTTTGGCGCGCTGTTCGCGCCTCTGATCGCGCCGCACGACCCGTTCGAGCCGATGATTATTTCTTCCGGCGACCAGATCCTGGCCCTGCCCTATCCGCCCGGCACGCCCGGCATGCTGCTCGGCAGCGATCTTGCCGCGCGCGACATGCTGAGCCGTCTGCTCTACGGCAGTCGCTACACGCTGGTGATCGGTTGTGCGGCGGCGCTGCTGCGGCTGGTGATCGGCGCGGCGCTGGGGATGATCGCGGGCTGGTACAGCCGGACGAGCCGTGTGGTGGATGTGCTGGTCGGCGTGTCGTCGGCGGTGCCAAGCCTGTTTTTCGCGCTCGTGCCGATTCTGCTGATCAACCGCCTGACTCGCCAGCAAGGCGCGCTCGTGCCGTTTATGCTCGCGCTGAGTCTTACGGGCTGGGCCGAGACTGCGGTTCGCTGCCGGATGGCGGTGCAGGGCCTGCGCGGCTCGCCCTTTGTCGAGTCGGCCTACGCGATCGGGCTGGGCAAGGGCGCGATCCTGCTGCGGCATGTTCTGCCCAACCTGCGCGATCTGCTGCTGGTCGAGGGGTCGTACGCGATTGCGGCGGTGCTGCTGCTGATCGCCGAGCTGGGCTTTCTCAACGTCGTCGTCGGCGGTGGCGTGGTGGATGTGGTCGGCAGCCGCGTGATCGCCGGCGATCCGCTCTACGCCGAGTGGGGCGCGATGCTGGCGCGTGGCCTGCGCCAGCGTAATTTTCTCTGGCTCTTCCTGGAGCCGCTGTGTGCCTTCACGCTAGCGATCCTGGGCTTCAACCTGCTGGCCGAAGGTTTGCGGCGGCGGAGCTAAAGGCCCTCATCCCTGGCCTGTGGCCGAACAAAGGAACAAGCGAACAAGGGAACAAAGGACTTCGATCCTATCGTTTTGTTCTTTTGTTCCTTGGTTCTTTTGTTCTTTTGTATCCCTCGCTTCTCCGCGCATTTTCCGCTTCGTGTAGCACACTTGGTCTGCCTGTGGCATAATTGAAGGGCTTGATCTACTGCAAAAGGAGACTCGATGACAGGCGCTTCACAGATGCTGCAATTGCTGAACGAGCCGCAGCAGCGCGCGGTTCAGGCTCTGGGCGGGCCGGTGCTGGTGCTGGCCGGGCCCGGCTCCGGTAAGACGCGCGTGCTGACCCACCGGATCGCGTATTTGATCGCCGAGGTTGGCGTCGATCCCCATGCGATCCTGGCGGTGACGTTTACCAACAAAGCCGCGAAAGAGATGAAGGAGCGTCTGACGGGGCTGATCGGCGAGGAGCTTACCAAACGGCTGACCGTCGGCACGTTCCACTCGGTCTGTGTGCGGCTGCTGCGCCAGGAGATCGAAAAGTTTGGCTGGAGCAAGGTCGTTGTCGAGTTCGCCGCCAACGACGCCACAACCCACGATGCGCTGGCTCGCCTCGGCGCCCTGGCAAGCGTGCTGATCTTTGATGTCAGCGGCGAGGATGCCGAGAGCAAAGGCCGTCTGCGGCGGGCGATCGTCTACCGCGAGAGTGAGACGGTCGAGCAGCTGCTGGCCGGTCTGGCACGTCAGGAGCAGGTGGCGATCCGCCAGGATCTGCGCCAGCAGATTCCGCCCAGCATCCGCGACGAGGCGATCCGGCGCGGCATCATCACCTACCGCCGCGATTTCACGGTCTATGACGACGACGACCAGACGCGGCTGATGCGCCAGGTGCTCAAGGAGCTGAACCTCGACGAGAAGCAGTACGCGCCGCGCGCCGTCCACTCGGCGATCTCCCGCGCCAAGAACGAGATGATGGGTCCGGCCGAGTTCGCGGAGTTCGGGCGCAGCTACTGGGATGAGATCGTGGCGCGCTGTTTCGAGGCGTATCAGAAGCGGCTTCAGGCCAACAACGCGCTCGACTTCGACGATCTGCTCGGGCTGACAGTGCGGCTCTTCGACGCCAAGCCTGCTGTTCTGGAGCACTACCAGAAGCGCTTCGTGCATGTGCTGATCGACGAGTACCAGGACGTGAACACGGTGCAGTATGCCTTTGCCAAACAGATCTCGGGTCACTTCCGCAACCTGTTCGCGGTCGGCGACGAAGACCAGAGCGTGTATGCGTTTCGCGGCGCGAATATGCGCTACGTGCTTCAGTTCGAGGACGATTTCCCCGACGCTAAGCTGATCCTGCTTGAGCAAAACTATCGCTCCACGCAGGCGATTCTCGATGTGGCATCGTCGCTGATCAACGCCAGCGATCGGCGGAAGCGCGCCAAGCGGCTCTGGACGCAGAACGAGAAGGGCGTCGAGGTGCTGCTGCGTGAGGCCTACAACGAGGACGAAGAGGCGCGCATGGTCTGCGATGAGATCGAGCGGCTGCGGGCCAAGGGCGATACCGAGCTGAAGGATTGCGCGGTGCTCTACCGCACCAACGCTCAGTCGCGCGCGCTGGAAGAAGCGTTTCTAACCCGTGGCCTGCGCTATCGGCTGGTGGGCGGCGTGCGCTTCTATGAGCGCAAAGAGATCAAAGATGTGCTGGCCTACCTGCGGCTGATCTCGAACCCCTTCGACAGCGTGAGCCTTGAGCGAATCATCGAGGCCACGCCCGGCATCGGGCGGCAGACGATCGCGGCGCTGGCAGGCTGGGCCAACGATCTGGGCGTGCCGACCTATACCGCGCTGCAACTGCTGGACGAGGAAAGCTCGGAGATCAAAGCGCCGTTCAGCGGTCGGGCGCGCAATGGCCTGCTGGGCTTTTTGCATCTGACCGACGAGCTGATCAAGGCGCGCGAGGAGCTTGGCCTGATCGAGCTGCTCGACCTGACGCTGGAACGCGTTCACTTCCACGATGCCCTGCTCCGCGAGCATGGCGACGAAGAAGGCGAGAACCGCTGGGAAAACGTGATGGAGCTGCGTACGGTCGCCTCGCAGTACATCAACTTCGCGCGTGAGGCGCAGCTCGCGACGTTTCTGGAAGAGGTCGCGCTGGTGGCCGCTACCGATGAGCTGGCAACCGAGCAGGACGCCGTGACGCTGATCACGATGCATCAGGCGAAGGGCCTGGAATATCCCAATGTGTTTATCGTCGGTCTGGAAGAGGGTCTGCTGCCGCACTCACGATCGCTGGAGGACGCCGAGCAGCTTGAGGAGGAGCGGCGGCTGCTCTATGTGGCGGCAACGCGCGCCGGACGCCGGCTGTATCTGTTCTATGCCTTCAAGCGGCGGCTCTACGGACGCGAGAATATGAGCACGCCGTCGCGCTTTCTGGCGGATATTCCCAAGGATCTGCTGCGGAAAACCGGCGATCGCGAGCGTACAGGCTTTGGTCAAAGCTCGATGTTTACCAATCGCTCGTCGTTTGGCGGCGGCTCTGCGACGCCCGGCAAGGCGCGCACGCCCACAAGCTGGGGCAGCAGCGCCAAGAAGAACACGACGCCGCTCAAGCCCGCCGCCGACGCGAAGTTCCAACCCGGGCAGAAGGTCCGGCACGCACAGTTCGGCGACGGAATCGTTGTCTCGTCCAAGGTGCAGGGCGACGACGAAGAGGTCACGGTGGCGTTTGTGGGCCAGGGAGTCAAGCGGCTGCTGGCGGGTTTTGCGCGGCTGGAGCTGGTCAAGGGGTAGGTGCCGGTCAGGGGATCAGTTGAAAGCCAAGATCTACATGGGTGAAATGAGCATCTCCTGTCAAGATTGACGAG
>DASWTQ010000345.1:0-26963 GCA_036402055.1 Herpetosiphonaceae bacterium
GCCAAACTTCGCGCCAAGCGACCAGAGCGCTTCGGGATCAACCGGATCTGTCGTCTCACGATCAAGCTCGGCGTGAAGATCCTTCACGGTGCGTGGCCCTGATGGATCGTGTAGCAGCGCCGCCGCCTGTACCAGCGCGTAAAGTCGCGCGCTGGGAATCGAACGGAGCAGGAGCGAA
Organism: Herpetosiphonaceae bacterium; assembly: GCA_036402055.1. Taxonomy (GTDB): domain Bacteria; phylum Chloroflexota; class Chloroflexia; order Chloroflexales; family Kallotenuaceae; genus LB3-1. Next base: position 179 of record DASWTQ010000345.1, read on the forward strand.
TCGCCGTCGAAATCGCCGAGCGCTGCCGCTAGCCGCTCGATCGTCCATGACTCGTCAAGCCAGTGATGCTGCCTGCTGTATTGTGGAGCAGCCGAGGCGCCATCAACTGTCAGGGTGACATCATAGCGGAACTGAGTAAGCTCGTTGTGCTCCTGGCCGCGCTTGATCTCCACCTGGACATCGCTGATGCGCGGCAAGGCGAGCCGGAGGGCGTGGAAGAAGACCGGATCAAGCAGTAGCTCGCGCTCTTGACTGACCTGCTGCTCGACCAAGCTCCATGCTGTTTCGCGCGAGGTATCGGGTGTGGTCCGGGCTAGCACAATCGCCGTGGCGAAGGGCTGGAGCAAGGGCTGGCTGCGAATATCGCCCACGAACAGATGACCGCCGGGAGCGAGCAGCGTCACGGCCTGGCTGATCACCTGGACCAGATAGTCGACGCTGGGGAAGTACTGCGCCACCGAGTTGATAATCACGGTATCGAACGCGCCGGGAGGGAGATCGCTAAGCTCGTCGGCGCGGCGCTGGGCCAGCGTGACATGCTTCCACTCGGGCGGCAGGTGGCGGCGAATATGCGCCAGCGCGGGCGCCGAGAAGTCGATGCCGTGATAGGCTGTACACGCGCCAGCCAGGGGAAACAGCAGCAGGCCGGTGCCCACGCCGATCTCCAGAATCCGCTGCGGCGCAAGCTGCCGAATGCGCTCGACCGTCGCATCACGCCACGCGCGCATCTCGGCGGGCGGGAATGGCTGCCCGGTGTAGCTGCTCTGCCAGCCGACAATATGAAACGCCGGATCGTCCAGGGAATCTTCGGCGTAGGTCTCGTCGTAGAGCGTTTGCCAGTCGTCAACGTACGCGGACTGCGCGGCGGTATTTGCTGTGGAGCTTGCCGCCGGCACAACATAGCCGACCAGCCGCGTATCGGGGTAGCCGCCAGCGGATGGCGCGTCGCTGCGCGGCAGCACCATCGAGTCGCGCACCTCGGGATGCTCGTTGAGCAGCGCCTCGATCTCGCCCAGCTCAATGCGGAAGCCGCGAATCTTCACCTGCTGGTCGATCCGTCCTAAAAACTCAAGCGTGCCGTCGGGCAGGAAGCGCGCCAGATCGCCGCTGCGATACCAGCGCTGGCCGTCGATCGTGACAAACTTCTCGGCGGTCAAGGCTTCGCGCTGCAAGTAGCCGCGTGTCACGCTCGCGCCGCCGATGTACAGCTCACCCGGCACGCCCACCGGCACCAGCTGCCCATTCCGATCGTGCAGCCTGATCTCGGAGTTGCGCATGGGCTTGCCGATCAGGTGCTTGTTGGCAAGCTCACCCGCTGTGACCGGATGTGTCGCGCAGATGATTGTGGCTTCGGTCGGGCCGTAGAGCACGTTGATCCTGGCGCTGGGAAAGGCGGTTTGGATCTCATCCAGCAGATCGGGCGCAACCGCGTCGCCGCCGACAAAAACCTGGCGCATCGAGCCATAGCGATCGTGCAGATTGTTGTCGCGAATAAACCCGGCGATCTGGCGCATCAGGCTGGGCAGTGTATGCAGCACGGTAACGGTTTCCAGCGTGCGGGCGAAACCAGGCAGATCCAGAATCTGCTGCTTGGTGGTCAGCACGGCGCTGCCGCCGGCCAGCAGCGGGCAGAACAGCTCAAAGATCGCGATGTCGAACGAGAACGAGGCGATACACGGCATGCGATCGTCCGGCCGGAAGCCAAACGCGGCCTGGCTGGCGCTCAAGGTGTTGACCAGCTGCTGATGCTCGACCAGCACGCCTTTGGGAAGGCCGGTTGAGCCCGAGGTGTAGATCACGTAGGCCAGCGTATCAGGCGCGATCGCAAGGGCCGGGCTTTGCTCAGGCTGCGCGTCGAATTCGGCAGCATCGCTGTCCAGACAAACCACGCGCACCGCAGGCGCGGCAAGCTGATCGCTCAGCGAGGCTTGTGTCACCAGAATCGCAAGACCCGCGTCGTCGCGCATGAATTCGAGCCGCTCCCTGGGATACTCGGGATCGAGCGGGACATACGCCGCGCCGGCTTTGAGAATGCCCAGCAGGCCGATCACCAGCTCGGGCGAGCGATCGACGTACAGGCCAATCCGCATACCCGGCCCGGCTCCCAGCGCGCGCAGATGGTGCGCCAGCTGGCTCGATCGACGGCTCAGCGCGGCGTAGGTGATGCGGCGCTCCCCGGCGATCAGGGCGACGGCATCCGGCGTTCGCAGCGCCTGGGCCTCGAAGCGCTCATGGACCCACTGCTGCGCAATCGGGGCGGCGGTCGCGTTCCAGACGGCCAGCTGCTCATGCTCCGTCTCGGTCAGGAGCGGCAATTCAGCCACCGAGCGATCGGGATCGGCGGCGATGGCCGCAAGCACCGTGCTGAAATGCCCGACCAGCCGCGTGATCGTCGCGTCGTCGAACAGATCGGTATTGTACTCAAGCAGCCCTTGAATACCGTCCGGCTCCTCGCTCATAAACAGCGATATGTCAAAGGTCGACGTGCGCTGGACGACGTTGATCGGGCGCAGGCGCAGATCCGGCAATTCCACCAGATCCAGCGGCGCGTTCTGAAGCGCGAAGCCCACCTGGAACAGCGGATTGTAGCTCAGGCTGCGCTCCGGCTGTAGCTCCTCGACCAGCTGCTCGAACGGCAGATCCTGGTGGGCGTAGGCATCCAGGCAGGTAGCGCGCACCCGCGCCAGAAGCTGCCGGATCGTCGGCGCGCCTCCCAGGTCGGTGCGCAGCACCAGCATGTTGACGAAGAAGCCGATCAGATCTTCCAGCTCCCGCCGCGTGCGATTGGCAATCGGCGAGCCGACTGCCAGATCGGTTTGGCCGCTGTAGCGCGCCAGCACGATCTGGAACGCCGTCAGCAGCGTCATAAACAGCGTGGCATCGTGCTGCTGGCTGACGCGCAGCAGCGCCGAGGTAAGCTCCTGCGGCAGCATGAAGGTTTGGCTTGCGCCCTGAAAGGACAACACCGGCGGGCGCGGTCGATCCGTGGGCAGCTCCAGCACGGGCAGGTCGGCGAGCTGGCGCTTCCAGTAGTCGATCTGCGCTTCGAGAACCGGGCCCTGGAGCCATTGTCGCTGCCAGTCTGCAAAATCGGCGTACTGGATCGGGAGCGGCGGCAGGATCGCTGCGCCGGTCTCGATCTGCTCTGAGCCCGGCGCGCTGTAGGCCCGGTAGCAGGCGAACAGCTCGCGCACCAGCACACCCATCGACCAGCCGTCGCTGACGATATGGTGCATCGTCAGCAGCATAATGTGGCGCTCGTGATCCAGCCATAGCAGCCGGGCGCGTAGCACGGGGCCGTGCTGGAGATCAAACGGCTGGCCAGCCTCCTCGGCGGCGAGCCGCAGCGCCTCCGACTCGCGCGCGTCCTCAGGCAGATCGCGCAGATCCACAATCGGCAGCTCGATGCTCAGCACTGGCGCGATCACCTGGACCGGCTGATCGTCGCGCATGCTGAAGGTTGTGCGCAGGGCTTCGTGGCGTCTGACAACTTCGTTGAGACTTTGCTCAACCGCACGGCGATCGAGCGGGCCGGTCACCTCCAGAGCGGTATGAATGTTATAAAAAGGGTTGCCAGGCTCCAGCTGATCCAGGAACCAGAGCCGCTGCTGCGCAAACGAAAGCGGCAGTGGACCATCGCGCGGCACGCGGTTGAGCGGCGGCATCAAGAACTGCTGATCGGCCTGGCGCGTCGCCTCGATGCGCTGGCTCATTCCGGCGATCGTCGGCGTTTCAAACAGGGCGCGCAGCGGTAGCTCGATTTCCAGCGTGTCGCGCAGCCGCGATACCACCTGCGTTGCCAGCAGCGAATGGCCGCCACGGTCAAAGAAGCTGTCGTGAATGCCGATCCGCTCCACGTTCAGCACGCCCTGCCAGATCGCGGCAAGCTTCTGCTCAAGCTCCGTCGTGGGCGCGACATAGGCCGACTCCCGATCGCCAGGCTGGTCCTCTGGCCTGGGCAGCGCCTTGCGATCCAGCTTGCCGTTGGGTGTCAGCGGCAACTCGGGGAGGCTTATAAACACCGCCGGGATCATATAGTCGGGCAGGCGTGTGGCGAGGAAGGCGCGCAGGCCCTCACGCTGGTTTGTGAGCAGGCCCTCATCCCCCAGCCCTTTCTCCCGCTGCGGCAGGAGAAGGGGAGTCATGGTACTTCCTTTGTGCTCTTGTTCTTTTGTTCCTTTGTTCTTTTGTTCCCCAACCACGTACGCTACCAGCCGCTCATTCTGCGGCAGCACCACCGCATCGCGCACGGCCTCATGCTGGCGCAAGACTGACTCGATCTCGCCCAGCTCGATGCGGAAGCCACGCAGCTTCACCTGGTGGTCGATCCGCCCGAGATACTCGATCACGCCGTGTTCACGATAGCGCGCCAGGTCGCCGGTACGGTAGAGGCGGGCACCAGCCGCGTGTGAGAAGGGATCGAGAACGAACTTCTCGGCGGTGAGATCCGGTCGGTTGAGATAGCCACGCGCCAGGCTGACGCCGCCCAGATACAGCTCGCCGGGCACGCCGCTCGGCACGAGGTGCTGGTGGGCATCAAGAATATACGCCTGCACGTTGCTGATCGGACGGCCGATCGGAATGGCCTGCTGGCGCTGATCGGCGGAACACGGCCAGGTTAGCGTCTCGATCGTTGCTTCGGTCGGGCCGTACAGATTAATCAGCTCCGCGCTCATCCGCTCAAAGAAGCGAGCGACAAGCTCCGCCGCTAGCGCCTCGCCGCCACAGAATACGCGTGTGAGCGAGGCGCAGGTGTCCAGGCCGTGCTCAAGCAAGACCTTTAGCACCGAAGGAACAACCTGGAGCGTGGTAATGCCGCGCCTGGCGATCGTGTCGATCAGGTAGTCGATCTCTTGATGCCCGCCCGGCCGCGCCATCACCAGCCGCGCGCCTGTGAGCAGCGGCGCGTAAAACTCCCACACGGAGGCATCGAAGCTGAACGGCGTTTTTTGCAGCACCCGATCGTGCTCGGCGAGCGGAAACGCCTCGATCATCCACTGCATATGGTTGATCAGCGAGCGGTGGCTGATCATCACGCCTTTGGGCCGGCCGGTCGAGCCGGAAGTGTAGATCACATACGCCAGGTTGTCGGGCTGCACAGCGACGGCTGGCGCGGTGGCGGGCTGCCGCGCGATCGTTTCCCACTCGGCGTCGAGGCGGATCACATGCGCCGCGCCGGGCAGCTGATCCGCCAGGGATTGCTGCGTCAGCAGTACAGGCGCCTGACTATGCTCAAGCATGTAGTGCAGCCGCTCGATCGGATACTCGGGATCGAGCGGGATATACGCGCCGCCGGCCTTGAGCACGCCCAGCAGCCCCACGACCATTTCCGGCGATCGCTCGACGCAGACGCCGACACGCACATCGGGGCCAACGCCAAGCTGCCGCAGGTGGTGCGCCAGCTGGTTCGCCCGCCGATCCAGCTCATGGTACGAGAGGCGCGTCTGCTCGAACTCAACCGCCACCGCGTCGGGAGTGCGCTCCACCTGCGCCTCGATCAGCGCGACCAGGCTCTGCGCCTGCGGATAGCTGACCGCTGTCGTGTTCCATGTCGCCAGCAGCTGCTCGCGCTCGGGCGCCGTCAGCAGCGGAAGGCTCAGGACGGGCTGATCGGGATTGGCGCAGATCGCCGTCAGCAGCGTGTGGAAATGACCGATCATGCGCTCGATCGTCGGCGCTCGGTAGAGATCGGTGCTGTACTCAAGCTCGCCGTTCAGGCCGTCGGGATGCTCCGACAGCGTCAGCATCAGGTCGAACTTGGCGATCTTGCTCTCGAAGACCAGCGGGCTAATCGCAAGCCCGGCCGCGCTAATCGTCTCCGCGCCGAAGTTTTGCAGCGTGAACATCGTCTGCACCAGCGGCGTGTGGCTCAGGCTGCGCTCCGGTTGCAGCTCTTCCACCAGCCGATCGAACGGAACCATCTGGTGATCGAAGGCTGTCAGCGTTGTTCTGCGCACCTGCTCAAGCAGCGCTCGGAAGCCGGGATTTTCCGTCAGATCTGTCCGCAGCACCAGCGTGTTCACAAAGAAGCCGATCAGCGGCTCAGTCTCGGAGTGGAGCCGCCCCGCGACCGGCGAGCCAACCGCGATGTCGAGCTGCCCACTGTAGCGCGAGAGCAAGACCTGCCAGACCGCGAGCAGCGTCATGAACAGCGTGCAGCCGCTCTGCTGGCTCAGCGCCGTCAGCTGCCGGTACAGCGACGCTTCGATCGTGACTGGCACTGCGCCACCGCTGCTCGTGCGGCGCGACGGGCGCGGCTCATCGGTTGGCAGATTCAGCACCGGCAGATTGGCGAGCTGCTCGCGCCAGTAGGCCAGATGTTGCTCAAATCGCTCCACCTGTGCCTGCTGCTGCTGCCAGATCGCGTAGTCGGCGTACTGTATCGGTAGCGGCGGCAGATCCACGGGCCGCGATGTTTGGTAGGCTTCGTAGCAGGCGATGATCTCGTGGGTAAACAGCGCAATCGACCAGCCGTCGAACACGATGTGATGGATGTTGAGAAAGAAGGCCCACGCTTCCTCGTCGAGCCGGGCCAGCGTTGCCTTGAGCAGCGGGCCGCGCGCCAGCGAGAAGGCGTGCAGCTCGGAGGCTTCGGCAAACGATCGGATCTGCGCCTGGCGCTCTTCGTCCAGCAATCCACGCAGATCGACCTGCTCGATGGTAACGGTTTGCTCAGGCGCGATCACCTGGAAGATCTGATCTTCTCGTTGGGCAAAGGTTGTGCGCAGCACCTCGTGTCGCCTGACAACTTCGTTCAGGCTCCACTCCAGCGCGGCGGGACTCAGCGGCCCGCGCAGGTGCAGCGCAAACGGGATGTTATAGGCGGGATTGCCCGGCTCCAGCTGATCGAGGAACCACAGGCGCTTTTGCCCAAACGACAGCGGCAGCTGCTCGACTGTCTGACGCAGCGCGCTGGTTGGGCCTGCCGTCTGCGCCTGCTCGTCCGCCGCAAACAGGGCAGCCAGCAGCTCAAGTTCCTCGCTCGATAGCTCGGCGGCTTCGGGTGATCCAGAGTTATCCATGAACATTGCACATCCTTTATTCCATCCCCCGACTCATCCCCGGGCGCGGGATCGCCGGAGTTCGCTTTACTGCTGCTTGTTCTGCTGCACCATCTTTTGCAGATCGGCCTTCGACAGATGCTTGATCCGCTGGTGGAGCTGCGCGATCTTCTCGATCTGGCCCGGCTTTGCCTCTTGCGCCGTGAGCGCCTGCGCAAATCCGGCGACCGTCGGCGTGTCAAAGATTGCGGCGGTCGCGATCTCGGTGCGGAAGATCTCCCGCACCCGTACCATGATCTGTGTGGCATTGAGCGAGTGACCGCCCAGCGCGAAGAAGTCGTCGTGAATGCCGACCCGCTCGACGCCGAGAACTTCGGCCAGGATTTCGGCCAGCACCGTCTCGGTGGCGTTGCGCGGCGCGACATACGCTCGTTCCAGCTCCGGCCGTGTGGGATCGGGCGCTGGTAGTGCCCGGCGATCAAGCTTGCCGTTGGTCGTGAGCGGGAAGCTGTCTAGCGTCACCAGGCGGCTGGGAAGCATATAGGCGGGCAGCCGCGTTTTGAGAAAGTCTTGCACGGCCTGCTCGGCGGGCTGCTGTGCGTCCGGCACGACATACGCGATCAGCTGCTTATCGGGCTGTGCTCCGTCCGCGCGCGCGACGACCGCCGCATCACGAATATGCGGATGCTGCCTGAGCACGGCCTCGATCTCGCCCAGCTCGATGCGGAAGCCGCGAATCTTGACCTGATGATCCAGCCGGTTGAGGTACTCGATCGCGCCGTCGGGCAGGAAGCGCGCCAGGTCGCCCGTGCGATACAGCCGCGCGCCGGCCTCACCACTGAACGGATCAGGAATGAATTTTTCCGCCGTGAGCGCGGGCCGGTTGAGGTAGCCGCGCGCCAGCTGCACGCCGCCGATATACAGCTCACCCGGCACGCCGATCGGCACGGGCTGAAGCTGCCGATCCAGCAGGTAGATCTCGGTGTTCGCCACGGGACGCCCGATCGGGACGGTCGGTAGCGTGCTGGCCCGGTCGCAGTGCCAGTAGGTCACATCGACGGCGGCTTCGGTCGGCCCGTACAGGTTATGCAGCTCGCAGTCCAGGCGCTCGAAAAAGCGCGTTTGCAGATCGAAGGGCAGCGCCTCGCCGCTACAGATCACCCGTTTGAGCGTGCGGCAGCGATCCAGACTCGGCTCTTGCAGAAAAACCTGCAACATCGGTGGGACGAAATGCAGGGTGGTGATGCCCTGGCTGGCGATCAGATCGACCAGATAGGCCGGGTCTTTGTGGCCTTCAGGCCGGGCGACCACGAGTGTCGCGCCGGTGATCAGCGGCCAGAAAAACTCCCAGACCGACACATCGAAGCTGAAGGGCGTTTTTTGCATGACGCGGTCTTCCGCCGTCAGCTGATATTCATCCTGCATCCACAACAAGCGGTTGACGATCGCGCGATGGGTGTTCATGGCGCCCTTGGGCTGTCCGGTCGAGCCCGAGGTGTAGATCACATACGCCAGGTTGTCGGCGGTTGTCGGGCTGTCCGGAGCGGTTTGTGGGTACGCGGCGATTGTTGCCCAGGCGGAGTCAAGATCGAGCAGCTGCGCCGTGTCGGACGGCAGAAGCGCGTGAAAGCGCTGCTCGGTGATGACGACGGGCGCCTGCGTATCCTCCAGCATAAAGCCTAGTCGCTCGGCGGGATAGCCGGGATCGAGCGGGACATATGCGCCGCCCGCCTTCAAGATCGCCAGCAGGCCAACCACCAGCTTGATCGAGCGATCGAGGCAGATGCCAACCAGGGTTTCCGGCCCAACGCCCAGGGTTTGTAGATGATGCGCCAGCTGATTGGCGCGGGCGTTCAGCGCCGCATAGGTCAGGCTTTCCTCGCCATAGCGCAGCGCGATCCCATTCGGCGTTTGGGCGGCCTGAGCTTCGAGCAGCTCATGCAGGCAGCGCTCGCCTGGATACGACTGGTGGGTCTCGTTCCAGGTGCTGAGCACGCGCTCCTGCTCCCACGGCTGCATCAGCGGCAGCTGATCGATGTGCTGCGCGGGATGCTGGACCACATGTTCCAGCAAGGTCATGAAGTGCTCCAGCATGCGCGTCATCGAGCTGTGGTCGAAGATGTCGGTGTTGTAGTTCAGCTGCACAGCATCGCCGCTGGGCGACTCGAAGTAGTACATGATCAGGTCGAAGCGAGCCACGTCGCGCGGGATCGGCATGTAGCTGGCCGTGAGATCGCCGACATGCACATCGGGCGTTGGGTAGTTCTGGTTGAGCACGAACATCACCGTGAAGAACGGATTACGGTTGTTGTCGCGCTGCGGCCGCAGCTCCTGAACCAGCTTCTCGAAATGAAGATCTTGATGCGCGTAGGCTTCCAGGCAGGTAGATCTCACGCGCTCGACCAGCTCGCTGAAGGTGGGATTACCAGACAGATCCGAGCGGATCAGCAGCGTATTGAGGAAGTAGCCGATCACGCGCTCGACTTCCAGCTTGGCGCGGTTGGCGATCGGCGTGCCGACCACGAGATCCGTCTGGCTGGCGTAGCGGTAGAGCAAGACGTTGAAGGCGGCCAGCAAGGTCATGAACGTGGTCGCGCCGCTGGCCCGGCTGAGCGCCTTCAAGTCTGCGGCCAGGCGCGGCGGAACCTTGACGGTCTGGTAGCGACCCTGAAAGGTTTTGACGCTCGGGCGCGGACGATCTTGCGGCAGATCGATCAGATCGGGCGCGCCGGCGAGCTGCTGCCGCCAGTACGCCAGCTCGCGCTCCAAAACCTCGCCCTGGAACCAGCTACGCTGCCAGTGGGCGAAATCGGCGTACTGCACCGGCAGCGCGGGCAGCGCAGGCGCGCGGTCCTGCGTGAACGCCAGGTACATCTCGCGCATCTCGTCCACGATCGTATCGGATGACCACTCGTCGATTACAATATGATGCATCAGGAAGAGCAGCACATGGTTGTCTGCCGCGAGCTGGAACAGCACGCCGCGCGCGATCGGCCCGTCGACCAGATCGATCGGCTGCATCGAAAGCTCGCTCGCGATACGCATCACCTCGTCCTCGGCGGCGGGATGCGACCGGAGATCGATGGTCGTCATCGGCGCGGCGCTCGGCGGGTGTACGATCTGAACCGGGCGATCCTGCCGGTAGCCGTAGGTGGTGCGAAAGATCTCGTGGCGCTCCATGAGCAGATCGAAGCAGCGCGGCAGCACGCTCACATCAAGCGGCCCGCTGAGCCGCATCATCGCCGGAATAACATACGCGGCATTGCGGCCCGAGAACTGATCGATCACCCACAGCTGCTCCTGTGGGAAGGAAAGCGGCAGATCCTGATCTCGCGCCACGGGCACAACCGGCGGCGAGCTGCGGCCCTGCGCATTTTCGCGGGCGCTCTCGACCTGCGCTGCGAGGCCGCTGATCGTCGCGTGATCGAACAGGACGCGCAGCGGCAGATCCACGTCGAACGTCGATGTAACGCGCGCCATGACCTGGGTTGCCAGCAGCGAGTGACCGCCCATCTCAAAAAAGTTGTCGTACACGCCGATCCGCTCAAGGTCGAGCACGCGGCCCCAGACCTCGGCCAGCACCTCTTCGACGGCGGTGCGCGGCGCAATATAGGCTGTGGCGAGATCGGCTCGATCCAGCGTTGGGGCCGGCAATGCGCGCCGATCGATCTTGCCGTTCGCGCTGATCGGCATCGCGTCCAGGACCATAAACAGCGTCGGGATCATGTAGTCGGGCAGCTTCTCTTGCAAGAAGCGACGGAGAGCATCTGTGTTTAGTCCCTCAGTGGCCCTCACCCCCGGCCCCTTCCCCACTCCTCGGCGGGCCTCCGCCTCGTCGGCGATAGGCGAGGGGAGAGTTTCGATACTTTGTTCTTTTGTTTCTTTGTTCCCTTGTTCTTCGTTAGGTTCTTGGTTCTTGGTTCTTGGTTCTGCCGTCACATACGCCACTAGCCGGTTATCGTTCTCGCCCGTGCTCTGCGCAATCACCGCCGCCTCGTGGATGCCGGGATGCTGCATCAGCGCCGACTCGATCTCGCCCGGCTCGACGCGAAAGCCGCGTACCTTGAGCTGCCGATCGATGCGCCCCAGAAACTCGACATTGCCGTCGGCGCGGTAGCGCGCGCGATCGCCGGTTTTGTACAGTCGCGCGCCGGGCGTCGTGCTGAAGGGATGAGGAATGTAGCGCTCGGCGGTCAGGCCGGGCTGGTTCAAATAGCCCTGCGCCAGGCCGGTGCCGCCCACGTACAGCTCGCCCGGCACGCCGATGGGCATCGGCTGTAGCTCGTCGTCAAGAATATAAAACTGGGTGTTGGGAAACGGCCGGCCGATCGGTACCATCTGGTCGGCTGAGAAGCCTGTGGTATCGCCGTCAAAATAGGCGCTGTCAATCGTGGTTTCGGTGATGCCGAAGCCGTTGATCACCCGCGCATCGGGCCGGCAGAATTGCTGGACGTGCCGGTACTCGCCGACAAACCAGCTATCGGAGCCGCACACCAGCACGCGCATATGCTCAAAGCGGTAGTTGTTGCGCTCCATGTAGCTGATCAGATTGCGCAGCACGACCGGCACGAAGTCGCCACAGTCGATCGCTTCCCGCTGCATCAGGGCGTAGAGGTACGGCGCGTCGAGCAGCAGCTCGTGTGGACATAAGACGAGCTTTCCGCCCGTGCAGAGGGCGCGCACCAGATCGCCCGTGAACACATCGAACGTGAAGCGCGCCATCTGAAGATGCGTGCGCGCGACGGTGTGCAGCTCATAGCCGTGGGCGCAGGTGCGCGCCAGATTGACCAGGCCGCCATGCGTGACAACCACGCCCTTGGCCTGGCTGGTCGAGCCGGAGGTGTAGATGATGTAGGCCGGATACTCACCCGTGATGCCGCTCTCGACGTTCGGCAGATCGAGGAGATCGCCGGGCTGCTCGGCGTCGAGCAAGATCGTTGGCGGGCGCGCAGCGGGCAGGCGCTCCACGAACGGCGGCAGCGTCAGCAGCGCCACGGCTCCGGTATCGCCGAGAATATAGTCCAATCGCTCGCGTGGATAGGTCGGATCGAGCGGAACATAGGCCGCGCCCGCTTTGAGCACGCCCAGAATGCTGGCGATCAGCACTGGCCTGCGATCCATGCAGATGCCGACAAACGCGCCTTTGCCGACGCCGGCGGCGCGCAGCTGCCGCGCTACCTGATTCGCCCAGCCGTTGAGCTGCCGGTAGGTGAGCTGCCGATCTTCAAAAACGACGGCAATGTTGTCTGGATGACCGGCGGCCTGCTCCTCGAACAGATGATGCGCGAACCGGCCGGCGGGATTTTCCAGGCGCCGCGCGTTCCAATCCACCAGCGTCTGTACTCGCTCGGCGACCGAGAGCATCTGCGCTCGGCTGATCGGCTGGTCGGGCTGCGCGCTGAGATCGTCGAGCAGATTGATGAAGTGCTCGGCCATACGCTCGATCGTCGCGCCGTCAAAAAGATTGGTGCTGTACTCGAACCAGCCGCGCAGCTCATGCGACGTTTCGTACAAGTCCAGCGACAGGTCGAACAAAGCCGTGTTGCTGTCGGTCTCCAGCGGCGTGATCTCCAGCGTGGGCGACGAGAGATCGGGGAGGTGCGCGTTTTGGAGCGCGAACATCACCTGGAACAGCGAGTTACGGCTCAGGTCACGCGCTACGTGCAGATCCTCGACCAGCTTCTCGAACGGCAGATCCTGGTGATCCTGGGCTTCGAGCGCGACCTGCCGCGTCTGCTGGAGAAGCTCGCGGAAGGTGATTCCTTGCGTGAAGCGCGAGCGCAGCACCAGCGTGTTCACAAAGAAACCGATCAGCGGCTCGACCTCAGCGCGGTTGCGATTCGCCACGGGTGAGCCCACCAAAATATCGTCCTGGCCCGTGTAGCGGTACATCAGCGCATGGAAGCCCGCCAGCAGCGTGATAAACAGGCTGGCTCCTGCCTCCTGGCTGATCTGTTTGAGCCGCTCCGTGAGGCGCTGGGGAACGCGGATATAGTGTCGGGCTCCGGCTACGGTCTGCACCGCCGGGCGCGGGCGATCCGTGGGCAGCGCCAGCACCGTGGCTGCTCCGTCCAGCTGTTGCTTCCAGTAGCTCATGTGCCGATCGAGCACCTCGCTCTGCAAGTACTCGCGCTGCCAGGCCGCGAAATCGGCGTACTGGATCGGCAGCTGGGGCAGCGGCGAGGGTTGATTGGCCGCAAACGCCTGGTAGTGCGCGGCGATCTCGCGGATCAGCACACTGTTTGACCAGCCATCCGAGACAATATGATGAATGTTGATCAACAGAATGTACTCGTCGGCAGCCTGGCGCAGCAGCCGCACGCGCAGCAGCGGACCGCGCTGGAGGTCAAACGGCTGTGTCGCCTCGGTCTGCATCCACCGCTGAATCGTCTGCTCGCGCTCATCGACCGGCAGGTCGCGCAGATCGACGATCGGTAGATCCAGCTCCAAAGCCGGCGCAACCACGGCGTGCGGCTCTCCCTCGCTGGCCGCGAAGGTCGTACGCAGCGACTCGTGGCGGCGCACGATCTCGTTGAGGCTCCGGCGCAGCACATCGACGTCGAGCCGGCCTTGCAGACGCACCGCCTGCGGCAGATTGTAGGCCGCCGTGCCCGGATCGAGTTGCTCAAGGAACCAGAGTCGCTGCTGGCTGAAGGAGAGTGGAGCCGTGCTTTGATCCCGGCGACGAGTAATCGTCTGCGGACCTGTCTGTTTCTGATCCCGCCGCTCATTGAGGAGCAGTCTGAACAACTCCTGCTGTTCGGGAGTCAGGTCGGCCAGGTGTTTATGCAGGTCGTTCACGACTTAGGTCTCCTGTATCAGGTGCTTGCGGCGTTGAAGTTCGGCGGCGATCTCTTCGGGCGAGAGGTTTTTCAGGTGGCGCAAAATATCAAGGATCTCGTGCTCGTCGCTCTGGGCCGCCTGCGATTGAAGCTCCGCGATGGCGCGGGCCGTTCCCGCGATAGTCGGCGCGCTAAAGAAGGCGCGCAGCTCCAGGTTCACCGAGAAGCTCTGGCGTATGCGCGAGAGCAGCTGCGTAGCCTGAAGCGAGTCGCCGCCAAGTGCCAGGAAGTCGTCTTCGACGCCCACCTGATCGATGCCGAGCACATCATGCCAGCACTGCGCTAGCTGACGCTCGACATCGGTCTGGGGCGGCACGTATGGGCCAAGATGCTGCGGCCGTGGATGCAAACGTGGAGCGGCGGCGGGCGATTCCGGCAGCGCGGCGATCTCGCCGGCAGTGTTCCAGCTCCTGGGAACGGCCTGTGACGAGACGATGATCTGCGGCGTGTCGAGGCTGAGAATCTGCCGCACCGCGATCTGCTCGGCAGCGCCAGGGACGCCCGGCTGAACCAGCCAGTCGACGCTGGTCCAGCTAACCCGAGGGTTGCTCTGGCTCGCCTGCGCGTAGGCGTCGTGAGCACACATGGTCGCCAGCGCCGCGAGATCGCCGGTGCCATCGATCCACGAGGCGCCCGCCGTGACGAGGAGCGCCCGATCGAGCGGCGTGCCGTCGAGCGCCTGCTCAAGCGCAGTCAGCTCACGCAGATGCCGCTGGATTTCGGCCCCGACGACACGTGGCGGTGTTTCGGGCGTCGTGAAGTGTTTCGGGCGTACGCTGTGGATCACGCCGTACAGCGCGCCGAAGTGCTGCTTCGCCTCGCTCACGGCGGCGTGCAGGTGCTCGGCGTGCTCCGCCGCCGTGACGACGTGCACCTGAGCGCCCAGCGCCTCAAGCGACTCCAAGCGCTTAAGGCTGTCGCGAACCGACACGAGCTGCTCTTCACGCGCCGCCGCCAGCCAGCGCTTGTCGGCTGTGGCGCTGATCTGCTCCGATCGCTGGCCGACGATCAGGCCGTAGTCCTCGCTGCTCTGCTGCTCGGCGCGCGGATGGAGCGTGATGTTCGCGAAGCCCTGCTGGTCAAACAGGCGCTCCCATTGCTCCAGCGGCAGCAGCGGCGAAGTCTGGCGCAGCTCTTGATCGGTGAAGTGCCACCAGCCGTCGAGCAGGCCCCAGACGAGATTCGCCCAGCGCTCGATGCGGGTGGCCTCGATGATGCAGAGCGCGCCGTTGGGAACCAGCAGCTGCTGGAGGTTGCCCAGCGTCGCCACAATATCTGGTGTCGCGTGGATCACTTCCGCCGCCAGGATAATATCGAAGGTGTGCGGCTCGAAGCCTTGCATGATCGGATCTTGAGCGATGTTCAGCGTGTCGAAGCGCATAAAATCATAGCCTGCCTCGGCGGCGTGCTTCTGCGCCTGCAACACGAAGGAGCGCCCAATATCCGTAACGTGATACTCGACATTCGCGAAGCGGAGCCCATCGGCCAGCTCCCAGGTGAGATTGCCCTCGCCCGCGCCGACCTCAAGTACTCTGAGCGTGCGCTCCGGTGTTTCCTGTGCAATCCGGCCGACAAGATCGGCGATTAGCGCCCGGCACCTGCGGATATTCGAGAAGCGCGCCTGGTTCGCTTCGATCGCCCGCATCATGTCGGTGTTTCCCTGCGGGTACAGCACGCCGATCGGCTCGGCCCGACCGGTGAGCACCTCGGGATAGCTGCGAATGCAGTGTTCCAGCACCTTGAAGCCCTCAGCCGACGCGGGATAGGTGCGGCTCAGCTCCTGCTTAAGCTGCTCGGCATCTCGCGCCGCACCCACAAAGCGGATCGTGTCGCCCGCCAGCTCGACAATGCCGTCTTCGGCCAGCGCCGCGAGCATAAAGTTGTAGAGCCGGGCAAACTTCGGCACGATCCCGAGCCGCTGCTGTAGCTCGTCCCGGGTGTAGTCGCTGCCCCGGCGCACATCGATCTCGCCGGCGACGAGATATTCCCAGATGTAGCTGGAGCAGAGCAGATTCGAGTCCTGCTCCAGATTCGCAGGCCGCGCCTCGACCGGCAGCTCATGCGCCAGTCTACTTTCGACCTCGTCGATAAACGCCCGGTGCACACTGAGATCGAAGGGGAGCCGCCGCTGCGCCACGAGAGCCTGGTCCAGCCAGCGCTGCTGCGATGCGGACAGCTCGTCGGCAGCGTGCCAGGCCGGCCACTCGTCGCGGGGCGGCAGTGTCACGCGATCGGTCAGCACCAGCCGGGCGCTCGCCGTCTGCGCCAGGTACTCGGCGAAGCGATAGCCGGGCAGCGCCAGCCCATCGGTGATCAGGTACGCGCCGCCGTCGCTCACTGCGCCTGCCGGATCGCCGGGCTCAAGCGATTCAGCCGGCTCCAGCGCCGGAACCCAGCGCTGACCGCCACGGTACGCCACCAACATCTCCGGCGCATCTCGCGTGATCTCGTCGGCAAGCAGGGCAGGGTCCGCGTGATCACCTGCGATGTCTACCAGGCGGCAGTCGAGCTGCGGATACGACCGCGTGATCTGTCTACACGCCGCCAGCACAGCCGCGCGTGCCGGGCTCAGCGGCTCGTCGCCGTGAACGCTCTGCGTCCCGCTCGTTATCACCCGCAGTGTGAGCGGCTGTGTTGTTTGAACTTGATCAAAGGCCCGTGCCAGGGCAAGCAGGCTGAACAGCCCACGGTAGTGTGTATCGATCATCGGGGCGGCATCAAGCGACGGCGTGCCGGGCGTGGCGCTCCACAGGTGGACGATGCCCGTAGGCACCTGACCCGCGTCGCGCAAAGCTGCCTGGAGACGCTGATACTGCTGCGGCGCGTGCGGATCGAGCGAGTAGCGATTGGCGTCCGGCTGCTCGAAGCGCGCTCCAGGATACACCGCTACAACCTGATCGCCCATGTCGACCAGCCGCTGCATAAGCTTGTTGCTCAGGGCATCGTCGTCGGCAAAGATCAGCCAGGAGCGCGGCGCGGCGGACGCGCCCGAGGCGTGAGCACGCGGCAGGCGGACGCGCTTCCAGCTAAGCGTGTGGAGCCAGTGCGCCGGGCTCAGCGTTTTACCGGTCCGCGCGGCTCGACTCTCATCTGCGCTATCAGGCTGCGGCGCGATCCAGAACCGCTGATGCTCGAACGGATACGTCGGCAGCGGCAGGCGACGGCGCGGCGCGCCAGCGTGGAAGGCGCGCCAGTCGACGCGCATGCCGGCCAGCCACATTCGCCCGATAGCTTCCTGGATCACTGCGCGATCGTGCTGCTGATCGTGGGGATGGCGCATTGTCGCCAGCACGATATGCTCACCGGTGAGCGCCGGATGTTTCCCGATCAGGCTGCTCAAAGCGCGACCAGGACCGACCTCGACAAGCACGCGATCGGGAGTTTGCAGTAGCTCATGGACGCCATCGGCAAAGCGCACCGCGCTGCGGATCTGACGTGCCCAGTACGCCGGATCGGTCGCCTCTGCCGGTGTGATTCGGTCGCCGGTGACGTTGGAGATGAAGGGGATGCGCGGCGGGTGCAGTGGGATCGCCGCGACCGCAGCCTCGAACTCGGCCAGTACCGGCTCGACCATCGGCGAGTGAAACGCGCGCTCCGTCACCAGGCGGCGACAGGCGATGCCCGCAATTTCCAGACGCTCCACCAGCGCCGTGACCGGCTGCTCCGCTCCCGCTACCACGCACCGCTCCGGCCCGTTGATCGCGGCGATGCCGACGCCATCGCGCAGCAGCGGCGCCAGCGCGTCTGGACTGGCCGCCACGCTGACCATGATTCCGGCTGGTAAAGCCTGCATCAGCTGAGCGCGCTTCGCGACCAGTTTAATGCCGTCTTCCAGGCTAAAAACGCCCGCCAGACAGGCTGCGACATACTCGCCAAGGCTGTGGCCAAGCATGATCTGCGGCTTGATGCCCCAGCTCAACAGCAGCTGCGCCAGCGCGTACTCGATCGTGAAGAGCGCGGGCTGCGCGTAGAGCGTCTGGTCAAGCTGCGTCGAGTCGCTCCACAGCACGTCGCGCAGATCGAGGTCGAGATGCGGCTGCAACAGGTCGGCACAGCGATCGACATGCTGGCGGAAGAGTGGCTCCGCGTCGTACAGCTCGCGGCCCATGCTGGCGTACTGGCTGCCCTGGCCCGGGAACAGGAAGGCAACCGAGCGCTCGCGGGTGTCTTGCACCGCTGTGAGCAGCCGCCGTGGGTCGCGCGTTTCCAGCGCGTGCAGCGCGTCGTCGCGATCCCGGCAGACGAGCGCGTAGCGGTGCGGGAAGCTCCAGCGTCCCGCCTGAAGCGTATAGGCGACGTTCCCCAGTGATAGCGCAGGGTGGTCGCGCAGGTAGCCGGCCAGCTGATCGGCGCTGCGCTCCAGGGCGCTGGCCGTTTTCGCCGAGAGCAGCAAGAGCTGCCACGGCGGCGAGGGCTGCGGCTCAGCCGGCGCCGGCGCTTCCTCGACGATCACGTGCGCGTTGGTGCCGCCGAAGCCCAGCGAGCTTACACCAGCCCGGCGCGGCGTGCCGTTTGCGCGCCATTCCGTGAGCGCGGTGTTCACGTAAAACGGCGAGCGCTCGAAGTCGATCTTGGGATTGCTGGCGGTGAAATGCAGGCTGGGCGGGATCTGCTGATGTTTGAGCGCAAGCACGGTCTTGATCAGCGCAGCCACGCCGGCCGCTCGATCCAGGTGGCCGATGTTGCTCTTGACGGTACCGATCGCGCAGTAGCCGGTCTGCTCGGTATCGGCGCGAAACGCTTTGGTCAGCGCGGTGATCTCGATCGGATCGCCCAGCGCCGTGCCCGTGCCGTGCGCCTCGACGTAGCTGATGCTTTCGGCGCTCACTCCGGCGGTCGCCAGGGCCTCGGCGATTACGTTCGCCTGCCCCTCCACGCTGGGCGCGGTGTACCCGGCTTTCAGCGCGCCATCATTGTTGATCGCGGAGCCGCGAATCACCGCGTGGATCGTGTCGCCGTCGGCGAGCGCCGCGTCCAGCCGCTTGAGCACGACCGTGCCCACGCCGTTGCCGAACAGCGTTCCTTGCGCATCCTGATCGAAGGCGCGGTTGTGCCCATCCGGCGAAAGAATGCCGCCTTCCTGATAGCGGTAGCCGCTCTCCTGCGGCACCAGGATCGAGACGCCGCCTGCCAGCGCCAGGTCGCACTCGCCGCGCGCGAGGCTCTGGCAGGCCAGATGCACTGCCACCAGCGAGGTCGAGCAGAAGGTTTGCACCGTCAAACTCGGCCCTTTCAGGTTCAGCTTGTAGGAAACGCTCGTGGCCAGCGAGTCCTGCGCGTTGCCGATCACGGTTTGAAGCGGATCGATCGTCTCGATCAGGTCGCGGTTGGAGTAAAGATTGAGCAGATAGGTGCTGAGGCTGGAGCCCGCGAAGACGGCGGTGCGCGGCGCTGCCTCTTGCTGGCTGTAGCCGCTCTGCTCAAGCGCCGTCCACGCGCATTCGAGGAACACGCGATGCTGCGGGTCCATCAGCTCGGCCTCGCGGGGCGTGTAGCCAAAGAACGCCGCGTCGAAGCCGTCGACGCCATCCAGCACCGGGCGGGCTTTGACGTAGCTCGGATCTGCCAGCAGTGCCGGATCGACGCCCGCCGCCAGCAGCTCCTCGTCCGAGAAAAAGGTGATCGACTCGACGCCGTCGCGGATATTTTGCCAGAAGGTTGCCAGATCCGAAGCGCCCGGAAATCGCCCGTGCATCCCGATAATCGCGATCTCAGTCCAGCCGCGCTCCAGCTGAGCGCCGCGCGCCGTCGCCGTCGTTGCCCCTGCGCTGTCGAGCTGCTCCTGCTCGGCGCTGATCTCCTTGGCCAGCAGGCTGATGCTCGGCGCCGCGAAGAGCGTAACGGGCGTGACCTGAACGTTAAGCTCGCGCTTCATCTCGGCGATCAGCTGCATGCCGCTCAACGAGTTTCCGCCGAGATCAAAGAAATTGTCATGCAGGCTGACCTGGGTCACGCCAAGCACATGCTGCCAGATCGCGATCAAACGCTGCTCCAGCTCGCTGCGCGACAGGCTCGTGGATGCCGGCGCCAATAATGCGGAGTCGCCGCCGCGCAGAGCCTCCAGTTTGATCCACTGGTCGATCCGCGCCTGAAAATCGCTGGTCGAGACCACAACCTGCGCGGCCGATTCCAGCGCCAGCACGCGTTGCAGCGCCGCGATTCCTTCGGCCGGCGCGATGGCTAGCTCAAACAGCGTGGCCCCGACCAACTGGCTGGAGTCGTCCATGCGCTCGTGCCAGCTATCCCAGTTGATGCTCAGCCAGCGGTTGCTGTGCGCGTGCTCTTGCGCGAAGGCATCCAGGTAGGCGTTGGCAGCTGAGTACGCGATATAGCTGAGGCCGCCCAGGATCGACGCCAGCGAGGAGAACAGCACGCAGAAATCCAGCGGCTGCTCAGCCAGCAGCTCGTCAAGGATGATCGTTCCGTGCGCTTTCGACCGCAGATGCAGCTCGCATTGATCGCGATCGGTCTGCTGAATTGCCGCGTAGTGAGCTTCGTCGGTGATGCCGGCGGCATGGAACACGCCGTCGATCGCTCCAAAGCGCGCGCGGGCCTGCTCGATCGCGGCCCGCATCTCCTCGCGGCTGCTCACGTCGGCGCGGCAGATCAGAACCTCGCCACCCAGCGCCTCGATGGCGCGCACAGCGCGGATGCGCTCGGCCACGGGATCGTCGGCGTCCTTGTTGAGCCAGGCATCCCACTCGGCCCGCTCAGGAAACGCCGAGCGACCTGTGAGCACCACCTTGGCCTGCACGGTGCGCGCGAGATGCTCCGCGATCAGCAGGCCGAGATGACCCAGGCCGCCCGTGATCAGATACACGCCGCCGTGACGCAGGCGCGTCTCGCGCTGCTGCGTGTCGTGAGTCGCGAGCTGCGTGAAGCTTTGAATCCAGCGCTCGCCATTGCGATAAGCCACGGCGCTCTCGGCCTCGGCGGTCGTCAGCTCGGCCAGGAGTTGCTCGGCGACACGCTCGCGCGCCGCTGCATCGGCCTCGGAGGAGCCAATGTCGATGCTTTGACAGGTGATCGTGAGCTGCTCCTGGGGGATCACCCGGCACGCGCCAAGCAGCGTGCCTTTTTCTGCAACCACGCGATCGCCTTCAATCACGCGCTGAAGCCCGCTGCCTACGACGCCCAGCCGCAGCTGAGTTGTCAGGCGGGCAGCGGCCAGAGCCTGGGTAAAAAATACCAGGCTGTAGAAGCCGAGCGCCTGTGCCTGCTCAAAGCGCGTCATTCGATCAGCGGATTGCTCGTGATCGTCGACATTCCAGAGATGCAGCGAATAGGCCGGCACGCGCTGCTGCTGGCTCAGGTCGTCGAGCAGGCGATCGTAGTCTTCGCGGCTGTCTGGATTGAGCGTGTATGTGTGCTGGTCCACGCGCCCGAAGCGCTCGCCGATCCGCACCGTCAGCACATCCTGCTGCGCCCGCGTCAATCGCTCGATCAGCGCATCGGCAAGGCCCTGGCGATCGGCAAAGATCAGCCAGGTTGCGCGCTGCGACTCCCAGGCGGCGGATTGCCCGGCGAGCGGCACAGCCTGCCACGTCGGCTCGTAGAACCACTCGTCGAGGTTCGGGTTTTTGCCGGCCGTCGCAGTTTGAATCGTCGCCTCGCCCTGCACTGCCCCTGGCGCGATCCAGTAGCGCTTGCGCTGGAATGGATAGGTCGGCAGTGAAACACGGCGGCGCGACTCGTGCGCCACGACCTGCGGCCAGGCGATCGGGACTCCGGCCTGCCAGAGCTGGCCCAGCGCCGTCATCAGGCACTCGTCGTCGCTCCGCTGATCCTGGGGATGGCGCAGCGATGAGATCACCAGCTCGGCGCCTGGAGCTTTGCGCGCAAACAGGTTGAGCGTGGTTCCCGGGCCAACTTCCAGCAGCACCCGCGTTGAATGTTCCTGGATGAGCGCATGAATTCCGTCCGCAAAGCGTACAGTTCGGCGCAGATGCCGCGCCCAATAGCGTGGATCAGTCGCTTCTTCGGCCGTGATCCACGTGCCGGTGACGTTCGAGATAAACGGGATCTGCGGCGGATTGAGGCGGGCGCGGCGCACGACGCCAGTGAACTCGTCAAGAATCGGGTCCATCATGGCTGAGTGGAAGGCGTGCGACGTGTGCAGGCGGCGACACTGAATCTCCTGATCGAGCAGCCGCTGCTCCAGCCTGCGAATCGCCGCCTCCGGCCCCGACACGACGCTCCAGCCGGCCGTGTTGACCGCCGCCAGGCTGATCTCAGATGTGAGTAGCGATTGTAGCTCGTCTTCAGGCAGCGCCACGCTGAGCATCGATCCTGACGGCAGGCTTTGCATCAGCCGTCCACGCGCCGCGACAAGCATCAGCGCATCCTGAAGGCTGAGCACGCCCGCCAGCGTGGCCGCGACATATTCGCCGATCGAGTGACCGATCATCGCCTGCGGCTGCACACCCCAGCTGATCCAGAGCTGCGCCAGAGCATACTCGATCACGAACAGCGCGGGCTGCGCGTAGATGGTCTGATCAAGCAGCGCCGAGTCGCTCCACAGCACGTCGCGCAGATCGCGGATGCCGTCTGCGGGAAGATGCGGCCGCAACAGGTCGGCGCACTGATCGACGTGCTGGCGAAAGATCGGCTCGTGGCGATACAGGTCGTGCGCCATGCCCGCGTACTGGCTGCCCTGCCCCGGAAACATAAACACCGTCGAGCGTCTTGTGCTCGTCTGGCGCTGTGTGCTGAGCCGAGCACCGTCGCTCTCCAGCACCGTGATCGCGTCGGCGTGGCTGGCGCAGAGCAGTGTGCGCCGGTGCTCAAACAGCTTGCGTCCAGCCTGAAGCGTGTAGGCCACATCGGCCAGCTCGACGTTGGGATGCTCGCGCAGATAGGCGGCCAGATTCGCCGTCATCTGCTCCAGGGCGGTCTCGCTCTGCGCCGAGAGCGTCAGCAGCTGCCACGGTCGCGCCGATGGAGTCGAGGGCTGGGCTTGCGGCGCTTCTTCAAGAATGATATGCGCGTTGGTGCCGCCGAAGCCAAACGAGCTGACTCCGGCGCGGCGCGGCAGGTCGTCCGCTGTCCAGTCGGCGAGCTTTGTGTTGACGTAAAATGGACTGTGGGCGAAGTCGATGCGCGGGTTCGGTACGTTGTAGTGTAGCGTCGGCGGGATCTGCCGGTGCTTGAGCGCCAGCACGGTTTTGATCAGGCTTGAGATTCCGGCGGCGGCATCCAGATGGCCGATATTTGTTTTGACGGAGCCGATCCCGCAAAATCCCGTGCGCCTGGTTTGCGTGCGAAAAGCTTTGGTCAGCGCCCGGATCTCGATCGGATCGCCAAGCTGGGTGCCGGTGCCGTGCGCCTCGACATAGCCGATGCTGTCAGCCTCAACCTCGGCATCCGCCAGCGCGTCGACGATCACCTTGGCCTGGCCGTCGACGCTGGGCGCCGTAAAGGATGCCTTGATCGCGCCGTCGTTGTTGGTGGCCGTGCCTTTGATGATCGCGTAGATCTGATCGCCGTCTTCCAGCGCATCTTCCAGGCGCTTGAGCACGACCACGCCGGCGCCGCTGCCAAAGATCGTGCCCTGCGCCTCGGCGTCGAAGGCGCGGCACTGACCGTCGGGCGAGAGCACGCCGCCCGGCTCGTAGAGATAGCCGACGCGATGCGGCACGTTGATCGCGACGCCGCCGGCGATCGCCATGCGGCACTCGTCGAGCAGCAGGCTTTGGCGGGCCAGATGCACCGCTACCAGCGAGGTCGAGCACGCGGTGTGGACCGCGTAGCTTGGCCCTTTGAGGTTCAGCTTGTACGAGATCCGTGTTGCGAGACTTGCCAGATCGTTGCCGATCGAGACCTGGAACACGCCCAGCGATTTGAACAGCTGCGGATTCGAGACGATATTGAAGACGTAGGTGTTGGTGCGCGAGCCGGCAAACACGCCCAGCGGCTCGTCGAAGGTGTCGATGTTATAGCCGGCATCTTCGATCGCTTCCCAGGCGCACTCAAGAAAGACGCGCTGCTGCGGATCGGTGCTCTCCGCTTCGAGCGGGCTGAAGCCAAAGAACGCGGCGTCGAACGACTCGATATTGTCGAGCACGGGCGCGACTTTGACATAGTTAGGCTGGCTCAGCTCGGCGGGCGTGACACCCTCAGCCGCCAGCTCGGCGTCGGTCAGCCGGCTCAGCGATTCTACGCCGTCGCGCAGGTTGCGCCAGAACACGCCGAGATCGCCGGCGCCGGGAAAGCGCCCCGACATACCGATGATCGCGATCTCTGATCCCGTATATTCAGCCTCAGCACTCTGCATGTCTTTCCTTTGATCCTATTTCCCAGATCGTTTCATCTGCCGGTACTGCTTCCGGCGATTGAGCTTGGCCTCTTGATCGTCGGCCGGAACGAGATCCGGCGGATTGTCGCCGCCTTGCTCAAGGAACTCAGCCAGCGCCTTGATGGTCAGACGCTCGTACAGGCTCACCACCGACAGGTCGATGTGCAGCTCGCTCTTCATCTGCGCCACCACCCGAATCGCGATCAGCGAGTCGCCGCCAAGCTCAAAGAAGTTGTCGTACACGCCGATCTGCTCAAAGCCCAGACTCCGCCGCCAGATCGCCGCGATCTTTTGCTCAAGGTCGGTCTCGGGCGCGATATACGCTGTCGGCAGCTGCGGTCGTGGGTAGGATGCTGCCGCTGCCGCGTCGTCCCCGATCAGCGAGTCGCGCAGTGCTCCCGCCTGCTGCCGCAATTCCTCGATGCGCGGCGCGAGCGGCGCCGTCGAGACCAGCACCTGATCGGCGGCATTCCAGGCGATGATCCGGCGCAGCGCGGTACCGCCCTCGTCGGGAGTCATCGCCAGCGCTGAGAGGCTCTGGCTCATGGCGGTCATGCGGCCATCTTCGATCTGCCAGGCATCCCAGTTCACGCTGATCCAGGGCTGCTCGCTGGTCTGGTTGTGACGCTGGACAAACGCATCCATGAAGCGATTCGCGGCGGCATACGCGGCGTAGCCACGGCCGCCCAAGAACGCCGCCAGCGAGGACACCAGCAGGCAAAAGTCCAGGTTGTGATCGCGGAACACTGCTTCCAGAGCGAACAGGCTGCGGGCTTTGGCAGCGAAATGCCACTCGCACTCGGCGGGTGTGGTTTCTTGCAGGGCGCGGAACGCTTGCTCGCCGACGACCGTAGCGGCATGGATCACGCCGTTGATCGCGCCGAAGTGTTGGGTGGCACGCTCGACCGCCGCCGCTAGCTCGTCCGTATTCGTCAGCGAGCTATTGATGACCAGAATCTGCGCGCCGTCGGCGATCAGGGCTTGCAGGCGGTGGATCTTGCGGCTGACGCTGTGCTGATCGCTGTGAGTTGCCAGCCATTGCTCCCAAAGGTCGTTCTCAGGGAACGCTCCCGGCTCGATCAGGACCAGCCGCGCTCTGGCGGTTGTGGCGAGATACTCGGTCAGCGCGAAGCCGATCTCAGCCAGGCCACCTGTGATCAGGTAAACGCCCTCCCTCCGAATCGGCGCGAGCGGATCGGCGCTGCCTTCCAGCCGCACCGGCTCGAAATCCTGGACCCAGCGCTGCGCCCCGCGATAGGCGATGTCGGGATTGGCTGCGGGCGTCAGCGCCTCCGCGACAATCTGCGTGGCTACCTGCGCGCTGCGGCTGCGGCCGGGCAGCACAAGGTCAACGTAGCGACAGCTGATGGTTGGATATTCTTGTGGAATAACCTGACAGATGCCCAGCAGCGTCGTCTTGGCGCGCAGGATCGGCTCAGCGGGCGTCACGCTATGCACCTGGTTCGACACAACCGTAAGCTGGAGCGGCGTCTGGCTGCCGTGTTTGCCCAACGCCTGGGCCAGGTAGAGCAGGCTATAGAAGCCATACGTCTGGGCGGCGTCGAACTCCACGTTCCAATCGTTGGGCTGCTGATCGTCGCTCAGGCTCCAAAGATGCAGAATCTCGGCCGGCTCCTGGCCGCTCTGGCGCAGGTCGTCGAGCAGCGCCGCGTAATCCTCGGCCTGGCGCGGGTCGATCTCGTACAGCTGGTGGTCAAGCCGCTGGAACTGCTCGCCGATGGTGACGAAGATAACCTCGTGCTCGGCCTGGCGCAGCTGCTGACCGATCGCCGGGCCAAGGCCGTGGGCATCGCTCAAGATCAGCCAGACGCGCGGGGATGCGGCGAGGCTCTCGCGTGTAGGCAGAGCCGGGACGGGGGTATGCTGCCAGGTGGGCACGTAGAACCAATCGGCGATGCTGCTGCGCTTGGCGATGCTGGCCTGAGGGCGCGCGCCGGGCATGATTCTCTGTGACGAGAGCCAGTAGTTTTGTCGCTCGAAGGGATAGGTCGGGAGCGGGATTCGGCGCCGCTGGCCGGTTGCATATAATCCTTGCCACTCGACCGGCACGCCCGCCATCCAGAGCCGGCCCAAGGTCATCAGCGTAAAGGCCGTATCGGCGCGCGGATCATCGCGGTGACGCAGCGAGGCCAGCGTTGTCAGCTGGCGATCGTGCTGGCGAACCAGGCCGCTTAGCGTGGTGCCGGGTCCAACCTCAAGGAAGATCCGGCTGTTGTCCTGCGCCAGCTCGGTCACGCAGTCGCTGAAGCGCACCGGCTCACGCATCTGGCGCAGCCAGTAGTCGCGGTCGGTCGCGTCGGCGGCTGTGATCGGGCGTCCCGTGAGATTGGAGAGGTAGGGAATCTGCGGCGGATGCAGCTGCACCTGCTCAAGGACAGCCCGAAACTCCTGCGTGATCCGGTTGATATGGATCGAGTGAAACGCCCGATCGGTGGGGAGCGCGCGGCAGGTCACATCCATACGCTCTAGCCGCTCTACCAGCGCCGCGACCGCCGCCTCCGGCCCCGCGATAACGCAGCGCTCAGGGCCGTTGACCGCCGCCAGGCTGATCTCGTGGGTTCCCTCCAGGTACAGCAGCAGCTCTGCTTCGCTCAAGGAAACGCTGACCATCGCTCCCGGCGGCATGT
>DASWTQ010000346.1:0-1734 GCA_036402055.1 Herpetosiphonaceae bacterium
TGTACAGCAGGGCGCGGCCGATCGGTCGGCAGATCGATGTGAGGCGGCATACCGGCGAGCTGCTGCTTCCAGTAGCTGAGCTGCTGATCCAGCACCGCGCCCTGGAGATAATCGCGCTGCCAGGAGGCAAAGTCGGCGTACTGGGTGCGCAAGGGCGGTAGAGCGGCAGCCAGACGGGCGGGAATCTCGTAGGCTGCGGCGGTGCTATAGATCTCGTACAGCGCCGCCAGCTCACGGTAGAAAATGCCGAGCGACCAGCCATCCCACACGATATGATGCACACTCAGACAGAGCGTATGCTGCTCCGGGCTGAGCCGCAGAAGATAGGCGCGGATCAAAGGGCCGTGCGCCAGATCAAACGGTCGCTGCGCCTCGTGCTCGACGAACTGCTTAATCTGGGCTTCGCCATCGGCGGCGGGCTGCGCTGCAAGATCGTGAACCGGCAGGCTAAAGCTGTGCGCGCCCGCGATCACCTGCGCCGGCTGCCCGTCTGCAAGCTGAAACGTCGTGCGCAGAATTTCATGGCGCTGGACGATCGTGGTCAGGCTTTGCTCAAGCGCCGCGACGTCGAGCCGCCCGCTCATCTGAATCGCGATCACGATGTTGTAGAAGGAGCTATCCGGCTGAAGCTGATTCAGGAACCAGAGGCGCTGCTGCGTAAACGAGAGCGGCAAGGCTCCATCGGGGCGGGCTGTTCGTGTCTTGGGCGTCGTGGTCGCGGCTGCAATCTTCTCGGCTGGCTGGATCGCGGCTGCCAGCTCGGCGATCGTCGGCGACTCAAACAGCGTACGCAGCAGCAGCTCGACTTTGAACGTATCCCGCAGCCGCGACATGTCCTGTGTGGCGAGCAGCGAGTGGCCGCCGAGGGCGAAAAAGTTGTCGTGGATGCCGATCGGCGTGGGGTTGGTGGGTCGCAGCAGCTGCTGCCAGATCGCCGCCAGCTGCGTCTCGACCGGCGTACGCGGTCCCACGTACGCCAGCTCGCCGCTCTCCATCACCGCCCGCTCGTCCAGCGCCCGCCGATCGATCTTGCCGTTCGGCGTTAGCGGCATGCCGTCCAGCAGCACGATACTCGCCGGGATCATGTACTCCGGCAGTCGCTCACGCAAGAAGCCGCGCAGGTCGTCGCCGGTCACGTCGTCGATGCCTTCGAGCACCACAAACGCGATCAGGCGCTTGGCGTTGGGCGCGGTCTCACGGGCGATGACGACGGCCTCGGCGACCTCGGCATGCTGTTGGAGTACGGCCTCGATCTCGCCCAGCTCGATGCGGATGCCACGCAGCTGCACCTGCCCATCCCGCCGCCCGATGAACGCCAGCTGCCCATCTCCGCGCCACCGCACCAGGTCGCCCGTGCGGTACAGCCGTGCACCCGCTACCCCGCTGAACGGATCGGGAATGAACTTCTCAGCGGTCGTCGCCGCCTGGCCCAGGTAGCCGCGCGCCACGCCCGCGCCGCCCAGGTATAGCTCGCCCACCACGCCCGCCGGCACCGGCTGTCCCCAGCGGTTGAGCACATACGCCTGCACATGCGGCAGCGCCTCCCCGATCGGCGGCAGCGCGCCGCCCTCGCTCACCCGGCCCCAGGTCGCTACCACCGCGTTCTCGGTCGGGCCGTAGTGGTTGTACAGCGCGCAGCCGAGGCGCTCCGCCGCTACCGGATGTAATTGATCGCCGCCTACCAGCAGCGCCCGCAGGCTCGCCGGCGCCTGCCAGCCCGTGGCCCACAGCGCC
>DASWTQ010000347.1:0-8219 GCA_036402055.1 Herpetosiphonaceae bacterium
TCGCGCCGGATTGAGGCATTACGGCGCGCCGTCAAGCTCCTCGTCTGGTGCTACAATCAACGTCAATTGTGGAAGCAGCGCTATCCCAAATATCCCAAACATGTGATTGATTTTGTATCACCAGCACCTTAGCCACTCCCCGCTAGATTCTGCCCCTCTCCTGTCGCAACGGGAGAGGGGCAGGCACGGCAGTGCCAGGGGTGAGGGCCTCGCCAAAGAACAAAAGAACAAAGAAACAAAGGAACGGAACAATTGGGTTGCTTCGCCCTTTGTTCGCTTGTTCCCTTGTTCCTTTGTTTACCCGCCCTACCTGTCTCTCCGCCGAAACACCGACCGAATCATCGGGTGCAGCAGATACAGCATGATCGTGAGCGGAATAACGCTCCGGCTGAGCGCCGCCAGCAGGCCGTACGTCAGCGTCGGGAAAGAAAACGCCTCGACCACGAAGCGCACGATATTGAGCGCCAGAAACACCAGCGCCAGATAGTGGCCCCACCGCTGAAGCCGCCACAGCCCGAACGCTGTCACAATGTAGAACGGCAGCTGCACCAGCGACAGAATCAGATCCAGGCGTGCGTCTCCTCGGGCGGCAGCGCTAAGCCCAGGCACGCCCAGCGCTTGAAACGCCATAAACGCGTTGAAGCCTACCACGACTGCATAGAACAGGAACATGATCGCGACGAGTGCCACGCCCACCGGACGGCCCTGCACGGTGCCAGGCTGCTGCGGCCGCGCGCCCGGATGATCCAGTACGCCGGGCTGTTGAGAATTATTCATACGAATTGTTGCTCTCTCGCTAACAAGCTAATCAGCGCTCGATGCCGTAGCTGCGCCACTTGCGATTGACCAGCTCCACGATCTCGGGCGTCATCTGGATGTCTTGCGGCCACTCACGCGGAAAACGATCCAGCACCGGATCTTTGCGCGTCGCGTCGATGCCCATTTTCGTACCGTAGGCAAAATGATCGGCGGAGTGATCCAGCGCGTCCAGCGGCCCCTCCACGATCACCGTGTCGCGTCGCGGATCGACGTTGGAGCCGACATGGAACAAGACCGCGTTAAGATCCTGCACGTTCACGTCTTCGTCGACGACGATCACAAACTTCGAGAGCGACAGCAGCATCAGGCCCCAGAGGCCATACATGACTTTGCGCGCCTGGCCGGGAAAGCGCTTCTTGATCGAGACGATCACGACGTTGTGAAAAACGCCCTCGGCCGGCATGTTCACATCGACCAGCTCGGGGATGACCAGCTGCATCAGCGGCAGGAACAGCCGCTCGGTCGCCTTGCCCAGCCAGTAATCTTCCTGCGGCGGATAGCCGACGATCGTGGTCGCGTAGATCGGCTTGCGGCGGCGCGTGATCGCGGTCACATGCAGCACCGGATATTGATCCGCCAGCGAGTAGTAGCCCGTGTGATCGCCGAATGGTCCTTCGAGCCGCCTCTCGCTCGGATCGACGTAGCCTTCCAGCACGATCTCGGAGTTAGCCGGCACTTCCAGGTCGATCGTCTTACACTTGACCATCTCGACGCGCTCGCGGCGCAGCCAGCCCGCGAACATGATCTCGTCGATGCCCGGCGGCAGCGGCGCTGAGCCCGCGTACATCGAGGCCGGATCGCTGCCGATCGCCACTGCTACCGGCATTCGGCCGGTGTTGTGCCGTAGTGCCTCGCGCTGCTGATCGGCGCCGCCCTTGTGAATCTGCCAGTGCATGCCGACCGTATTTTTATCGTACACCTGGATGCGGTACATGCCGACGTTGCGGAAGTGGCGCATCGGGTCGCGCGAGATCACCATCGGCAGCGTGATGTAGCGGCCACCGTCCTCGGGCCAGCACTTGAGCACCGGCAGCTTAGTCAGATCGACCTGATCGCCGGTCAGCACCACCTCCTGGCAGGGCGCGCTGTCCACGGTCTTGGGCCGGTAGCGCACCACCTCCGAAAGCTCGCTCAGCTTGCGCAGCGCATCGAACGGCCCGGCCGGAATCTCCGGCTTTACCAGCGACGACAT
This sequence comes from Herpetosiphonaceae bacterium, assembly GCA_036402055.1. GTDB lineage: Bacteria > Chloroflexota > Chloroflexia > Chloroflexales > Kallotenuaceae > LB3-1. The sequence continues at coordinate 2,012 of DASWTQ010000347.1, forward strand.
CCGCTGGCGCAGCTCCTCCAGCGAGTTCAGGCCCAGCGCCCAGGACATGCGCTGCTCGGTACCCATCGCGTTGATCAGCACCGGCATGTCGTAGCCCTGCACGTTCTCGAAGAGCAGCGCGTAGTTGTGGGTCTTGCTCTTGGAAACCCGATCCGTAATCTCGGTAATCTCCAGATCGTTGGAGACCGGCGTTTTGATGCGGCGCAGCTGGCCCCGCTTATCCAAATAGTTCACGAAATCCCGCAGATCGCGAAACGAGTGCGGCACACGCTCAGCCATAGTGTCACCTATCTATATGTGAAGAAATACGCAATCTCAGGTTAAGTATAGCATGGCTTGGTATAGAACCAAGAACCTAGAACCAAGAACCTAACGGCAGAACAAAGAACAACAGAACAAAGAACAAAGGGAGTACCGAAAGCCCCTTCGCCTGCCGCAGCGGGAGAAGGGGTGCCGAACGCAGTGAGGCGGGGATGAGGGCCTTACCAAAGAACCAAGAACCAAGAACCAAGAACCGGGGAACGAACAATCAAGAGAACAAAGAAAGCACTGCTATTCCCCTTCGCCTGTGGCAACGGGAGAACGGGAAGGCCGAAGGCCAGAGGATGAGGGCCTGATCCTTGCCCAACTGCCAGTCCAAAAAAATAACATCTCGCTTAATCCTGGTTCCATTCTTGCTACATCTCCGCTCCGCTGCGACGAGCGCAGCCGGGAGCTACTCCCCGAAGCGAGTCTCAAGGAGGAGATATGAATCGCGACAAGAACCAGGGCCGAAGCGGCGACGAGTTCATGGGCGAAGATGAAGAGCGCATGAATCAAAACGCTCAATCGGGGAGCAGCGGCGCGTTCGGATCAGGCAGCAGCGACAACATGAGTCAGGGCAACATGAGCCAGAATCCCGACCAGATGTTTAATGAGGTTGGTGGCTCGGGCGGCACCAGCGGCGGCATGGACAGCGACATGAGCGGCACCAGCGGCGGCATGGGCAGCGGCTCACGCGGCAACATGTCCGGCGGCACCGGCGCGAATCGATCGGGCGGCGGCATGAGCGATAGCGACATGAGCAGTCGCGGCGGCATGGGCGGATCGATGGGCGGCACCGGCTCCATGGACGGCGGCATGAGCAGCGGCGGATCGATGAGCAGCGGCGGCTCCATGGGCGGCGGCAGCAGCGCCAGCGGCACCGGCGGCAGCGACGTGATGGGCGGCTCCCAATCGATGACCGGCGGCATGAGCAGCGGCGGCTCCATGGGCGGCGGCGCGATGGGCGGACCAATGGGCAGCGGCTCGTCGGTGAGCGGCGGCGCGCTCGACAGCGACATGAGCGGCGGCATGGGCACAGCGAGCGGCATGGACACAACGACCAGCGGCGGTACCGCGATGGGCAACGCAGGCTCGACAGGCGCGGGAATGAGTGGACAGGGACGGATGAACACGGATTCTGATGTAATGGGCGACGACGAGGATAACACAGCGCGGAGAAGATAGGAGCGCCAGGAGAGTTTGCACCATCGCAGCCGGCGGGGCGGACGTACAGTCCGCCCCTGAATCTGCCGATCGCTAGACGGTTACAGGCTGACCGTTTTTGACCGCCTCAAGCACTTCTTCAGGCTTGGCGTGCCGACCGAGCGCTGCTTTCGAGAAAAGCAGCCGGTCGTCGACCGTGACCTCGAACCGTCCGCCCTGCGACGGGATCAGAGTCAGTTCGCTAATCTGTTCCTCGTGGGCTGCCAGAAGTTTGTCCGCCAAACTGACGGCACGTGGCGTGTAGTGTCACTCCTGGCAGTATTCGATCCGAATCCGCATAAAACCTCCTTGTGTACAACGTGATCCACAATGGCTGAAGTGTATCAGAAATCATGCCAGCCTGGCGTTTGCGGACCATCCGCGCAACGCCTATAATGACAGCATGCAAGAAGAAGGTCGTTTTTCGATTGCCGCCCGCGTCCTGCTGACCGACCCGCAGCGGGAGCGACTGCTCGCGCTCTGCCAGCAGCGACAGGCCGACGTGAGCGATGTGATAACCGAGATTATCGGTCATTACCTCGACCAACACGACGATCTGTCGGTCGCCGAGGTTGCCGCGCCGCCAGCCTCGCCGGCCGAGCACGATGCGCTGCAACGTCATCTGCGCCAGCTGCGGCTACAGGCCAGCCGCATGGGAGCGGAAACGCCGTCCTGGCTGCGCCAGTACATCGCCGAGATGGAGCGCGATCTTCGCGGCAGGAGCTAAGCTACAGACCGCGAATCCGTGCCAATCGCTCAACGCTTCTTTTGCTGATGCCACATCACGCCGTTGAACTTCCGAAGCGCTGCCTGGCGTGAGCCACAGCGAGATCAACAAACCGATGAAACAACGAATCGATCTGGTCTTAGTCGAACGTAACCTGGTGCCGACACGCGCCAAAGCCCAGGCGCTGATCCTGGCCGGCAGCGTCTTTGTCAACGGCCAAAAACGCACCAAAGCCGGTGAGCAGATCGATGTCGAGGCCGAGATCGAGGTGCGCGGCGCGCTGCCCTTCGTCGGGCGCGGCGGCTTCAAGCTTGACCACGCGCTGGCGACCTTTGGCCTGGATGCGAACGGCCTGACCGCGATCGATGTCGGCGCGTGTACCGGCGGCTTCACGGATGTGCTGCTGCAACACGGCGCGCGCCAGGTCTTCGCGATCGATGTCGGCTACGGCCAGCTCGACTACCGGCTGCGCACCGACGAGCGCGTGGTGGTGCTGGAGCGCACCAACATTCGCCAGCTCACGGCGCTGCCCGAGGACACACAGGCCGACTGTGGCGTCGTCGATGTATCGTTTATCTCGCTCAAGCTGGTGCTGCCAGCCATGCAACAGCTGCTCAAGCCCAACGCCTGGATCGTCGCGCTGGTCAAACCGCAGTTCGAGGCCGGGCAGCAGGATGTTGGACGCGGCGGCGTGGTGCGCGAGCCACGCGTTCACCGGCGGGTGCTCCACGAGATTCTGGAGTTTGCCGCCAACATCGGTCTGACGCCGCACGGCCTGACGCTCTCGCCGATCACAGGTCCGGCAGGGAATCGCGAATTTCTGGCCTGGTTCGGCGGCACCGGGCCGGCGCTCAACGTCGATCGCGCGATCGATGCGGCGCTGCAAGCACCGCTGGCCGCCGACAGCACAACAGACGAAGTGTGATGCACATGGCTAAGCCCAAACTTCCAGCCGAGCCGATGCTTGAGCGCGATCTGATGGCGGATCGCGCCCGTGAGCTGCTGGTTTTGAACGCGATCGCCGCCGCCGTGGCCTCGTCCCTGGAGCCGCTGCCGCTGCTGGCCTCCGCGCTCGATCATGTTCTGGATCTGCTCGACCTCGACGCGGGCGCAATCTACACCAGCGAAGACGAACAGATGCAACTGATCGTCCACCGTGGCATTGCGCGCGAGGTACTCGACGAGTACGGCGTGATCGGCCTGGACCAGCCGCTGCTCGGGCAGGTTGTCGCCGAGGGCAAGCCGCTGCTGCTGCCGGATCTGCGCGTGCTGCCCGAGCTTGATCCGCTGGCGACCGACGCCTGTCTCTGCTCGATGGTTGGCTTGCCGCTCTTTGCACGCGGCGATGTCGCCGGCATCTTGATCGTTTTCCGCTCCAAGGCCCACGCTTTCACCTCGCGCGGCATCACGCTGCTGGAAGCGATCGCCGATCATATCGCGCTGGCGCTGGACAACGCCCGGCTGTTTGCCGCCGAGCAGCAGCGCCGCCGCCAGGCCGAGACCCTGCGAGTCGCGGCTGCTGCGGTCGGCTCGACGCTGGACCTGGCGGGCGTGCTCGAAACAATCCTGGCCCAGCTTCAGAAAGTCGTCAGCTACCGCAGCGCAACAGTTCAGCTGCGCGAAGATGACGCGGTGCGCGTGATCGCGGTGCGCGGCTTCTCCAACGACGAGGATCTGCCCGGCATCCGCTTTCCGCTGACCGAGGATCATCCCAACAGCCAGGTGATCAACCAGGCGCAGACCGTGATGCTGTCCGATGCACAGGCGGCCTACTCGACGTTTAGCGATCCGGGTATGAGCCATATTCGCTCCTGGATGGGCGTGCCGCTCTGCTATGCCGGCCAGGCGATCGGCATGATCACGCTGGATCGTAGCGAGCTGAATGCATTCACCACCGCCGACGCACAGCTCGCCGAGAGCTTCGCCCAGCAGGCAGCTCTAGCGATCGAAAATGCCCGGCTGTTTGCCGCCGAGCAGCAGCGCCGCCGGCTCTCCGAGGCGCTGCGCAAAGGCGCGCTGGCGCTGACCGAGGCGCTGGGCCTGGATGCCGTACTGCGGCGCATCATGCAGCAGGCGACCGAGCTGATGGAAACGCCGATGTGCGCGCTCTACGAGCTGGATCAAAGCACGGGCCAGCTCACGCCGCGCAACAGCTGGGGCTTTGCCGGCAGCAGCGATTGCATCGCCCGGCTTGGCGAGCAAATCGTTCGTGACGCGATCAAGGAGAATCATGCGGTTGGCGTGCCGGATGTGCAGATCGCCGCCTGGCAGCAGGAGCACGATCTCGATCTACCGAGAGAGCTGCCGTTCCAGAGCATTCTGGCCGCGCCGCTGATGGTCAAAGGCCGGATCTATGGCGGCATCGTGGTGTACTACGAGCGCGCGCGCCAGTTCAGCGCCGACGAGGTGCAGCTGCTGGATATTTTCGCGGATCAGGCCGCGCTGGCCCTGGAGCACGCCCGGCTGGTGGATCAGTCGCGGCAGCTGGCGGCGCTTGAGGAGCGGCAGCGCATCGCGCGCGACCTCCACGACTCGGTCACGCAAACGCTGTTTTCGCTGACACTCGCGGCTCAGGCGGCGCGAACCACGGCCGCCACGAATCTTCAGGCCGCCGACTCGATGCTGGAAACCGTGCAAAGCCTGGCCAGCGGCGCGCTCGCCGAGATGCGAGCGCTGATCTTCGAGCTGCGGCCGGGCGCGCTGCGTGAGGCCGGGCTGGCGGCCGCGATCGAGCGCTTTGTGGGCGCCTTCCGCTCACGAACCGGGATCGAGGTCACCATGGACCTGGATAGCAGCCGCTTGCCGGATGCCGTCGAGGAGGCCCTCTACCGCATCGCCAGTGAGGCGCTGGCCAACGTCGGCAAGCACGCCTGTGCCAGCCTGGTGCAGGTCACGGTTGGTCACACGGCGGGCAACGTCGAGCTGCGAGTGCGTGATAATGGCGTCGGTTTCGATCCGTGCCAGCCGGTAGCGGGCGATCATATGGGGCAGCGTACGATGCAGGAACGGGCGGCAGCCCTCGGCGGCTCGTGTGTGGTGCAGAGTCAGATCGGAAGTGGAACAGAAGTTGTGGTCAAGGTACCACTTGCGCAAAGCGAGTAACCAATGGAGCAGATTCGGGTCTTATTGGTCGATGATCATAATGTTGTGCGGCAAGGCTTGAAGCTCTTTCTGGCAACCCAGCCGGATATCGAGGTTGTCGGCGAGGCGGAGAACGGCGCTGCGGCGGTGGCGGCAGTCGGCAAGGTGCAGCCCGACGTGGTGCTGATGGATCTGGTCATGCCGCAGCTCGACGGCATCGGCGCGACCCAGCAGATCAAAACGCGCTACCCGGATGTCGAGGTGATCGCGCTGACCTCGTTTGTGGAAGACGCGCAGGTTGCCGCTGTGGTCAAGGCCGGCGCGATCGGCTATCTGCTCAAGGATGTGCAGCCGGCCGAGCTGGCGGCGGCGATCCGCTCGGCGCAGCGCGGCGAGGTGCATCTGCATCCACAGGCCGCGCGCCGGCTGATGCAGGCGATCGGGCCGAAGGAGCAGCCCGCCGTTGCCGAGCCGCTGACGGAGCGTGAGATCGAAGTGCTCAAGGCGCTGGCGCGCGGCGAGAGCAATAAGCAGATCGCCGATACGCTGGTGGTCAGCGAAAAAACCGTCAAGGCGCACGTCTCGAATATCCTGGGCAAGCTCGGGCTGCAAAGCCGCACCCAGGCGGTGCTCTACGCGCTGCGTCACGGCATGGTCTCGCTAGAAGATATTCCGCTGTAACAGTCAGCGCGGCTCGTTGTCGATGTAGGGAGGATGCCTTTAGCTCAGGTATTCTCCCTACAGGGCTGTAAGCTAACCGATGTTTCACGCTATCGTTCGCGCCACGTTTCGACCATAGAATCCCAGCCTAACAAAAGACTCCAGCCATAAAACTAACACATAAACGGTAGGAAATTTGGTTGTTGACAATCCTGTTTCCTTTAAAGTATCATC
>DASWTQ010000348.1:0-6207 GCA_036402055.1 Herpetosiphonaceae bacterium
CATGCTGGCGGTGCCGGCTCAGCCCAGCGCCTAGGCCAGCTCAATACGCAGCACAACACCAGCGCCTGAACTCCATGAGCCACGACGGTAGGTTGAGCGTGCGGCGCTCGCCATCGGCGCGCAGACACATCGCTTCTTCCAGGCGCGAGGACGGATGAAATGTCAGGGAGAAGGACACAATGATGATCCTGCCCACGGTCCTCGGCCTCGTCGTCGGCATCTGTTGCTATGTTGGCGTTTTGCATCTGTGGCTTGGCTGGCGACAGCCCGAGACGGCGATTCGCCTGACCTTCGCCCTGCTGTGCTTCTGCGTGGCCGGGATTGCCCTGTCGAGCGTGTTTCTCTACCAGGCCGCGACGATGGCGGCCTATGTCCTAGCCCTGAAGTGGCAGCTGGCGTGTGTCTACGTGGCCGCCGCACTCCTGGCCTGGTTCATCGCCGAGTCTACCCGTGTCCGACCGATCTGGCTGCTGCTCACGTTGAACGGCATAATCATCGTCGGGCTCGTAGTCAATCTCGTCTCACCCTTGGGCCTCTTTTTTACACAGGTAGATGGGATCGCCTCGCTGGTACTGCCCTGGGGTGAGCGCATCACCTATCCTATCGGCACGACCGTCAGCAATTGGAGATGGTTAACGCGGGTGTTCTTGTTGCTCATCCACCCGTATACCTACTACGCCTGCTATTACCAATACCGGCGCGGCGAACGCCGGGCGGCGCTAAGTCTGGCCCTGAGCTTGAGCATCGTGCTGCTGGCGCGCTGGCACGATCATCTGGCGCTGGCGCGTGGCACGCCCACGCTCTCGCTGGTGGAGTATGGCTTTCTGGCGCTGATCGTCGTGATGAGCCTGGGCGTGCTGGACGATCTGATCCGGGTGGGGCTGATCAAACAGGAGCTGAGCGCCAACGAGCGCCGCTGGCGTGAGCTGCTGGAAAGCGTCGAGCTGGCAGTCGTCGGCCTCGATCACGACGGCCGAATCGACTATGTCAATCCCTACTACCTGCGCCTGACCGGATTCGCGCGCGCCGAGATCCTGGGCCGTGCGTTCACTACGTTTGTGCCTGAGCGCGACCGCCCACGCCTGCTCGCTCTCGCCGGGCAGATCCGGGCCGGAACAACGTTTCCGCCGTACACCGAGCTTTCCCTGATCACCCGCAGCGCCGACGAGCGCGTGATCGGCTGGTCGAACGTGCGCCTGCGAACACCTGACGGTCGCTTCGCCGGCACGCTCAGCATCGGCGCCGATTGCACCGACCGAATCGCGGCGGAAGGCGAGATCCGCGCCCTCAACGCCGAGCTAGAGCAGCGGGTCGAGGCGCGAACGGCGGAGCTACTGCGCGCCAACGACCAGCTGGAGCAGGCGGCGCTCGATAACACCGTCCTGTATCAGCGCGCGATCGCGGCCAGTGATCGTTTGACGACGCTCTACCAGGCCAGCCAGGCGATCAGTCGGGCCAGCCTCGATCTGGAGCAGGTGTATGCCGAGCTGCACAGCGCCATTGCCCGCCTCATGCCAACCGACGCCTTCGCGATTCTGCTGATCGATCATGCCGCGCAGCACGCCGACGAGGTTTATCTGATCGGGCATGCCAGGCGCCGGCCGGGCAGGCGCTTTCCGCTGGAGAGCAGCTTTGTGGACGCGCTGCTGCGCCGCAACGCGTCAGTGCGGATCGACGACATTCGCACAGCTCCGCAGACCGACATCGCTCATGCGCTGTTCTGCAACCAGCCGGATCTGCGCTCCGGGACCGTGGTGCTGCTGCGCGGCAGCGAACAGATCTATGGTGTGGTGTGCGTGCAAAGCGCCGCGCCGGGCGCATACCGCGACGAAGACACCGATGCGCTTGAGCTGCTGGCGGCACAAGCCGCGATCGCGATCGAGAATGCGCGCCGCTCGCATCAGGCCCGTGATCTGGCGGCGCTGGCCGAGCGCACACGTCTGGCGCACGATCTGCATGATGCAGTCACCCAAACCCTGTACTCGGCAAGCTTGCTGACCGAGGCGCTGCCCACGATCTGGCGGCGGGACCGCACCGCCGGCGAGCGTGATGTTGCTATTGTGCGCCAGCTGGTGCGCGGCGCGCTGGCCGAGATGCGCACGCTGCTGTTCGAGCTACGTCCAGCGGCGCTGGTTGCGGCCGATCTGAGCACACTGCTGCGCCAGCTGGGCGACTCGCTCACCGGCAAAAGCCACATCCCCGTCGACCTGCTGATCGACGGCGACGGCCAGCTTCCGGCTGAGACAAAAATCGTGGTGTACCGGATCGTCCAGGAAGCGTTCAACAACATCACCAAGCACGCGGGCGCTACGCATGTGTGGGTAACACTGCGCACGACTCCTGACCAGTTTTTTCTGTCGGTGCGTGATAACGGCCGGGGCTTTGATGCCAGCCGTGTCACCGGCGATCATCTCGGTACGCGCATTATGGCGGAGCGCGCCGCCGGCATCCGCGCCGATCTGCACATCGACAGCACCCCCCACCATGGAACGGAGGTGTTCCTCCGTTGGTCTGATCCGGCAACTCAGGAGCGCGGGAAGTCATAGGTTGGCTGGTATCGTGCCGGCGCTTCATCGATACGCGTACTCGTGGGAGGTAGTAGCGTGGAAACACAGCCGCACCCAATCGGGGTGCTCATCGTCGACGACCATATCATGGTCCGCTATGGACTCAAAGCTTTGCTGGCCCTCTCCCCGGATATTGCCGTTATAGGCGAGGCTGCGGACGGAGAAGCGGCCTGGATCTGCTGCCATGAGCAGCGTCCGGACGTGATTCTGATGGATATTGTGATGCCGGTTATGGACGGCCCGAGCGCTACGGCACGTATCCGCGCGGCGTTTCCGCAGGTTCAGGTGATCGCCCTGACCAGCTTTGCCGACGAGATGCTGGTGCCACGGGCGCTCCAGGCCGGCGCGATCGGCTACCTGCTCAAAGATGTTCACGCCGATCAGCTGGCCACCGCGATTCGGGCGGCGCACTACGGACGCGCAACCCTGGCCCCGGCCGCTGTCCAGGCGCTCGCTCACCTGGCCGCCGCACCGCCCGCACCGCATCCCGACTTAACGAAGCGCGAGCGCGATGTGCTGGCCCTGCTGGTGGCGGGCGAGCCCAACCTGGCGATCGCCGCCCACCTCGGCATCAGTCACGGCACGGTGCGCCTGCATGTCAGCAATATTCTGAGTAAGCTCGGCGCGAGCAATCGGACCGAGGCGGCGCTGCTCGCGGTGCAGCACAAGCTCATCTCCTAGCACAACCAGCGGCGAATCCCCGTGCGCCATGGTGCCGCCGGCTGCCGGGGACGTTCCTCACGCCCCAACCTGGACAGATGTTATAGAAAAACTTATAACACCTGTCCAGGTTAAAGATATAACACCTGACAGTAGCCTCCTCTACTCCCCTTGTGTATTGTGGGCATACACGCTCAGCGCCCTTATTGCCACCCAATCGAGAATGCATATGAATGTTGTGCTGGCCGTCAGCACGGCCCCGCTCCGTCTAGCCCTGGACGTGGTCCTCAGCGAGGAGCCGGGCGTGGCTGTGGTGGGCATGGCCAGCGAGACCGAGGGACTGCTCGCGCTGATCCATACGACGCGCCCCGATCTGGTGCTCCTGGAGTGGGAGCTACCCGGCCGTCCGGCCGAGGCGGTCCTGACCGCCGCCCACACGCGGACGTGCCGGCTCCGCGTCCTGGTGCTGGGCCGCGATCCCACGCAGCGGCCGGCAGCCCTGGCGGCGGGCGCGTGTGCCTTTGTGCTGGTCGGCGATCCTCCCGAGATGCTGTTGACAGCGCTGCGCCAGGTTCGTACGACTCCCGCAGCATCCTGATCAAACCGGGCGGGCGCAGCGCATGCCGCAGACCGGCGCAAAAATTGAGGGCCGGACCTTGACGTACGTCTCAGCGCTGCCCGCTCTATAACCACGACGCGATCAATCCGCGCATACCGGGCGATATTCAACATCCACGAGCGCCATCGTGCATAGCCGCATATGGAGGCTGTTCCATGACCAGCAGCTGGCCGGAGAGTGAAAGATTTTGGCAAGGGAAGCGCGTGATCGTCACCGGCGGCGCCGGGTTTTTAGGCTCGTTCGTGGTCGAAAGCTTGCGGCGGCGCGGCGCGTCACAGATCGTCGTGCCGCGCAGCAGCGACTACGATCTGCGCCATCTCGACGCCATCCGCTGCTTGCTGGCCGATGTCCAGCCGGATGTGGTGATCCATCTGGCTGCGCGCGTCGGCGGCATCGGGGCGAATCGCGCCTATCCCGCCGAGTTTTTCTACGACAACCTCATGATGGGCGTGCAACTGCTGCACGAATGCTGGTGCGCCGGCGTGAAAAAGTTCGTGGCGATCGGGACCGTCTGCGCCTATCCCAAATACACGCCCGTGCCCTTCAGCGAAGACGAGCTGTGGAGCGGCTACCCGGAGGAGACGAATGCGCCCTACGGCTTAGCCAAGAAAATGCTGCTGGTGCAGTCGCAGGCGTATCGCCAGCAGTATGGATTCAACTCGATCTTTCTGCTGCCGGTGAACCTCTACGGCCCCGGCGACAACTGCGATCCCGAAAGCTCGCATGTCATCCCGGCGCTGATTCGCAAGTGCATCGAGGCGCAGGAGCACGGCGCGGATCACATCGTCGCCTGGGGTGACGGCTCGCCGACGCGCGAGTTTCTGTATGTGGCAGATGCGGCCGAAGGGATCGTACTTGCAGCCGAGCGCTACAACGGGAGCGATCCGGTGAATCTCGGCAGCGCCTACGAGATCAGCATCAAGGATCTTCTGGAGACGATCGCCCGGCTGACCGGCTTCGGGGGCCGCATTGTGTGGGACACGACCAAACCGAACGGGCAGCCGCGTCGGAAGCTGGACACGACCCGCGCACAATCTGCGTTTGGATTTCACGCCACGACGCCATTCGACTCGGGGTTGCAGCTAACCATAGCCAGCATGGCACAACACCATCAACTATCACTCGCCGCTAGCGCCGAGATGAGCTGAGCAGATCCGCCAGCCAACCGATCGCAGTCACCTATATCCTCTGCGCGAAAGGAGAAAACCATGCAAGGTAATCGCCTCATCCGCCGCACACTCCTGCTTTTCAGTTTTGCCGCGCTGCTGGTCATGACCACGGGCGCTGCACTACGCCCAGGCAACCGGGTAGACATGATCGTAGCCGGTGATTATGTCGTGACCATGGACCCGCAGCAGCCGGTGATCCCAAACGGCGCGGTTGCTATCGACGACGGCGCGATCGTGGCGGTCGGCCCGGCCGATCAGATTAGAGCCGCCTATCGCGCCGATCGTGTGCTGCCGGGACAGGGCAAAGTGGTCATGCCAGGGCTGATCAACGGGCATACGCACCTGGCGATGGCGCTCTTCCGCAGCCTGGCCGATGACCTGACGCTCGAAGACTGGCTGTTCAATCACATCTTCCCGGCCGAGGCTGAGTTCGTCAACCCCGAGTTCGTGCGCATCGGCGTGGAGCTGGCCTGCTGGGAGATGATTCGCGGCGGCACGACCACCTTTGTCGACATGTATTTCTACCCCGATGTCGAGGCCGAGGTGATCGAGCGCTGCGGACTGCGCGGCGTGATCGCCCCCAGCTCGATCGATTTTCCGAGCCCCGGCTTTACCGGCTGGGACGACTCGTTCGGCTCGGCGGTGGACTTTGTCGAGCGCTGGCAGGGCCGCAACCCGCGCATCATCCCGGCCCTTGGCGTCCACGCACCCTACACCGTCTCGCCGGAGCATCTGGCCGAGGCGCGGGCGGAGGCGCTGCGGCTGAACGCGCCGATCAGCATCCACGTGGCCGAGACCGAGACCGAGGTGGCCGACATCCTCAACCGCTACGGCAATCGCCCGATCAACCATCTCGACAGCCTCGATTTCTTCGACGCGCAGGTCATCGCGGCACACACAGTCTATCCCGACGCAGGGGAGATCGCGCTGCTGGCCGAGAAAGGCGTAGGCGCGATCCACAATCCCAGCTCGAATCTGAAGCTGGCCTCGGGCGTCTCCCCGGTGCCGCAGATGCTGGCCGCCGGCGTGAAGGTCGGGCTCGGCACCGACGGCGCGGCCTCGAACAACGACCTGGACATGTGGGAAGAGATGAATATCGCCGCGCTGCTGCACAAAGGTGTTTTGAAAGATCCAACCACCATGCCGGCACCGGCGGTCCTGCGCATGGCAACGCTGGGCGGCGCGGAGGCGA
>DASWTQ010000349.1:0-25590 GCA_036402055.1 Herpetosiphonaceae bacterium
TAATCGCTGGCTGGCGGCAGGTACTGGCCAATCGTCAGCACATCCACGTCCACGCTGCGCAGGTCGTCCATGACCTGGATCACCTCGTCGATCGTCTCGCCCGCGCCGACCATCAGGCCGCTCTTGGTGCGCAGATTGGGATCGAAGCGCCGCGCCCGATGCAGCAGAATCAGCGACTGCTCGTAGGTAGCCTTAGGCCGGAAGCGCGGGAAGATGCGCTTGACGGTCTCGATATTGTGATTGAGCACGTCAGGCTGCGCCTCAAGCACCATCTGAAGCGAGGGAGCATCGCCCATGAAATCCGGGATCAGCACCTCGACCTTGCAGTCGGGCAGATATTCGCGGATCAGCCGGATCGACTCGGCGAAAATATGCGCGCCGCCGTCAGGCAGATCGTCGCGGTTGACCGAAGTCAGCACGGCATGGCGCAGCTTGAGATGCTGCACTGCACGCGCCACACGCTCGGGCTCGTTCTCGTCCAGTGCCTGGGGCTTGCCCTTGCCGATCGCGCAGTAGCGACAGCCGCGCGTGCAGGTATCGCCGAGCAGCAGAAACGTCGCTGTGCGGAAGTTCCAGCACTCGCCGATGTTGGGGCAGTGTGCCTCCTCGCAGACCGTGTGCAGGCCGAGATCGCGCATCAGCCGATACACATCTTCGTAATTCTCGCCAGCCGGCATCTTGGCCTTGAGCCAGGGCGGTCGCTGTGGTCGCGCCTTGGGCGTATCCAGCAGTTGTATGTCAGCCATTCTATCCTCGCACTATCTAGAACACCTGAGGCAGCGCTCAGGCCGGAAGCTCGACCGGCCTCGCCTGTGGTGCCTGCTCAACGATCATCTCCACATCAAAAACCTGCCCAAACGCCGCCACCGTCCGCGCGATCACCTCATCCATTCGCACGTCGCGTCCCAGCAGCCCGGAGAGCGAGCCGACGCCCTTGTTGCGAATGCCGCAGGGAACGATCTTCGTGAAGTAGTCGAGATCGGTCATGACGTTGAGCGCAAAGCCGTGCAGCGTGATGCCGCTCACGTCGACTTTGGTGCCGATCGCCGCCAGCTTTTGCTCGCCGACCCACACGCCGGTCAGATGCCGCACCCGACCCGCCGCAAGGCCGTAGCTCTCGCACACCGCTATCAGCAGCGACTCCAGCACCCGCATATACTCGACGGCATCCAGATTATACTCCGCCAGCCGCAGGATCGGATAGCCCACAAGCTGGCCGGGACCGTGATAGGTCACATCGCCGCCGCGATCGACGTCCAGCACCGCCACGCCCGCCGCCTCAAGCTCGCCGCGCGGCACCAGCAGATGCTCATGCGCCCGCCGTCCACGGCTGCCGAAGGTGTAGGTGTGCGGATGCTCCAGCAAAAGCAGCGTATCGTCGATCTCGCCTGCCGCGCGCTGAGCCGCCAGCTGTTTTTGCAGCGCCCAGGCTTCGGTGTAGCCGATCGTGCCCAGCGAGTGTACCTGACAATGCTTCATCACGGTTACATTATACGTCTATTCGCTAAAGAACCAAGAACCGAGAACCAAGAACCAAGAACCAAGAACAAGCAGCGGGGATGATCGGAGCTTCATTCCCCTGTTCTTTGTTCTTTGCGCGCCCAGAGGGCACCCGGTTCTATGATCGCAGATGGAGCGAGCACTCCTCGTACTCGGCGATCGGCTCGAAGCCCAGCTTGCGATACGACGCCAGCGCGCTGAGGTTGTCGGCTTTGACGTTGAGGCCGATGTGATCGACGGTTTCCAGCAGCGCCTGGCAGAGCTTCGCGCAAACGATCGTTCCCAGGCCCTGCCCACGCAGCTCGGGCAGCGTCGTGACGTTGCCCAGCGCCGCCACGCGATACTCGCCCGAATACACGTGTATGCCCGCCACGCTGACGAGCCGATCGCCGCGCCACACGCCGTAATACTGGCCGGTCTCCAGCATGCGCGGATCGAACCAGTTGCCGGGATAGCTGGCCGCGTACAACGTCTTGATCGCGTCGAGATCCGCCGTCGAGAGCGCAGCTGCCGCCGAGGCATCGACCTGGCGCAGGCGCTCGGGCTGGGTCAGCGCCATCTTGTAGTGCAGCCCGTGCTGCTCGACGTGATACTCCTCGGCCACGAGCGGCAGCAGATCCAGGCTCAGATGCGCGTAGACTCGCCGGGGCAGCAGGCGCATCAGCGAGCGCATGAACGATGGCATCAGCGCCGACGGCTCCTCGGTGAACGCCAGCAGCGTGGGCACGTCGGTGCCGGAGTAGAGCAGCGCGATCTGCTGGATCTGACCGTCGTGCTGCCAGCCGTACCAGCTGGTGTAGGGCCAGAAAAAATCGTCGAGGTCGCCGATCGCGTAGAGATGCAAAAAAATATTGCGCCGCAGCACGCGCTCGATCTGATCTTTGGCGTGTAAACAAACCGCCGGCATCCCAGGCGCTCCTTTTAGAACTGTGTGTTACAGATAGGGCATGTCACTGTATCGTGTTTCGTATCGAGTCGTTGCAGCATCATTTTCGAGAGCATTGAAGTGTTGCCGCCAGTATGGTAGCTGTGTAAGCCCTGCCGCACAACTTCTACCGCTCCATTTGTGCGTTGTGGTAGGAAATCGGCTAGCTGTTGACTGGATAGATGCGGGCTGCTAATCAACGTTTCAAATTCGGTCTCGCTCCAATTCGGTGCACGTGTCATTGCAAACCTCCTTTCGAATGGGCACTAGTGGGCAACACAGAACTTGAACAAATAGCATCACGCTAACGATCGACCCAGCGGCAGACGATCTCAACCGCCGCGCCGTACTCCCGCTCGACGTCGCCGATCTTGGCTCCGAGGCGGGCGAACTCCTGAGATACAAAGATTGTGCGCAAAGCCATGCGGATCAGCATCTGGTCGAAGGCGGGAATCTGCGCAAACTGCCGCAGAATCTCGGCATCACCGCGATACGGCCCGATCCAGAAGGCCAGCACTGCCAGCGCAAACGGGGCCGGGCGCCAGTAGGGCGTCATGTCGATCAGCGCTGGCGGCAGGCCGGGCGCTACCAGAATATTCTGCTCGTTGAGATCGCCGTGGATCAGCTGGCATCCCACGTCCGGCAGATCGCGTTTGCGCTGCATCAGCGGCCCGATCAGTGTGGCAAACCGATCGTCGACCTCGGGCGCGTCCGACCACGCCAGCCGATCGGCGCGATCATACGGCGAGTCTCGCTGATCGAGATAGGCAGGCTGAGCAACCCGCGCCAGCGCACGATGAAACGACTGGATCGCCGGAATCACCTGCTCCAGGTCGGCGACCGTGGCCGGCTGGCCAGGCACAAACGTCCAGGCAGTCCAGCCCTCGGCGGTTGTCCACGCGCCGGATGTTGACGGAAGCGGCAACGGCACCCGAAAGCCGCGCTGCTCGATCGAGCGGTACAGCTCGACGATAAAAGCGTTCTCCTGGGCATTGGGATCGCGACGGTAGATCACATCGCCCGCGCGGTAGGTGCGGCCCTCACCGCTCGGTAGCCGCGCCAGCGGACCGTCGAGCACGAACCAGCGCTCAAGCTCCCGGCGAGTCGCCAATTCCTCGGCGCTACCCATTGTCATGCAGAGTCTCCACACCTCACCGTCGCGCTGCGATCACTCAGTGCGAAACGAGCGCTCAAGCACAGTTTGCGGCGTAGCAAAGCCAAAGCGCCGGTAGAGCGACTGGCTCTGCTCGGACGGCCACAAAATCGCCGAGTCGACGTCCAGCGCGCGGCAGGCATCGATCGCGGCCTGCATCAACCGTGCGCCGAGGCCATGATTGCGCAGCGGCGGGATCACATACACGTTCGTCAGGTAGGCGATATGCTCGGCCTCGACGACTGGATTCGGGATCTTCTCGACCAGCTGCATAAATGCATGGCCGACGATCTGATCCTCGGCGCTGACAGCCACCCAGCCGCGCCAGCTCGCCTGCGCCAGCCGCGACTGGAGCCACTCTGTCGCGCGGGCAACAAAAGCGGCTTCGGTCTCGTTCGGCTCGCCAAGCTCGCATCGAAAGCGGTAGCGCAACGTCGCCAGCTGTGGCGCGTCGGCGGCAACGGCAGGCCGAATCGACACCGCTGAAGGATCGAAGAGTGGATCAGAAGCCTGCATGATCGTACATCCTTTACGCAGCGCTGCCAGCGTAAACGAGCTACCGCGACCTGTCAATCATATCCGTCTGATACACCCGGCTGCTCCGCAAACAAAAACCGGAGATGCCAGACACATCTCCGGTCGCGCGTCCGCTGCTCGTGGATCAGCCGCCGACATGGATCGCAGGCCGCTGCTCGGGATCGTGCTCCGCCTGCCGCAGAATCTCACGCGTCACCGGCGCGATGTCGCCCTCGCCAAAGAGAATAAATCGCAGCAGATACTTGAGGGGATTACCCTCGCTCCAGGCGAAATAAGCGTGCGGGATCTTGCCGGTACGATCGCGCAGATACATCAGGAATGCGGCGATCGCATTGGGCACCGCCGAGCTTTCGGCGCGCAGAATGCGGTATTGGCCAACCTGAACCCCTTTCACCTCCAGCACATCCTCAAACTCCGATGCATCACAGACTTTGACTTCCAGAAACAGCACCGGCTCGTTCGGCGGCAGATGCGTATCTTCGCGCATCTCTTGCTCTTTGAGACGGTACTCTTCAATATCGCCGGCGTCGAGCTGATTGGCGATCAGTCGAATCTTGCCATTGCTGGCCTCTGCGATAAAGCGCTCGGCCACCGGATCGATCTCGATCTGCGGCGTGCGCAGCTCAGTTGAGCGCCAGACGCGCGAGATCAGCGACGTCACAATGATCGCCAGGATGAAGAAGACGGCGATCTTGATACCATCGGGCCGCTCGATGACGTTCACAGCGGTCGTGTAAATAAAGATCAACGTGACGATGCCAAACCCAACCGCCAGCAATCTTTGCCGGCCACGCCACGCCGAAAGCGTTACCGCGACCGCAGCCGAGCCCATGAGCGTAAGCACGCCGGTAGCATACGCGCCACCCTGCGAGTCAACATCCGCCCGGAAGAGGATCGTCACAATGAAACAGATCGCCGTGAAAATAAAGACCAGCGGCCGCGTTGCGCGCGCCCACTCAGGCGCCATGCCATAGCGCGGCAGATAGCGCGGCACAATGTTCAGCAAACCGGCCATCGCCGAGGCTCCGGCAAACCACAAGATCGCGATCGTGCTGATGTCGTAGATCGTGCCAAAAATCTCGCCCAGATACGTATGCGCAATGTAGGCCAGCGCCCGACCGTTAGCCTCGCCGCCTTCTTGAAACTCAGCGGCCGGAATCAGCAGCGTAGTCACGAAGCTGCTTGAGATCAGCATGACGCTCATAATCAGCGCCGCGCCTCGCAGCAGCTTGCGGGTATTGCGAATGCGGCCGGTGGGCTTTTCGAGCGTATCGGCCTTGTCGCCGCGCACCAGCGGCATAACCACCACGCCCGTTTCAAAGCCGGACAAGCCCAGCGCCAGCTTCGGAAAGAGCAGCAGCGCCGCGCCAATCATCAGAAACACGTTGCCATGCGAGGTGAACAAGGCGTTCTGCCAGTTTGTGAGCAACGACGGGTTGAGGATGATCTCATAGATCCCGGTGCCGACCACGATCAGGCTCAGCAGAATGTAGGCAGCCACAACGCCCACGGCAATACCGATCGCTTCGTTGAAACCTTTAAGAAAGACTGCGCCCAGCAGCGCGATCAGCACCAGCGTCAGGATGATCGGGTGATCCAGCGCATGAGGAACGAGAGGATTCTCAATAATGTGTGCGGTGGCATCGGCAGCGGAAAGCGTGATCGTGATAATAAAGCTGGTCGTCACAAAGCCGATCAAACACAGCACAAACAGCTTGCCCTGCCACCACGAGAGCAGATGCTCAAGCATGGAGATCGAGCCATCGCCATGCGGGCTTTCGGCGGCCACGCGATTATACATCGGCAGCGCGCCAAAAAGCGTCAGCAGCACCAGGATCAACGTCGCGACAGGAGCAAGCGAGCCCGCAGCCAGAGCCGCAATGCCCGGCTGGTAGCCCAGCGTGGAAAAATAATCGACGCCGGTCAGACACATCACCTGCCACCAGGGATGCGTATGACGCGTGTTCTCCTTCTCATACGGTCCCTCGGTCTCGCGGCGCTGATCCGCAAGCAGCCATTGGGCCAATCGATTGGTCGAGCTAACAGGACGGGCCATCTACCGTTGCTCCTTTATACTTGTTTCGCGCAGTAAACGTATCGTAGACCAGTCTAGGCGCTGGATCGTCCAGCCGTCAAGTCTGCATGGACACCAGATCGCCAAAAGAAACGTTGTGCTTCGTGCAGACAACATGCCATGGATTGGTACGCTGGGCAAGCAATCCCGGTTGCAGGATCTTTAAACAACTAGCCGCCAACCGAGAGCAGGCTGGCGGCTCATGTACGCAGCGCCGACGGCAGGCTGTGTGCTGCTTAGCGCTGATGCGCGTCCTGATATTCCTTGAGCTGTCCCTCCAGCTTGGCCCAGGTCTCGGGCGGCACGATCGCCTTGATGGTCGCGTAGATCTCCTCCGCTTTGTCTTCTTGCGACTCGACCACCTGGTTGGGGATCTCGAACTTCGTTTCGTTGGCAACCACGGTTAGATCCGCGCTGCTGCCGCCGACACGCCGATTCGTCTCTTCTCGCCAGGACTGCGTGAAAAGGCCCAGATCCAGAAGCTGCTGGTACAGACGATCGCGATCGGCGACCGGCACCTGAAACAGCTCGCGCCACTGCGGCACATCCGGCGCCGGATAATCGGGGATCATGATCAGCTCACAGTTACCCTTGGCGGTAAGCGTGATGCTGTACTCGTAGTGATACGGCGGCGGCAGTGAGCCCTCGCGCCAGTCATACACCAGAGCGAAATCTTCGGGTCTTTGTGCAGGCATACTCGACATCCCACAGCCCACAATCGTCAGCAGCAGCAGACCAAGCGGAACCAATAACCATCGCTGCATTGCGCGCTCCTGGCACTAGCCGATCAGCGGGATCACGTCCTGTTTAGCAAAGACCGTGTGCGGAATCTGAGCCGGTGGCGTGAAGGCCGGAACGCGCACCCCGACCGGCGCTGGCTCGCTCTCGGCCCAATCGAGATAGTCGTCGCTCAGCAGGCCGTTGAAATACACATGCACTACCTGGTTCTGCGTGATGCGGTTGACTGCATCCCAGACCTCGTTGTCGTCGGCGGAGTGCACCACCAGCATGCCGCGCTCGGGAGCGTACTCGTTCTCGCCCGGCGGGATCACAAACGCCAGCCACTCGTTCGGGTAGCGCTCCTCGACGGCCGCGATCTGCTCGACCTTGCCTTTCTCGTCCATGCCGGTGTACGGGCAGCCGCAGTCGCAGTCGACGCCGCACTGGCCGGAGCTGCACGAGCTGCCGCCGCAGGTTTTATTGCCGCCGTGCTCGGCGGTGGTCAGGTTTATCATTACAGGCATCGCTGGTACCTTTCATATGTTGCTCCACAACTATACCGTAGTGCTGGCGCTTTCTCAAGATCGGGAGATGACAAGCCAAACAGCCCACGTCGCCGTGAGCTGTTCATGAATGATCAACAACAATCTTGGAAAGGGAATATTTGGGGGAACACCCCCAAACCCCCGGCCTAGCCGTTGCGCTTCAGCCTCCCGGTGCGCTTGGCGTACTGCTCGCCTGTGACAAAGACCCACAGCCCGGCCGGCACCGCGATCGCGCCGATGATCAGCAGCGGCAGAATATAGGTCTGCGCCAGGCTGAAGACGCTGGCGTTTTCCAGCAGCGCCTCGCGC
This sequence comes from Herpetosiphonaceae bacterium, assembly GCA_036402055.1. Lineage (GTDB taxonomy): Bacteria > Chloroflexota > Chloroflexia > Chloroflexales > Kallotenuaceae > LB3-1. The sequence goes on from DASWTQ010000349.1 coordinate 7,764, forward strand.
ATACCCGCCAGCACATAGTACGCCGGCGAGATCTGGCTGATCGTCTGCATCCAGCCCGGCAGCACCGCGATCGGGAAGTACACGCCCGAGACCAGCAGGATCAGCGCTTTGATCACGTTGGTCATCTGCGCGCCGCGCTCAGGGAAGAGCAGCGGCAGCACTGCGGCGAAGATGCCCATGCCCACGAACGACAGGCTGCCGACGACCAGCAGCGACATCGCGCCGAAGAAGTTGGCCTGCGCCAGGCTCACGTCGAAGAAGAACGAGACCACGCCCAGGATGATCGCCGTATGCAGCACGCCGTACAGGATCGCGAAGAGCGTCGCGCCCAGCAGATGCGTCAGCCGCGAGATCGGAGCCATAAACGTATACTCGATCGTGCCTTCCCAGCGCTCCCAGGTGATCGTTTCGCTGATCGCATCAAAGACCACCGCGAGGTAGTTCCAGACCAGCGTACCGACCAGCAGGAACAGGATGAACTCATTGACCTCGGCGGGCGAGATCGCGACGCCCGTGATCTCGGGCGAGGCCTTGGCGATAAAGGTGATCGAGAGCGCGTTGACGATCGAGTAGATCAAAAACACGACTTCCCAGCCCCAGTAGCGCTTCACCAGATTTATATTGCGCTCGACAAACGCGTACGAAGCCTTTGTCTCGCGGAACAATGATCGTCCAAGTCCAGCAACAGTCATAGATTACCCCCGCTTACGCCGCGTCCCGATGCGCCTAGCGGCTGCGCCGCGCTTCCCACTCCGAGCGCATCAGGCCCATCAGCACCACATCGAAATATTTACCTTTGCAGTAGCCGTGCTCGCGCAGGCGGCCTTCCTCGACGAAGCCCAGCGCCTGGTAGCAGCGGATCGCGCGCTCGTTGGTCGCCCAGGTTTCCAGCCAGATGCGGCGAAAATTCTGAAGCTCGAAGGCCCATTCAAGCAGCACGTTGATCGCGTCGCGGCCATAGCCCTTGCCAAGATACTCGCGGACATAGATCGCGATGCCGAACGCCGACATCTGGACTCGCCGGTCGCGGTGGTGCAGGCCAATCGAGCCGATCACTTTACCGTCGGCCTCGATCACAAACCAGCTGCGATCCTCGTCCTCGACGTTCTTATCGAAGTCTTTCTCAATCGTCGCCAGCGGGATCGGCTGCCAGTTACCGTCGGCCAGCAGCACCAGATCCAGATCCTGTTCAAGCTGATACAGCGTCTTAAGATCTTCGCGCTGAACGGCGCGAAGAGTCACTTTTTCGCCTCGTAACATATCTTAGCTCCCTCGCTGGCGCTCCAGCCACTCGCGGCGCAGCACGCCCATCTGTACAACATCTACCAGCTGACCGGCAACCCACTTCGCCTCGCGCATGCGGCCCTCCTCGACGAAGCCAACCGCTCGATAGCAGCGGATCGCGCGCTCGTTGGTCGCCCAGGTCTCCAGCGAGATGCGGTGAAAATTGTCGATCACAAAGGCCCAGCGCAGCAGCGTGTTGAGCGCGTCGCGACCCAAACCTTTGCCCAGCCGTGCGCCGTCGAGCACGATCGCCAGCCACGCATGCTGCGAGCGCCGGTCGATGTCTTTCAGCGCCACCGAGCCGATGCAGCGATCGTCGATTGCGACCGCAAAGTTGATCCGCTCGTCGGGCGAGGAATCAAGGATCGCATGCCAGCGGCCGCGCGCCGCCTCAGCCGTTATCGGCAGCCACATGCCCGATCCCGCAACCGCAACCTCGACATTCTCGGCCATCAAGTGATACCACGCGTCGAAGTCGGCCTCGCGGAACGGACGCAGCGTCACTCGTTCACCCTGTAGCATGACCATGTTCTCCTAGCAGCGTGACCAGCGCGCTCATCCGCGACAGATCAAGCTCGTCGCGCGTGATGTCCATCAGCACTTTGTCATAGCGCCGCCCGCCGATCTGATAGCAGCCGCGCCAGCGTCCAGCCTCGCGAAAGCCGGCCTTAAGGTAGGCGCGATGGCCGCGCTCGTTAAAGGCGACAAACCACAGGCAGATGCTCCATAGATTCTTGAAGAAGCAGCCGTACTCGGCCATCAGCCGCACCGCCTCAGTCCCGTAGCCACGGCCGCGCGCGGTCTTGTCGCCGATGTTGATGCCCAGCTCAGCAGTGCCATGCAGCAGGTCGATATTCTTCAGGCCCACCGTGCCGATCAGATGCTGAGTCTCGCGCACAATGATGCCAAAGTTGATCTGATCACTCTGCCTGGCCAGGCTGTTGTACCATTCCTGCTCCTGCTCCTGCCGAAAGACCGCGCCGACCGCGCCAAGATAGGCCGTGGTTTCCAGATCGCTGAACCACTCGGTAAAAGTCGGTACGTCGTCCTGGAGCAGCGTGGTCAGAAAAATTCGCTCGCCGGGCACAATCTCAGGCCGAATCACTGGCAACATCGGGGTCTCCTTCCTCCACAACGTCGGCTGCAATGTGAGCTAGACATCCTTCATACATGCGATGAACGTGCGCGTCGTCTTAAAGCCGACCGACTCGTACAGTCGTGTCGCGCCGGTCGGGCTGTCGGCGTCTACGCCCAGCAGCGCTGTGTCCAGACCTTCGGCCTTGAGCAGCCGCAAACCCGAGAGCAGCATCGCGCGGCCCAGCCCCAGCTTGCGATAGCCCCGGCGCGTGCCCAGCAGCGAGATCCAGCCTTCCTTGCGGCCGGTCCGCTCATTTTGCTTGGGTGTGATCATGCACTTGCAAAAAGCCGCAAAGGTGCCGTCATCCGCCACCGCGATCAGATCGTGCTGCGGCCGGTAGTGGCTTTCGGTCAGCCAGTGCAGCCGCTCCTCAACCGTCAGGTCGTGGTGCTCCCAGTGATCGATAAACGACAGGTTGAACAGCTCGACCCAGGCCGGAACTTCCTCCGGTCCCGCCAGCGTGCGCAGCGTAAAGCCGGCCGGGAACTGCGGCTCAGGCAGCGGATCGGCCAGCGGGCGCGCCATGTCCATGAAGTAGCGCACGGTCTTGAAGCCGTGCTGCTCCAGCATCGCGATCCGCTGGGGATTATCCGAGATCGAGCCGGTGCGCAGCCTGGCAGGCACGCCGCGCTGCCGCCCGACTTCGCGAACCTGCTCACTGGCCCAGCCGAACAGCTCGGCTTCCAGGCCATAGTTCCAGCGCAGGTTGGGATGGATGCGAAACCAGATAAAACTCGACAGGTCGTCGCCGGCGGGTGGAATATAGATGCGACAAAAGGCGACCATCGTTCCGTCGGCGTCTTCCCACACACCCAGATCGCGCTGCACGTCGAGTGTGGGATCGCTCAGGTCTTCACGTATCTCGCTGATCGAGGTGCCTTGATCGAGTCGATCGACAGCCTCGCAGATATTGAGCAGATCCACGATCTGCGGCACATCGGCCTCCCCAGCGAAGGGGCGCATCGTCAATGTTGTCACAGCCGTCTCCAGATAATGCAAGTTTTTCGGCGGCGTGGCTACAGGTTCTTCGTGAACTTGATCCAGGTTTCAGCCCTGGTAAAGCCTGCCGCTTCGTAGAGTCGGGTTGCGCCGGTCAGGCTCTGCGCGTCGACGCCGAGCTTGGCGCTCTCCATGCCGCTGGCTTTGAGTCGTTGCAGCCCGGCCAGCAGGATCGCGCGTCCCAGCCCGATGCGCCGGAAGCCGCGCCGTGTGCCCAGCAGATGCACCCAGCCAACTTTTTGGCCAGTGCGCTCGTTTTCGGCGGGATTGATGCCGGCCCAGCAGAAGGCCGCGAAGGTGCCGTCGTCGGCTACCGCAACCAGATTCAGCTCGGGGCGACCGTCGGGATCGTCCATCCAGTTCTTCCAGCGCTCCAACGTCAGCGGATGATGATTGTAATGGTCGACAAACGACAGGTTGAACATTTCGATCCAGGCTGCGCCATCGGACTCATCCTTGATGTCGCGGAGCGTGAAGCCGGCGGGCAGCTCCGGCGGCGGCAGCTGGTCGTCGAGCGTGCGCTCCATCACGAACGTGTAGCGCTCAGGGCTCATGCTGCGACTTTCCATCAGCGCGATCTGGCCGGCCTGTGTATCGCGCAAGGCAACGCGGCTCAGCGCTGGAATGCCTCGCTCACGCGAGATCTCGCGCAGCCGGGTCTCGCCCCAGTCCAGAATCTGCGCCTCAAGGCCGCTCTGGCGGTGCTCAGGATGCGCCTGATACACGATCCGCCCTTCGATCAGCTCCTCGGGCTCGGGAATCCAGATCTGCCCAAATCCGACCAGATGACCCTCGGCATCTTCCCACAGAAGCACATTGCGCTCCTTGTCGAGCCAGGGATCGGCGAACTCGACGCGCAGCTCGTTAACGTTCGTGCCCTGGCCCAGCTGATCCACGTCCTCGCAGGTATTCCACAGATCGGCAATCTTGACCAGATCTTCTTCACCACGAAACTGGCGCGTCTCCAGACGAGCATCTACAATCGTCATAGGTTACTTCCTTACGGCGATCGCCTCGGCGACCGCGCTGCTAGTATGTTTATGAATCTATGTGTCGTATGGCTAGCGCCCGACAGTCTCGGCGCTCAGCTCTTCACGCAGTCGCACGTAGCTGTCGTAGCGCGCCTCACGGATAGTGCCCTGGCTCACCGCCTCGCGAACCGCGCAGTCCGGCTCATGGAGATGGCTGCACGGCTGGAAATAGCAATCCTCGATAAAGGGCCGGAACTCGCGAAAGCCCCAATCCAGCTCCACCGCCGGAACCTGCCACAGTCCCAGCTCACGAATGCCGGGCGTGTCGGCCACGTAGCCGCCGCCATGCAGCGGGATCAGCTCGGGCGCGACGGTGGTATGCCGGCCCTTGTTGGCGTTCGATCCCGTCGTGCTGACCGCGCCGGTTTTGAGCTGAAGGCCGGGCTGGATCGCGTTGAGCAGGCTCGACTTGCCCACGCCCGACGGGCCGCTAAAGGCCGAGATTTTGCCCAGCAGCCGGGAGCGCACCTCGTCCACACCCCGCTCCTCGCGAACACTCGTCCGCAGCACGGTGTAGCCAATCTCTTCATAGATACCGAATATCGCCCGGATCTCGTCGTCGGAGCGCAGATCGCACTTATTGGCGACGATCAGGACATCCAGATCGTTCAGCTCGGCGTTGATCAAAAAGCGATCAAGCATGCGCACATGCGGCTCCGGCTGAGCGACAGCAAAGACCGTCACGAGCTGATCCAGATTAGCGACGAGCACATCTTCTTTCCACACACCTTTCGCGCCTGCCGCGCGCCGCGCCAGCTTGGATTGTCGCGGCAGCACCTCTTCGATCGCGCCCTCGCCGGGTATCGTCGGCGTAACCCGCACGCTATCGCCCAGCGTCGCGATGTCGCTGGCGACACGGCTTTTCTTGAGCCGACCGCGCAGTGTGCAGCGAAGTGTTGTATCGTCCGTCGCCACCCAGAAAAACCCGCTTTGAGCCTTTACTACCGTTCCGATCATGTAGTTCTCCTGAACTCACTAGTGCCGATGGTTTGCTTCATGATGGTGATTACCCTTGCCCTACGGGCAAACAAAGGAACAAACAAACAAACAAGGGAACAAAGGGGTTTGGTTTTGTTCTTTTGTTCCTTTGATCTTTTGTTCTTTCCTTAGCTGAAGTACGCCGCAAACGACCAGTGCGGATAGCCTTCGGGAAAGAGCACATCCAGCAACCGTTGCGTCTCGCTCCCGTAGACAAACACACCCGACAGGCCCAGCAGCTCGCCGATCGGCTGGTAGCCCGTCACCAGAGGGCCGAGCGCATGAAACGGCAGCGTTACCGCGTTGGTCAGGCCGCCGTCGACCAGATCCACTCGCCCATGATCGACGCGCACTGTCGCGCGGCCAACCGGCGACTCGATCCGCACCTCGATCTTGCGCGTCACAAACTCGGAGCGCGCGACCCTACGCTGTAGCTCGGGCTGGATCGTGCGCAGCAGACCCGGCAGATCCAGCACGCGTATCATGCCAGCTCCGCCACCCGAGCCGACGCAGACCCGCGCTCCCTGTCGAAACGCCAGCCGCGTCCAACGATTATCGGGCGTGGCGTTCACCTCGATCGTCGCGATTTGCCGCTCGCGCGCCAGATAGAGCAGCCGATCGAAGAGCGCCTGCGCCGCGCCGTGATCCATCGCCGCGATCTCGCCGACCTGCATGCGCTCGTCCGGGATCGAGATCCGTGCGTAACCTCGGATGACGCCCGCCGGATCGATCGCCACCTCGATCGTGGTGTTGGGCTGGAAGGGCCGCCATTCCCAGGGCTGATCCGAGCGCACCTCTGCCAGCGTCATGCCGGCGGTCTCTGCGTGATACACCTGAAGCAGCCCGGGAACATCGGACGGCTTGTAGGCCCGCAGCGTGTAGGCCTTGTCGCCCAGCGGCTGAAGATCGGTCGACAGCTGCACGCTATAGCCTTTGATGCCGGGCGCGTAGCCGTAGCGCGGGTAGAGCCAGGGATGACCCCAGAGCATCGAGAGCTGAAAGCCGCCGGCGCGTGCCCAATCGAGCGTGTCTCGCATCAGCGCCGAGCCCACGCCGGTATTCTGATGCTCTTTCGCAGTCGCCAGCGGAGCGACGATCGCGCAGCGCACCTGCGCCGTCCCGATATGCACAAAGCGATCGATCACGTTCACCACGCCGACGATCTGGCCCTGACGCTCAAACACGCGCAGATGCTCGGGACGAAAGCGCGGATCTTCACGGATCGTCGCGGCGGCAATCACCCAGGCTTCATCGCCGGGATCGAAGGTCTGCTTGATCAGCTCAATGATCTGATCGTACTCCGAGGCACGCGCCGGACGAACGCTCATGGGCTACCTCGCAGCTCCAAAACCCAGATGCTCCAGCTCGCCTTTCAGCGGCTCAACCGTGTTGACGATCAGCGGGATCGGGTCCCAATCGTCCGGGTTGCGGCGAAACAACACCTGCGTCGTGTGCAGCTTGTCGCCGCTGACCAGCAGCAGCAGCCGATTCGTCGGCTGAAAGCCACCATTGATATGCAGGCGCACCGGCTGCACATACGAGGTTTCCACCAGCAGCCCTTCGCGCTCGACAAGCTCCCAGGTCGGGCGAGAAAATCCGAGATCGGCGTGACGGTAGCCTTGCGAGATCGTCTGGTTGAAGGCTGCGGCCAGCGGAGCAAACATCGGATCGCTCGGATCAAGCTCCGTCCGCTGCCCACGATCGATCACGACGATGCGCTGCGGCTGGACATCGAGCGATCGATCGAACCAGCGCCAGTCATTGGACGTCAGGGAAGTAAAGGTGTAGAAGAACAGGCCCAGGATCAGCGCTACGATCACAAAGAGGCCCAGCAGGTTGCCGTAGCCTGGCTGTGTCTGCGCTTGAGCTGCCGATCGTCTCGATGTACGCGCCATGGCTTAGGCTTCCTCTTCCTCAAAATCGTCGTCCAGCGAGCGACCGGTCAGCGTGAGGAAGACATCCTCCATCGTGGTGTGGCCATTGCTGCCGTTGCGCGACCCGACCATCTGCTTCAAGCCGCGCGGCGTGTCGAGCGCGACGATCTTACCGCCGTTGATGATCGCAATCCGATCGCACAGCCGGTCGGCCTCGTCCATGTCGTGGGTGGTTAGAAAGACGGTGGTACCCTTCTCGCGGCGCATGCGCTGGATAAATTCCTGCACATCTTTTTTCGAGCGCGGATCGAGACCGGTGGTCGGCTCGTCGAGGAGGAGCAGCAGGGGTGAGGTGAGCAGCCCACGCGCGATGGCGACCTTTTGCTGCATACCGCGCGACATGTTTTCCAGCGGCTCTGTAAAGCGTTTCTCGCTCAAACCAAGCTGCTGCAAGATCTGGAGCGCTTCATGGCGGGCCGGACCGGCGGGCAGGCCATACAGCCGCGCGCCATACATCAGATTTTCTGCGGCGCTCAGCTTCTTGAAGAACGACGCCTCGACAGATACACGATTGATCAGCCGTTTCACGGCCTTCTCATCGCTCTGCACATCGCGACCAAAGACCGTAACCTGGCCGGAGTCGGGAATGAGCAGCGTTGAGATCAAGCGGATCAATGTTGATTTGCCGGAGCCGTTCGCGCCAAGCAAGCCAAAGATTTCGCCCTGCTGAACAGAAAGGCTGATATGATCGACGGCCTTGACCGGCTCTTTGGCTGGCTGCTTGGCCCACGGTCGCCGTGGCTTCTCGCTGCCGAAATACTTGACAACATTATCGATAACCAGAGCAATCTCGTTGGCATAGGGCTGAGCTGCGCGCTGAGCCTCGTAAGGCGCATCAATCAATGGAGCATTCATGAAATTAAGCCTCCTCATCTGCTCTCTGAGGTTAATTATATTCACTGTAATCTTCAGCCTTTATAGGAACATCCAACAAAGGCGAAACAATCGATCGGTCTTTTGTCCAGGTTGCCGGATCGCATCAGACGACCGCAAGCATGGTAATAGCACGGCGCATGGGTGCCTCCTTTCAGGTTTCACACCGGCTAGCGCCGCAGCAAGCGGGCCAGCTTCGTCCAGAACGCCTTCAGCCGCGTACGGTTTGGCCGCGATCGGCGGTCCAACTGTCCGTTCGGTTCTAGGATCAGCATACGGTCCTCCCGCTAAGAGTGAAGCCGTCACTCGCTCAATCTAGCGAGTGTAGGCCGGAGCTGTGACATCTAAGTTCACATGCTGCTTTTTCAAAAACAAACCGCCGTGGGCAAACTCCACGGCGATTAAAACTAATCGACCGTGGGACTCTTTTTCAGTCGCCCACGGTCGGAAACTTTGCTTAGTTGATGCTATCGCATCATGCTTTAAGTTTCCATCCTATGGGCACACTGCTCCCCTGAACACCCGCAAAAATGGGCGCGGTGCCACGCACGCGGAACATGCGGATACGCTGCGCGCAGATCTGAGCCGTGAAGGACATAGCGCGGCCAAGAGCAGTAGCACTGGTGATGCCACCGAGGAACCAGGTGATGATATGTCGTGTCATTGTCTTCATCTTCATGCTTTCATAGCTCACGTGGCCAACTATCCTTCCAGCTTGATTGCAAGCAGTGACCTGAACTCCAGGTCTTGGCCAGCATAGCATAGTGGGAGACGCCGTGTCAAGTCGGTCAAAAGACCTATTTTTCATCGGTTTGTAAACAGGTTGTCAGATTGGTGCTTTTTTTGCTATGCTCGACAAGGTACACTACACTTGTTAAGCCTCGCAGCATAACGTTTGTAGAAATTCCTTTAAACAGCGCGTATCCTTTCCCGCCTTGGCGCGGTTAGATAGATGAGGGTGTGCATGGAGCTTCCATCGGACGCGGATATCGTGTCCTTGGTGCGCGGCGCACAATCGCACGATCCCCTTGCGTTTGATCGGCTATACGAGCATTTTGCTGATCCACTCTACCGATATTTTTACTATCGCTCAGGCGATCAACATATCGCCGAGGAGCTGGTCAGCGAAGTTTTTCTACGTATCGTCGAAGCGATTGTCCAATTTCGCCTGCCCGACCATGCACAAGCGCGTGCATTCAGCGGCTGGGTGTTTCGCATCGCCTACACACGCCTGGTTGACCACTACCGTCAGCAGAAACGGCAGTCCGTCGAGCTTGATGAATCGATTGCCGCCCCCTTTTCAGCCGACGAGGTTGTGGATCGTTCGCTGGAGCACGAAGAGCTGCGCGACGCGATCAAGCGGCTCACGCCAGAACAGCAGCAGGTTGTGCTGCTGCGCTTTGTGGAACGCTTGAGCACAGAAGAGGTAGCAATTATTACTGGTCAGACCATCGGTGCCGTCAAAGCCATGCAGCACCGCGCCCTGAATGCGATGGCAAAAATCTTAGGAACTTCGCGCAATCCTCGTGAGGCGTAGAAGTAGTGATGGTTTATGATGCATAATTGGCGACCCACAGAACGGCTCGATTCGGTCTTAGATCGATCGATCGACCGCCTGGACGAGGAAGATCCAGAAACGATTCTGCGAGACTATCCACACTCCAGGAATACACTCGCGCCAATGCTTCACATAGCAGACGCGCTGCGTGATCTTGAACAGGTTTCTATGCGGCCAGAGGCTAAACGAGCTGGTCGTGAGCGCCTACGCAAGGCTGTGCTGGCGCGCCAGCGCCGCAGGCCGAGGTCCGGGCTGGCGAATGGAATGCGTATGGCCGCCTGGGTAGCTGCCTTCGTGCTGGTGTGTACCGGCGCGGTCGCGGGTCTGAACCGGGCGTCGGCCAATACGCTGCCCGACGAGCCGCTCTATGCCTGGAAGCGCGCCAGCGAGCGCGTCTGGCTGGGCCTTCAATTCACTCCTGAGCGCGAGATCGCGGTCTCGCTTGCGCTGGCCGACCGGCGTGTGGATGAGGTGAAGCGTTTATATCAGCGATCAGGTCGCGTCGATCCTGCAATTATTACTCAACTTCAAGCTGATTATAAGCGCACGCTCCAATTAATCGACACGCTGCCGCCCGAAAAAGCGCAGCCGCTGCTGGCGCTGGCACAGGCGGCCGGTGCGGAGCATGAGCAGGCACTGATGCAACTCGCCCAGGATGCGACCGGTGACGAGCAGCAGATTCTTCTCGCCGCCGTGCAGGTCAGCCAATGGGTCCAGCATACGCCGCCGGAGCAGGCCACTGCATCGCCGACGCCGGCTATTCCCGACGAGACAAGCGCAGCGCCGACATCTGAGCCAGCTGTGCCGGGCACGACGACTGAGCCGGCCGTGCCGGGCGATAAGCCACAGCCGACCAGCCCAGGAGCGCCGCCCGCGTCGGAACAGCCACCGGCCAACAATCCGTCGGAGCAGCCGGGCGCGCCAATCGGGATACCGTCGACGCCGAACCCGACAGCTGTACCGGTGCCTCCGGCGCAGAAGCCGACGGTGGTGCCGCAGCCCAGCAGGCCATCGCGTCCAGCACCTACGGAGCGCGCCAACCCGCCGCGCCCGACGGCCAAGCCGGAGCCGACGCAGGCTCCGCCTACAGCCGTGCCGGCAACCGACACACCACCCCAGCCAGGGCCGCCCAGCAATCCCACCATCCAGCCCGGCCCAACGATCGAGCCGCCCGGTCAGCCTACGGCTCAGCCTGGACCGCCCAACAACCCGCCCGGCAATCCCACCGTGCAGCCCGGCCCGCCCAACGAGCCGCCAGGACAATCAAAGACGCCCAAGCCGACTGATCCTCCTAAGGAGGAACCGACGCCGAAGCCAACCAACCAGCCCGGCCCGCCTAGCGACCCGCCGGGCAATGGCCAACCCGGGCCACCTAGCAATCCGCCTGGGAATCCGACGGTGCAGCCAGGGCCACCCAACGAGCCGCCAGGACAATCAAAGACGCCCAAGCCGACCAACCCACCCAAGAAGGAAGACGAGCCGCCCAAGCCTACCGATCCGCCAGAAGAGAAAAAATAATGGCAGCAAAACACCGCACGATTCAGTATCGTGCGGTGTTCGTTTTGGGCGGTACAGCTAGCGCCTGCGACGAGCTGCCGTGATCAGCGCGGTACCAGCCGCGCCAACTGCCAGCCCTGCCAATCCTGGCCAGAGCCGCGACGGCCGGAGATCGCGCAGGACGACGCCGGCGGTGTTGTAGCCCGAGGCGGCAAACACGCCCCCGCCTGGATGCGTAGATGCGCCCGTGAGATAGAGCCCGCCGATCTGCGGCACCTTGTACGCGGATAGCTCAGGCAGTGGGCGGAAACAAAACATTTGATCGAACGACATCTCGACATGCATCACGTTGCCGCGCAGCAGCCCAAGCTTGCGCTCCAGCTCAAGCGGCGTTTGGATGTAGCGATTCGTGATCGCGCCGCGCATATTAGGCGCATAACGATACATTACCTCCAGCAGCTTATCGGCCTCACGCTCGGCGATGCTGTCCCAATCCTCGCCATTGCTCAGCTCGTAGGGATGATATTGCGCCCACAGAAACAGCGTATGCTTGCCTGGCGGTGCCACATCCGGGTCGATCGCGGAGAACGTCATAGCGATCACGGCCGGCTCCTGGGCTGGAATGCCACGCCGAAAATCCTCGTAGGCGCGGTTGAGATAGTCCAGCGACGGGCAGAGCAGCTGGAGGCCATGATGGCTCGGGTGCGGCTGTCCACCTGAGGGCGCGGCCAGATAATTGGGCAGTGCGTCGGCGGCACAGCGGATGGTCATGCCGAAGCCGTTGCCCACGCGAATGCGCCCGACACGCGCCGCCAGATCGCCGGGCAGCTGATCGACGCCGACAAGCTTGAGCAAGGTTGTTTGCACGTGCGCATTCGAGACCACGCTGCGGGCCGCGAAGAACTCGCCGGATTGTAGCCGCACGCCGCGCACTTTGCCGCCCTCGATCACAATCCGATCGACCTCGGCATCCAGACGAGTCTCGCCGCCGTGATGCTCGAAGCAGCGCTGCATGGCCTGAGTCAGCATGCCCGAGCCGCCGCGTGGATGCTTCGCGCCGCTGCGGTGCAGCATCGCGTGCCAGCCCGCAAAATCGGCGGTCCCGATCTCGTCCGGCGGCGGTCCCGACTGAGCCGCCAGCCAGGCCAGCCCCGTGCGCATTGCATCGCTCTCGAACCACTCGGTGATCAGCTGACCGTAGGAGGTAAAGATCTTGCGCAGCGTGTCGAGTGAGCCGCCAGTGCTGCCGTTCTCGGCGCGGCTGAACTGGCCGGTCATCATCGTCGATACCAGATTGCCCGGCGTCGGCGGCTTGAGAAACACCTTGAAGACGCCCTCGTTGATCGCGCCCCAGAACTCGACGAAGCGCCGGTAAGCCTCGGCATCACGCGGCGAAATCTTCTCGATCGAGGCGCAGGTCTTGTCGAGATCGCGCCAGAACTCGATCGCGCCCGAGCCGTCCGGCAGCGGAAAAAAGGCGAACGGGTCCATATCGATGTATTCGAGGCCGAAGCGCTCCAGCTCAAGGTCGCGAACGACCGGCGTCAGGTGGATCATGATGTGCGCTGACGAGCCGACATCCATGCGGTAGCCGCCGAACATTGTCTCGGTACAGACCGCGCCGCCGACGATCGGGCGACGCTCCAACACCAGCACGCGCAGACCGGCCTTTTGAAGATAGCAGGCGCAGGTCAACCCGTTATGTCCACCGCCCACAACGATCACATCGTACATGCACAGCTCCCAACAACAAATACAGCTCTCTCCTGATTGTAGTCGAAAAGCAACAGAGCGGGAGTAGATCCCGCTCTGCGTATTGCCACCGGATGCTGTTGTCTGAAACTATTCCCAGGGAGCCGAGCTGTAGCGCCAGCGCCAGTAGTGCTGCCCGACGTTGCCCATCTCGACGCGATACTGCGCCGCGTTGGCGGGCGTGTAGGTCAGCACGCGGCGCTCATAGACCTGGATCAGCACATCTTTGACCTGGCCCCCGACTTTGACGCGCGCCCAGTAGGGCTCGGCGATCGGGTAGCCCAGCGCAAAGACCCAATCGACCGGCAGCGTTCGGAAGTAGTCGGTAAAGACGTTGGGGATATTGTGGCCCAGCTCATTGTTGTAGGCCGCAATGCGCACGCCATAGCGCCCCAGGTTTTGATCCGTGCCGATCGAGCCGCCACGATTGATCGTCTGGACAACCGTCGCGCCGACCGCTGCGGGCTCACGCCGATCGCCGTTGAGCGAGGCGCGCTGCGCAAAGGAGGCGTAGGTTGGGCTGTTCGAATCGTCGGGATCGCCGGCGACCGGCACCGTGGCCGGCGCGCGCTGCACAAATGCGCTGTTGCCGACCTGCGCGTTGCCGCTGATCAATTCCTTCGTCAGCAGGCCGTTGGTCACAAACCAGAGCTGGTTGCGATCGCCGCCGGGATTGGTGATCTCCATGCGGCTCTTGTCCCAGTACTGCACCAGCCGCTTGCCGTTGGGCGCCTCGGCGTAGCGCTCCCAGCCGGTAGCATAGGTTTTCGGCCCCCAGGTCCAGGAGCGCGAAACGCGGCCCTGCGCCACGGGCAGATCGGTGCGATTCCACAGGCCGCCGAACGCGCCGTCGGCATCCGCTCCAGCTGGCGACCACTCGGTGGCGGGATCGCTCTGTGGAAACGTCATGCGCAGCGTAGCTACACCGCCAGGACCGATCGAGAAGTTCGCACCGACATCCGCGCCGCTGAGGGGATCGCGCATGGTCAGCGAGTAGTTGCCGGGCGGCAGATCGACCACGCCGAAGATGCCGTTGGCGTCGGTGTTGGTGTGGCTTTCGGGCTGTCCGTTGCCGCTGATCCGTACCGCAAGATTTTCGCCGGCCGCGCCGTTGACCAGCACGTGACCCAGCAGATGGCCGGTCGAGGGCTGCGCCTTCCAGCTAAAGACCGGAGCCGGCGCACCATCGCCCCAGGCCTCGTTGCGCAATCGATCGAGAAAATTATTGCGATCGCCGCTGACCGGGATCGCGTACGAGTAGAGCACCGTGCCGATGCCGGCGCTGGCACCACGGCGGATCTGCGCGAGATTCTGGTCGGCGTTGTTCAGCCAGACGCCAACGCCGACTGCCGCCGCTCGTCGCCCGTGATTGTTGCGAATAAAATTGACCCAGCCGTCGTACCAGCCCTGCTGCTGGCCCCCGTCTTCTTTATCGTAGACCATCGGCACTACGAAATCGACGTAGCCCGCATTGAGCCAGCCGTTCCAATCCTGGAGCGTGCGCTTGAAAGGCGAGCTTTCGGACCAGTTGCCGTTGGGCGGCCCGGCGCCCCAGGCGATCGCGGCGACCGAGAGCGTGGCACGCGGCTTGACGGCGTTGAGGTTGAGATAGATCCGCTTGACCAGCTTGGTGACCTGATCACGCCGCCACTGCATCCACTGCGCATCTTCGGGCGCAGGCTTGTCGCTGCGGCCCGTTGCGGCCTGGAAGCGCGCCAGGCTGACCGGATTGTAGCCGTAGCGCGGGCTGGCATAGCGAATATAATCCAGGTGCAGGCCGTCGATGTCGTAGCGCTGCGCCAGATGCATCAAGGCGCTGACGGTGTAGTCGGCGACGGCGGGATGGCCCGGATCGAGGAAGTAGCCGCAATCGTTGGGCGCTGCGCACTCTCCGGCGCGTCCGTCGACATCGCGAGTAAACCAGTTGTCCCAGCCTGATTTATCAGGGCCGTGCTGGTACCAGACGTGCGAGCGATTGGGCTGGCTGTAGCCGTCTTTCCAGGCCGGCAGCGCGACGGTCCAGGCATGAACCTGCATGTTGCGAGCGTGGGCCTGAGCGATCACATCGGCCAGCGGATCGTAGCCGCCCTGCACATCCGAGGCGATCGGCTCGACGCTGTCGCGGTAGTAGCTGTCGGCGCGGCGGCGCACCTGCACAAACAGCGCGTTCGCACCGGCACGCTGAGCATCGGCGATCAGGCGGCGCGTCTGCTCAGGAGTTTTAATACCTTCATGAAACGCATCGACCCAAAAGCCGCGCAGCTGGGGCGCGGCGGCCTGAGACGAGCGTGCAGGCAGCAGCAAGCTGGCAAGAAGCACAAGCAGGACCAGGATTCGAGGCACGTGGATCTCCTTCGGTAGCCAAACAGAACGTTGCGGCAATCGCGCGGAAGCTTCGGGTCTGAATTGTAAGAAAAGCGGGAGATTGCACTACGGCGCATTGTACTGAAGCCGCCGCGACAAGTGGATGGTCATTATATGACAATCCCGTTACGGAGTGGCACAATAGATCTGAAGGCTGCCATCAGGTAATCGGCGCGAATTGTGCTATCATAAAACTGCATTGAGGGGACAGGAGCATCGCATGACTCAAATTCTTCTAATCCGCCACGCGGTCAACGACGTTATGAAAGCGAAGAAGCTGGCGGGTTGGATGCCGGATGTGCATATCAACGAAGAAGGCCGTCAACAGGCGCTGGCCGTCGCGGAGCGGCTGCGTGACATGCCGATCACCGCGATCTACTCATCGCCGCTGGATCGCACACGCGAGACCGCCGAGCCGCTGGCCCAGACGCTGGGGCTTGAGGTTCAGATCCGCGAAGATATTGGCGAGGTGCAGTACGGCGATTGGACCGGCAAGTCGCTTGAGGAGCTGTCGAAGCTCGACGCGTGGAAGGTGGTGCAGCTGTATCCCAGCGGTATGCGCTTCCCCGGCGGCGAGACCATCCGCGAGATGCAGGCGCGCATCGTCAACCAGCTTGAGTCGATCGCCGCCGATCATCCGCGCGAGATCGTGGCGGTCTTCTCGCACGCCGACGTGATCAAAGCAGCACTTGCCCATTACCTGGGAGTTCATTTAGACTTATTCCAGCGCATCGTGGTCAACCCGACATCGGTGAGCGTGCTGCGGCTGACGCCGTACGGGCCACAGGTGCTGCGGATCAACGACGACGGGCCGCTGAAGCTAGAGCCGGAGAAAGAAGCCGCCGCCAAAGAAGAAGTCGGGGGAGTTGCCGTCGAAAAGGAACCGGAACAGCCAGAGCAATCAGAGCACTAGATGCACTAGATGAATGGCGAGTAGCGAATGTTTGTGAGGGAACGATCCCGGCATTCGACATTCTTCATTCGAGGATATATGCCAGAATTTCGCTATGATTTTGATCCCGTCGATCGCATCACAACCGGGGCGATCGGACAGCCCGGCCACCGCACCTTTTACCTGCAGGCGCGCCGGGGCAGCGAGCTAATCTCGCTGGTGGTAGAGAAGGAGCAGGTTAGCGCGCTCGCCGAAGCCGTCGAGCAGCTGCTGGAAAACCTGACGGAGCGCAACCCGCTGCTCAGCACATCCGAAGATCTGCTGACCTTCAACAACATGCTGCTGGAAGAGCCGCTCGAAGAAGCCTTCCGCGTCGGCCAGCTCGGCCTGGGCTACGATGAAACCCGCGATCTGCTGGTGATCATCGCGCAGGAGCTGGGCAGCGGCCAGGAAGACGAGCAGATGGACGTCGTGCGGCTGACGATGTCGCGCGAGCAGGCGCGGGCGCTGGCCCGTGAGGGCGCCGAGGTTGTTACCAAAGGCCGCCAGCGCTGCCCGCAGTGCACCGAGCCGATGGACCCAACCGGGCATTTCTGCATCAAGAAAAACGGGTATCCTACTGTTACATACGACGTTTGAGACACATCGAGCGAAGCAGGCAGCTATGGATGATGATCAAGCCAACGAGCAGCTAGATGAGCAGGAACTAGACGAGCAGCAGCTATCGGCAACCGAGGTATCGATCGAACGGGTGGTTGCGCTTCTGACAAATGGTGACCTGGAGATTGAGGGCTTGATGCCGGACTCCAGCAACTACACGTTTTTGACCAGCGTCACCCACGACGATCTGCAAGGTCTGGCGATCTACAAGCCGCGCCGTGGTGAGCGGCCGCTGTGGGATTTTCCACGCGGCACGCTATGTCAGCGCGAGGCCGCCGCGTACGTCATGAGCGAGGCGCTCGGCTGGGCGGTCGTGCCGCCCACGGTGCTGCGCGACGCGACAGAGTACGGGCTGGGCTCGGTGCAGCTCTTTATCGACGCCGATCCGCAGGCGCACTATTTCAACCTGCGCGGCACCGACGACGCGGCCTTTAAGCGGATCGCGGCCTTCGATCTGATCGTCAACAACGCCGATCGCAAGGGCGGGCATATTCTCAAGGCGCGCGACGGGCATCTGTGGGGAATCGATCACGGCATCACGTTTCACACCGACCCCAAGCTGCGCACGGTGATCTGGGAGTACGCCGGCGAGGCGATTCCATCACCGCTGGTGAAGGACATTAAACGCGTGGCGGAGCGCCTCGAAACGCCGAGCGATGAGCTGACCGAGGCGCTTGGCGATCTGCTGACGCGCGTGGAGGTCGAAGCGCTGCGCCGGCGGATCGAGCGGGTGCTCAAGCGGGCGCGCTACCCCGAGCCAACCGGCGGAAGATCGATGCCGTGGCCGCCGATCTAAATCGGGACTTAGTGAACACTGAAGCGCATTATTGAACCAGAATTGGCATGAAGATCAACCGTAGGGGCGCA
>DASWTQ010000350.1:0-14857 GCA_036402055.1 Herpetosiphonaceae bacterium
GGCTATGCAAAGTTCTGCTAGAAAGCCAACATTATCGCAGCGACGGGAACTCCCGGATGTTGTGGGCTTAGGCGGCGCGGTTGCAGGTTTTCTCGCAGGCGCGGTGATGGTCTTGCTTTCGCCAATTCTGTCATTGCTGACGGGGATTAGCATCTGGCAGCCACCCAAGATTATCGCGGCGACGCTCTATGGCGCCTCGGTCGCAAGCAGTCCGGGCTTCGATGCCGGTCCAGTCATCACTGGAACCCTGATCCATTTTGTGATCTCGATCGTCCTCGGCGCGATCTTTGGGATCATCATGCACCGGATGTTCCACCTCACGACCGAGTTTGGTCTGCCGGCGCTGGTTGGCCTGTGCTACGGCCTGATCATTTTTTTCTTCGCCTACTTCATCGCGCCGCTGGTCAACCCGGTTGTGAACCAGTACAGCATGGCTGCGGTGATCGCGCAGAATCTCGCCTTTGGCATTTGTCTGGGCATCTTCTACTCCCTGGTGAGACCACAGCCCTACACCTACCATGAGTAAATGCCGCTAAAGTGGGGTGCGCACAGCGTCGTGCGGCACGCCCATCAGCGGCAGCGCTCTGGATGCTGCTCACAGTAGGGCTGATCGCCGGGCAAGCGGCTGCGATTATGGGCCACCCAGCTATAAACAGCATCTTGTAGCCGGTGGACGCCCGGCATCCGGTAGATCCAGACCGGCAGCCGCGTTCTGCATATCACTGCCAGCGTCACGTTGACCGCCTCGGCCCCACGGTAACGCCGGCCATCCGGGCTGATCGCCCAGGCCGCCGCCTCACATTTGGCCAACGTCAGGCCCGCGCTCTCGGGAGCGCCCGGCTGTTGGAACGGAACCACCGTCACGCGGCGGCGACGATCGAGCGCCTGCACGAAGCGCACCGACCGCGTTCAAAATCCTCACGATCCATCGAAGATCAGACTCACACGCTGTGGAAGCACGAATGGCCGCATCGAATCTCCTTGCTTAGCTTGACGTAACATTTGTCGGCTGTGTTGCCTGCTCCTGACCACGCTCACGACTCAGCGGGCTCTGGATCTGCGTGTAGTGTAGCACCGGCAGATCGAGCACCGTGCGCAATCCCGGACGGAGCTGCATCAGATGCGGAATGGCCCGCACGACCAGCGCCGCAGTCGCGAGATCGCCGTGCACGCCGCCGCGCACCAGCATATCGATCGGCGGCGTGCCCTCGATGCGGATCGCGTCGTGCGTGTCGGTCAGACCGATCGCCGTGCGCCAATCCAGGTTCAAGACCTCGCGCCGCTCCATAAAGCCGCGCGCCGACTGGTGAATGCCGGCAACCTGGCCCGGCGCGACGGTCACGTAGGGCGTGCGCAGCCAGCTTTCAGCCAGGATCGGCTCGGTGTGCTCGTCGATCCGATCGAGCCGCCAGCCGAATGCATCGGCGATCATACGCAGCGAGTGGACCAGGCCGACATGCGGCGTTGTGCGCTGATGCAGCCAGTCGCGAAAGGCCAGTGGATCAAGCCCTGCGCCGATGCGCTGCTGCAATGTCACACGGCGTGTGCTGGCATCGACGACGCGCTCGACGCGCACCCGCTGAATGTCGATGCTCGGCGCGGTCAGCAGAATCGGCAGCATATCCATCACAAAGCCGGGATTGCTGCCGATGCCCAGCACGGCAACACCCGCCGTCCGGGCCTCCTCCTCCAGATCTTGCGCGACCTCGGGATGGCTGGCCGGAGGATAGACCAGCTCCTCGCAGGTCGAGACGACACGCGCGCCGACAGCCAGACAGTCGCGGATCTGCGGAAATACGTCGCGGAGGAATGAAGCAGTGGCGATCACGACGACATCCGGGCGAGTCTGGCGCAGTACATCGCCGGCGCTGGCACGAACGCGCGCTCCCAGCGGCTGCGAGCTGCCGAGCACTTCGCTGAGATCGCAGCCGACCTTGAGCGGATCGCGCTCGATGCCGCCGACCAGCTGGAGATGCGGCTGCTGATGGATCAGCCGCGCGATGTCCGTGCCGATCTGACCGAGGCCGTACATCACCACACGAATGGGGCGCTGGAGCATACTGCCTCCTTTCTCAACGCTTCAAACGCTGTAGATCCAGGATACTCCTCGCCTTGGAATTTGCAAGAGGAATGATCAGGCCCGGCGGGCGAACAAAGGAACAAGGAAACAAGGGAACAAAAGGTCTCGATACTCTTTGTTGTCGGTCTGGCCCTCACCTCAACCCCTCTCCCGTTGCGACAGGCGAGGGGGAAGATTCGGAGATTTGTTCTTTATTCTATTCCCGGTTCTTGGTTCTTGGTTCTTCTAAGGAGCGAGTCGCTCTAGAGTCCAGCGCTGGTCATCGCTCAGGCGGTAGCGCAGCCGATCATGGAGTCGGCTCGGGCGGCCCTGCCAGAACTCGATCGAGACCGGTGCGACGCGGTAGCCTCCCCAGTGCGGTGGCCGGGGGATGGCCTGATCTGTGTACTGGTCCGTGAATACCGATAATCTTTGCTCTAATACATCGCGGCTGGAAATAACCTGGCTCTGCGGCGATGCCCACGCGCCCAGCCTGCTACCTGCCGGACGGCTGGCGAAGTAGTCGTCGGACTCCTGCGGCGACACGCGCTCTACACGGCCCTCGATGCGAATCTGCCGCTCTAGCTCAGGCCAGAAAAAGACCAGCGCCGCCCAGCGATTAGCTTCGATCTCGCCACCTTTACGGCTTTGGTAGTTGGTGTAGAAAACGAAGCCGCGCTGATCGAAGCCTTTCAGCAGCACAACCCGCGCCGATGGCTTGCCGTCCGGCGTGGCGGTGGCGAGCGTCATCGCGTTGGGCTCTGGCACCTGCGCGCTAAGCGCGTTGTCAAACCAGACGCGAAACTGAACGAACGGATCAGCATCGACCTCGGACTCGCTCAGGCCATGCTGGGTGTACTCGCGGCGAAGATCGGCGATCGACATACGATGTCCTTCTCTAAACAAGCAGCAGCATGTAGTGTAACATCCTCTCCGGCCCGAGAATCCGCAGAGATCGTGCCTAAACCTTCAACTTAAGTTGCCTTGAAACCGTTCAACTCGCGTGTTATGGTTCTGCGCGACACGGCGAAGCCGGCGCACAATGGGGTTGTGCTGCTCGCGTTGGTAGAAAAGCATACATAACAAAGGAAACGATCGAGTGAGTAGGACAACCGTATCGCGCGCGCACGTGGGGCACAGTCGCCTGTGGCTGCCGATCGCCGTAGCTTTCGCGGCGTTGATGTTTATCGGAATGAACGACGGCGCAGTTGGTGTGCTGCTGCCGAGCTTGCAGCAGCACTATGGCCTGGACAAGCGCACCGTCAGCTTTTTGTTTTTCTCAAGCACCTGTGGCTATCTGATGGCCGCGTTCAGCAGCGGCATGCTCGTCGAGTGGCTGGGCCGTCGCGTGTTTCTGACCCTGGGCGGCGTTGCGCTGGTCGTGGCAATGCTCACGATCTCGACGGTGCCGTCGTGGATCGTCGTGCTGCTGGCGCTGGTCATGCTCGGCTTTGGCATCGCGGTCGTGGATGCGGGATTGAACGCCTACGTCGCCTCGCTGCCGAATAACACGGCGCTGCTCAACTATCTGCACGCGTTCTATGGCGGCGGCGCGCTGGTCGGTCCGATCCTGGTGTCGAGCATTCTGGCGACGAGCTGGGGCTGGAACCGTGTCTATGGCGTGATGGCAACGCTGGCGCTGCTGATCGCGGTGGGTCTGGCGATCGCGTTTCGCGGTGACGGCAAGGCGGCTGCGAGCAGCGCCGAGCAGCGATCGGGCGACAACGTGATGAAGGCCGCGCTCTCCCTGCCGATCGTGTGGGTAGCCGCATTCTTTCTGTTTCTCTACGTCGGCGTCGAGGTCAGCATCGGCAGCTGGACGTATAGCTTTCTGACCGAGGAGCGCCAGACGGCGGGAATGGTCGCGGCCTGGCTGGTGAGCGGCTACTGGTTCGGGCTGATGCTGGGCCGCTTGGTGCTGGGCAGCATCACCGAGCGGCTGGGTCATTTCCTGGTGATTCAGCTCTGCCTGGGCGGTACCATGCTGGGCCTGTTGCTGCTGTGGCTGGTGCCGCTCACGCCGATCGCGGCGTTTGGCCTGGCCCTGACCGGCTTCAGCCTCGGTCCGATCTTCCCGACGCTGATCGCCGTGATCTCGCAGCTTGTGCCCGGCCGGCTGATCGCCAGCGCGATCGGATTTATGACCAGCCTCGGCGCGGGCGGGGCGGCGTTCTACCCGTGGCTATCGGGCAATCTGGCCAACGCGTTCGGCATCTGGACGATCCTGCCGTTCGCGATCGTTTTGACGGTGCTGGTGCTGGGCCTGTGGCTGCTCTTCCAATTCTACGCCGGCAAGACCGAGCGCACGATCGCATCGCTGCGCGAAGATCTGATCAAGCCCGGCGCGTGATCAGTTGCTGAATCGACGATAGAATCAGCGCGCCCGACTCGAACGTGAGTCGGGCGCGGCGCTTGTGGAGCTAGGTGACAACCGGGGTTGTGTCGGCGTACTTTTCGTAGAGCCGCTCGGTGACAGCTTGTCCGATGCGCTGGATGCTGGTGTGGATGTCGCGGTATGACGTATAGATCGGCGCGATGCCCAGGCGCAGATTGTCGGGCGCGCGAAAATCGGGCAAGACCTTGAGATCGTTGATCAGGGCCAGATCGATGCGTAATCCCTCGGCATGGCCGATCGAGACGTGCGATCCGCGCTGCCTGGCATCGCGCGGCGTATTGAGGCTGAAGCCCAGCGGCGCCAGCAGCGCCTCCCACAGCCCGATCAGATACTCGGTCTGCGCGATCGACTTGGCGCGCAGCGCGTCCATGCCCGCCTCAAGCAGCAGATCGACGCCGGGCTCGATCAGCGCCAGCGAGACCAGCGGCTGCGTGCCGGTGAGAAACTTCCGCAGTCCTTCGGCCGGCTGGTAGAGCATATCGAACTGAAACAGATCTTTGTGGCCCATCCAGCCCGAGATCGGGTTGCGCAACCGCTCCTGGAGATCGCGGCGGATGTAGAGGAAGGCCGGCGCGCCGGGACCGCCGTTGAGATACTTGTAGGAGCAGCCGATCGCCAGATCGACGTTGGCCGCGTTGAGATCGACGGGCACCGCGCCGACCGAGTGGCTCAGATCCCAGAGCACCAGCGCTCCCGCCGCATGAGCCGCCGCCGTAAGCTCGGCGATGTCGTACAGGTAGCCGCTTTTGAAGACTGTGTGCGAGAGCGTCAGCAGCGCGACGCGTTCGTCAAGCGCGGACTTGATCAGCTCAACCGGCCCATGCACACCATCCGGTGATGCGATCATGTCGATCTGATGCTGCCGATCCAGCAGATCGATCGCGCCCTGAAGGACGTAGAGATCCGACGGAAAGTTGAGATCGTCGGTGATGATCCGTGAGCGGCCTTGCGGAAAGCGCAGCGCGGCAACCGCCAGCTTACACAGGTTGATCGAGGTCGCCTCCGCGACCAGCACCTCGTCGGGCTGCGCGCCGATCAGCCGCGCGATCTTGGCTCCGACGCGCTCCGGCAGCGTGAACCAGCCCTCGTTCCAGCCGCGAATCAGGCGCTCGCCCCACTGCTGGTTGACAAAATCCTTGGCGAGCGCCTGCGTTGCTTTGGGCAGCCGTCCTAGCGAGTTGCCATCCAGGTACAGCAGATCGGGATCGGCGATCACAAAGTGCTCGCGAAAATGCGCCAGTGGATCGCCGCTGTCTAGCTCGTCCGCATAGGCTGGATCGGTTTGTACAGGCATAGCTCCTTATTCCCCTTCCGCTGGCTACAGATCGGCCCGAATCGCCCAAAGATCCGGCAGAAACGGCTTGATCGTCGCCGCCAGATACGGCACGCCGCTTGATCCACCCGTTCCGTGCTTGATGCCGATGGTCCGCTCGACCATTTTAACATGGCGGTAGCGCCACTCCTGAAAGCCCTCGTCGATGTCCAGCAGCCGCTCGCAGATCGTGCTGACCAGCTGATTATGCCGGTAGACGTCGATCAGAATCTGCTGCACCTCTTGGGATGGCTCCAGTGGCTGAGTCACGTCGCGGCTCAGCTGATGCTCGGGCACCGCGTAGCCGTTGAGATGCAGGTAGCATAAAAACGCATCCCAGAGCGTCGGCTCGTCGTAGCGCTCCATGAGCCGCCGGCGACCGGGCATTTCTTCTGGAAAATGCTGCATGATGTTGGCGCGCTTATGGCCCAGCACAAACTCGATCTCGCGGAATTGCAGCGATTGAAAGCCGCTGGCGGACTCCAGGTAGCCGCGAAAGGAATTGAACTCCAGCGGCGTCATCGTTTCGAGCACATCGATCTGCGCGACAATGGTTTTGAGAATCGCCAGAATTCGGCGCATGGTGCGCGAGGCTTGAGCGGTCTCGTTAGCGCGCAGCCGCTGCTGGAGATAGTCGAACTCATGCAGCAGCTCTTTGAACCACAGCTCGTAGACTTGATGAATGACGATAAACAAAAGCTCGTCGTGCTCGGCGCCATTGGGGCCTTCGCTGCGCGGCGTCTGGATCGAGAGCAGCTCGTCCACGCGGAGGTAGCTGCTATAGGTTAACGCTTTTGACATACGCTGCTCTTTCTGAAATGCATCGCTGGGATGCGGCTATGTGCGGCTGGGCAGACTCGGTTGATAGGTGCGGCTAGTTTTACTCCGGCGCGGTGTATGCCGCGCGCCGCAGCCGATCGCGGACGGCCAGCCAGGTCTCATCTTCCGGCACCGCCTCGACCAGAATGCGATCATACTGTAAAGCGTCGAGCTGCCGCAAGTGGGCGTACAAATCGTGGGCGTAGGCTTCGGGATCGTCAGCGGCCGGTTGCCAGAAGATGCGCGGATCGTCGATCGCGGCCGGCTGTCGGGCCAGCACTGCCACCCGCAGCTCCTGGCGCAGCAGCGCGTCAATCGCCGGCAGCAGCGCATCGCTCTCGACAATGCTGGTGCGGGTCAGCGGCGCATAGTGGCTGGCCAGTGTTCCGGGAGCGCGCGTTGTCGATCGCTGCGGCTGAGCAACGGCAATGCCCAGCACCTCGGCGAGCTGGCTTGCGGAGATGTGGCCGGGCCGCAGCAGCGCCGGCTGCTCGCCGGTCAGATCGACGATGCTGGACTCAAGGCCCACGCGGCACGGCCCGCCGTCGACGATCAGCGCCACGGCATCGCCCAGCTCAGACTGCACATGCTCGGCCAGCGTCGGGCTGATCCGCCCGAAGCGATTGGCCGACGGCGCGGCAATGCCGCCGTCGAATGCGTGCAGCAGCGCTCTGGCGACAGGATGATCCGGAATGCGCAGACCGATGCTCTGCTGGCCGCCGGTGACGACATCGGGAACATGCGCGGCTTTGGGCAAGATCATCGTGAGCGGCCCAGGCCAGAAGCGCTCGGCCAGCTGCCAGGCGGCCGGTGGAATGTTTCGCGCCCAGTCGTCGAGCGCGGCTATGTCGGGCAGATGCACGATCAACGGATGATCGGCGGGACGGCCTTTCGCTGCGAAGATCCGGCGGACTGCCGTCTCGTTGGCGGCATCCGCGCCCAGGCCGTAGACCGTCTCCGTGGGAAAGGCAACCAGCTGGCCGTCACGCAGCGCCGCGACCGCTCGATCGAGCTGATGTGGTGAAATAATCATCGTCTACCGTCTATATAATCTGGTACAAAAACGCCGACGTTCAAAGCGTCGGCTGGTCTGAGTAGATTGTAACATATTGCGCTCTAGAGCTATTGCAGGAGCAATTCTGACCTGTAGAGTTACGATACCGCGAAGTTGTGTGGTACAGCGCAATGTGCTAGGATCGCCCGATCATGCCGATTGTGCGATTGATGTCGCCTGCCACACAGCGGAGATGGCTCCTATGCAGATTGAGCAATTTGAAGATCTCCAGGCAGAATTTCTGGCGCGCGTAAGCCAGGCAGTTTATTGTACGATGGCAACCGTTGATCACCAGAACCGTCCTCGATTGCGCGTTATGCACCCAATCTGGGAAGGACCGACCGGTTGGGTCATCTCGTGGCCGCAGTCATATAAAGCCAAACATCTGGCGCACAATCCAAGTGTTTCTCTGGCCTACATGCCGGATAAGGCGACGCCAGTGTATATCGATGGTATCGCCGAGTGGATGGATTCGGTCGAGGACAAGCAGCGGATCTGGGAGCTGCACGCGGCAACGCCAGCGCCCTTAGGATTTGATCCGCAGCCGCATTACGGGACTATCGATCACCCTTATTACGGTGCGCTGCGAATCACGCCCTGGCGGATTGAGCTTGCTAACTTGTATGGAGAGCCGTTGATCTGGCGACAGTCGCAGCGCTCGTAGAAGCGAACTCAATCCACAGCTAAACCCCTTGGAGCGCCCGTTTTTATATAGCTCTGCCGGGTTTACATCCCAAACGACAGCTGCGCCTGGATCTCCTCGCTGGGCTGCAAGCTCCCCGGCATCCTGGTGACCGGCAGCCAGATCGTAAAGGCACAAAAACGCCGACGTTCAAGGCGTCGGCTCCAAAGATAGAATATTCCAGGTAGATACAACTATATTATTCAGAAGCTACCAGGAGGCGTTCAAAACCTTCCTGTACAAAATGTCGATCCGTAGTTAAAGCTCTGAGCATATGACGTCGTCGCATCAGAACAAAGCTCACTGCATCACATAACGAATAGGCTTTATCAGGACGAGCAAATAATAAGGCCATTGCTGCTTGATGAACCTCCTCGTCAACCCATACCGTCTCGATATCTGGATTATCGACCAGATTGACCAAAAACGTTAAACTAGATAGACGCGGCAGTCGTCGCGCAGTTGCTAGAGCTACAAACTCCGCTAGAACGTAGCTGTGCGTGAAGCGAAACCCAGCAGATTGATAAGCGATCCGTGCCTGCTCATGCAGCGGTTCTGCGCTGTGGTAAAGACAGAGTAAGCCGGATGTGTCAAGGAGCATTATTGCTCCTCGTTTGTATCAGCATAGTGGCGGCTTAGATCTGCGTCGATACTATCGTTGTCGGCGCCTGTTGGATGCCCAAGATCAACAGCGCCGATGAGCCGCTCAAACCGCTCTCGTGCCGCTTGTAGCTCAGCTTCACTTCGCTGTATGCGCTTTGGCGCTCCACGTTCTTGACGAAAGTGCTGCTCAAGCGATGAAGCAACTACCTGAGCCGGAGAGATTTGTTCCTCGGCAGCTTGTCGCTCGATGGCAGCGTACATTTCATCGCTCAGCTCAACTAATAATGTTTGGCTCATGGTTTGTACCTCAGCCTTTATTGTAGCATAGCGACGCTGCCATCGATGCTTTCGGCGAATGTTTGGCGAAACGAGTTAACATAATATTACATCCCAAACGACAGCTGCGCCTGGATCTCCTCGCTGGGCTGCAAGCTCCCCGGCATCTTGGTGACCGGCAGCCAGATCGTAAACGTGGAGCCTTCGTCGACGATCGATTGGAGGCCGACTCGTCCGCCCATCAGCTCAGTCAGGCGGCGCACAATTGTCAGCCCTAGGCCGGTGCCGCTGTACGGGCGGGTAGGCGAGCCGTCGATCTGATAGAACTCGCTCCAAATGCGTGAGTGCTCTTCTGGTG
The DNA here is from genome assembly GCA_036402055.1 of Herpetosiphonaceae bacterium. Taxonomy (GTDB): domain Bacteria; phylum Chloroflexota; class Chloroflexia; order Chloroflexales; family Kallotenuaceae; genus LB3-1. Next base: position 9,559 of record DASWTQ010000350.1, read on the forward strand.
GAATGCCGATCCCGCTGTCGCGCACACTCAGCGCGATCCAGTTACCTGCCGCCAATCCTTCGAGCGGCAGCGCTGCGTACTGGAGCATTCCCGGCACGCCATGCTCAAGGATGACGCCGATCTTTCCATGCTGCGGCGTGAACTTGACCGCGTTCGAGAGCAGATTCAGCACGATCTGTCGCAGCCGGCCGCTATCGCTGTAGATCAGCGGCACATGGGTGATCTGCTGGATCGTCACCTGAAGCTGCTTGTTGGTGACCAGCGTCTCGATATTGCTGACCGCGCTCGACACGACCTCATACAGCCGCACCGGCTCGGTAGTCATCTGCATGCGGCCGGCATCGATTTTGCTCAGGTCAAGAATGCCGTCGATCAGCTCACGCAGATTATGCGCATTGCGGCTCACCCGCTGAAGCTTGTCGCGCTGCAAGTCGCTAAGCGGATCGATCGTGGTCTCAAGCATGAAATCGGTAAAGCCAATGATCGCGTTGAGTGGGGTGCGCAGCTCATGGCTCATGGTCGCCAGGAACTCGGATTTGAGCCGCGCCGCCTCCAGCGCTTCGTCACGCGCGTAGGCCAGTTTTTCCTCGGCATGTTTGCGCTCGGCCAGCTCCTGCTGCGCGGTGGTGTAGAGCCGGGCGTTTTCCAGCGCGATCGATGCCAGCTCGGCGAAGCGCGTCAGGATCGCGATTTCTTCGTCGCCAAAGGTGCGGCTTTCTTCGATATGCGCCAGGCCCAGCACGCCGACGATCTGCGAGCCGGAGGTCAGCGGCACGCCCAGCATCGAGCGCAGCTCGTTCATGCCCTCGTCGCGAAGGCGCCAGAACCATTCCTGGTAGTTGTTGACGGTGAGCGGCTGTCCGGTGAGCCAGACCATTCCATCGACGCCCATACCCGGCCGCAGCGGCTGCCCGACGAAGGGCCGGAAGACGCCGACGCCAACCTTGACCTCGCTCGCGCCGGTGTCGGGATCGCCCGAGTAGAGGTAGCCGTGCTCGGTGCCGACCAACGCGCCGGCGCGCACCACGATCGTTTCGAGCACGTCCTCGACTTCCAGGCGATTCATGACTGCCAGGGTTGTGTCGTGCAGCGCGGCGAAATACTCGTTCTGCTGGCGCAGCGTCTCCTCGACGCGCTTGCGCTCGGTAATATCGCGGGAAACGACCTGTGTGGCGGGCTTGCCGAGATAGGTGGTGGGAATCGCCGCGATCTCCACGTCGATGCTCTCGCCGTCAAACCGCAGGAGCTTTTCTTCGATGATCTCAAGCGGATGCTTAACCTGCTGCGTCCAGGCTTCGGCGGGCAGGAGCGCGCGGCGCGTGGGATGTACCAGATCGCTAATTGGTCGCCCCTCCAGCTCGCTGGGACTGCTCGCGCCGTACAGCTTCACCGCCGCCGAGTTGACGTACACCAGAATCCCTTCGCTATAGACCGCGATCGGCTCCGGCGAATACTCGACCAGCCGCCGGTAGCGCTCTTCGCTCTCACGCAGCGCCTGCTCCGCCTGTCGACGCGCCGTAACATCGTTGGCCAGAATCGCCTGTGCGGCGCGGCCCGCAAAGCTCAGCTCGTGCGACCGCATCTCGACATCGATCAGCGAGCCGTCCTTCTTGCGGTGCTGCCAGATACCGGCCATCTGAGTTGTCCCGTCGGCCTGAATCTGCGGCTTGATCAGCACGGAAACGCCATGCTCGGGCAGCAGATCCGTGAGCCGCATGCGCAGGAACTCATCGCGGCTGTAGCCGTAGGTCCGCACCGCCTCCTCGTTAACCGTCAGGAAGGCCAGCGTCTCGTGATCGTAGACCCACATCGGGTTGGGATTGCTTTCAAAAAGCAGCCGGTAGCGCTCTTCGCTCTCACGCAGCGCGGCCTCGACCCGCTTGTGCTCGGTAATATCTTGCCCGGCGCCGAGAATACGCGTCACGCGCGCCTGCTCGACGTCCCACTGCGGCTGTCCATAGTTGCGAATCCAGATCGCCTCGCCGTTCTTTTTGACGATCCGAAACTCCGCGATGTCGGCTTGACCGCCCAGGAGCTTGCGCAGATGCAGCGCCAGCGTCTTGCGATCTTCGGTATGCGCCAGCGCGCGCCAGCCACCCTGAGCCAGCACAGCTTCTGGCGTGGTAAACTCGGTGATGCGATAGAAGGCGTCGGTGATCCACTCGATCTCCATGTCGCCGGTCGGATCGATCACGACCGCATACGTGAAATCGGAGGTTAGCTCGGAGACCACACGATAGCGCGCCTCGTTCTCGCGGAGCTTCGCCTCGGCCTGCTTGTGCTCGGTCATATCGCGCAGCACGGCCATGCAGCCGATGCAGTAGCCGTAGCGGTTGCGCAGCGGCGTGAACGTTAGCTCATAGATGCGTGTATGCGCGTCCACGCTCAAGGTGATGATCGAGCGGGAGTCGGGACCATCGTCGGTTTCGGGCAGTCTGTCGGCCAGCTCCGGCATCACCTCTGCCAGCGATCGACCGGTTACCTCCTGGCGCGGCCACGAGAAGAAGTGCTCGGCAGCCGGGTTGAAGTCGATAATTTGCCGGTGGATGTCCAGCACGATCACGCCTGCATACATGTTTTCAAAGATCGTGTCGCGGACAACGGGCAGGACTTCCAGCAGCCGGAAGCGGAATAAGCTCCAGCATAGCGCAATCCCGGCCAGCGTGAAAACAAACGGCGTCAGATCGACGTTGGTGATCCAGCTGCCGGCGGCGATATACCAGAAGTTGATCAGGATTGGCACGGTCACGCCGACCAGCAGCGCGCTGATCTGCTGGCTGTATTGTCGCGGCGCGCGCAGCATGGGCTTGATGATCAGCCAGGTGCCGGCCGCGACAAGGACATAGGAATAGATCAGATGCAGCCAGAACCACGGCCCGTACTCTACCAGCAGGCCGTAAGCGGTAGGTCCTCTGGGTGGAGAAGACCTGCCCATCGCGACAATTCCTAGCTTACGCCAGATCAGCTGATGATTCAACTCATGGGTCCAGGCCAGCGCCAGGGTGATCGTCGGTACAATCAGCAGCAATGTAATAGTGCGCGGTGTGATCCAGCGCGAGTGTCCACTGAAGCCGATCGCGAACAGCAGCCAGAGCGGCGGCGCGCTGACCAGACCAAGGTAGCCGATCTTGGTCCAGAGGATCTTGGTCGCCTCATCAGCACCGGCCATCTGGAGCGCATGAGCCAACACAAGCTCGGCGACTGCGACCATAAAGATCGCGAAGGTTGCCGCACCGGGAGCTACACGCCGTCGCCAGGCATAGACCGCGAAGGCCACGGAGACGCCTACGGCAATCAATAAAAACAGCGCATATGGTGAGTATTGCCAATTCATACCGATCCTTGTGGCTGGGGTGCTGAGCAGGCATGAAGATCAGGGCGCGGAAGAGCGCTACTCACTGGGTATCGTGTCTGCTGCGGCATAAAACATATGCTCGTCTCTGAACTGATCGCTGGCTGTGCAGAGCCTGTATTGTCCTTGTTTTAGCCGCTCTCCGCAAGTACTTTTTCGCTATCCCTCCAATGTTGTGGCGAATTGAGGCCCTAACCTTGCAGCAAAGAGGCTGGTTGATTGACAGGTTTGTGTAACAGGATAAGGATCTTCCATGACAGCGCATAGTCACACCGACACCAGCAGACTCGTTCTAGATGCTGAGCCCCAGTCGCTCACGCTGCCAAAGCTGCTGCGCTCCCGGCAGCTGCGGCTTTTCTACGGCGATCTGCATAATCATACCGGCTTTTCCGACGGCACGGGACGGCCCGAAGATGCGCTCCGGCAGATGCGCGATCGCGGCCTGCACTTCGCGGCGATCACCGATCACGGCGAGTTTTTCGATCGTGATCGCGCGCAGATCGGGCAGTACTGGGCCGCCGCAGCCGCGCAGGTTGCCGCGTTCACCAGCGATGAGTTTGTCGCCATTCGCGGCTTTGAGTGGTCGTCGCCGCACCAGGGCCACAGCAATGTATGGTGGTCGGCGGAGTACACCGGCTACCAGCAGACCGGCGACGACTCGATGGCGCAGTACTACGAGTGGCTGGCCGATCCGCGACCAACGCCCGGCAACAAGGTGCTGGCCGGGTTCAATCATCCGGGCCGCGAGGTGAGCTGCTTCGACGGCTGCATGTACCTGCCCGCGCTCGACGAGCGGATTGTGACGCTGGAGTGCTTCAATCGCGACGACGATTACGGCGCGACGTTTTTTCGGGCGCTGGATAACGGCTGGCACGTCGGCGCGATCGGCGTCTCAGATCATCATGGCGACGACTGGGGTAGTCCCCGGTTGCCGCGCGCGGGCTTGCTGGCTCCCACGCTTAGCGCTGCGTCGATCCAGTCGGCGCTGCTCCAGCACCAGGTCTTTGCAACGCGCTCGCCCACGCTGTCGCTGCTGATGATGGGCAACGATGCGCTGATGGGTGCTCGACTCTCGCTGCCGGTCCGCGAGCCGCTGACGCTCGGCGTGTGGTGCGACGATCCCGCTGCTCAGGGTCGAGTCGCCAGGCTGGAGCTGTGGACCAATGGCGGAGTGCTGGTGGACGCTCACGAGACCAATGGGCTCCAGCAGGTAAGCTGGCGTGTCACCGTGCCGCCGCAGGAGACGCGGGAGCAGTGGTTTGTGGTACGCGTGCTGCACAGCGGCTCGGTCGTCGGCTACAGCAGCCCGATCTGGGCTGCATGGTGTTGAAGGAGTACCAGGCCCTCACCTCGGCCTGCGGGCAAACAAAGGAACAAGGAAACAAAGGAACAAATTAGGCATCGCACTGTCTTTTTGTTCCTTTGTCAGGCCTTCATCCCCCATCCCCTTCTCCCGCTGCGGCAGGAGAAGGGGAGGAGTGGTACTTGCTTTTGTTCGTTTGTTCGTTTGTTCTTGGTTCTCCGTTAGGTTCTGGGTTCTAGGTTCTTGGTTCTCGTTTACTGCGCCATTCCCGATGCTTGCCAGGCTACGTTGGAGAGCTTCGCCTGTCCCGCGATCGAGGGATGGAAGTAGTCGCGCGTCGAAACATCGCTGGCCGTGAACACGGTATTGAAGACGGCGTTGTTATCGAAGCGGCACTGCGGATACTGCGCGCAGACCTGCTGAAGCACCGTGTTGAAGTCGATATTGCGCTGCCGCACCCGCTCGCGCCGCGCCACATCTGTCTGGCTGGTCGAGCCGGGATTCGCCAGCATCGACTGGCAGATGTTCACGAGCGACCACGTGGCCCGCGCGGCGTAGTTGTTCTTGAGCACCGACCAGAGATTATAAACGTTTGGAATGCTCACGACATAGATCCGCGCGTTCGGCGTACCGCTGGCCAGCCG
>DASWTQ010000351.1:0-3105 GCA_036402055.1 Herpetosiphonaceae bacterium
CAAGCTGGGCTATGGAGGATGAGAAAGAATCGATTGATAGGCTTGACCTTATCATGTATGTGAATTACGCTATACATAAGTATCCACATGTGTGAGGTGAATCGAATGAAAACTATCCAGATGACGATTGACGAACCACTATTGACTGAGGTAGATCGTGTAATCCTAGAATTACATACTACCCGCTCAGCTTTTATTCGGGATGCTTTAGAAGCTGCCCTGCGCCATCACAACATTAGGAAATTAGAACAACAACATGCTCAGGGATATAATCGGCATCCTGTCGAACAAGGTGAGTTTGACATCTGGGCCGACGAACAATAGTGGGGTGCAGAATGAATCAGGGCGATGTCTACTGGTACACCTTTCGCACACCGGACAAACGACGGCCTGTCTTGATCTTAACACGTGACTCAGCGATACCATATCTAATCAGCGTCACGATCGCACCCATTACATCGACGATTCGAGGTATTCCATCAGAGGTTGTTCTCACGCCCGCCGATGGTTTGTTCAATGATTGTGCCGCAAATTTCGATAATCTACAGACGATACAGAAAGCAAATCTGGGCATGTTTATTACCCATGTATCTTCGATGAAGATGCGTCAAGTGCGTGCGGCGATTGAGTTTGCTCTTGGATTTGATGCACTCATATAATCACTATCTTCCTCGAAGGATTTGAGCGAATGAAGTGTTCTTGACCTTTGTCTAATAGTCAAGAATACTTTGATATTTGTGTTTGTGACTAAAGTATAACTGTGTCCCTTCCAAATCTCACGCTTGACAGGCGCAGCGCAAAAGGACTACATTTGTGTTGAATGCTCATTCATTGAAATGAATAGATATTCAGGAGGGCGTGCGACCCGAGAAGCGAACGATTCGCTGCAAGCATATGTCCTAGCTGCGCGCAGTGGCGGACATGCTGCTTGGAGTGTTGATGTTGCGGCTCATGGCGATTCGCTCTTCCAGGCGCAGTGGGACAAGGTGCCGATGCTCTGGCTGCCCTGATTCTACATGCAATCCAGCCGCCCAAAGGAGATGGTCATGCAGCTGGCTCAGGAACAGATCATACAGCCTGATATGAGAAGCCCGCAATTTCGCGCGAATCCCCATCCATTTTATGCGCAATTGCGAGCCGAAGCACCGGTGTATCAGGTGCAGCTCTCACGGCGCGAGTCGATCTGGCTGGTGGCGCGCTACAACGATGTGCAGGCCGTGCTCAAAGACGAGCGCTTCGTCAAAGATCGGTTTCAGGCTATGACGCCGGAGCAGCAGGCCAAGATGCCCTGGATGCCGGGGATGCTCAAACCGCTCACGCGGAGTATGCTGACTCTGGACGAGCCTGATCATGGCCGTCTGCGTGGCTTGGTGCACCAAGCGTTCACGCCGCGTCTGATCGAGCAGCTGCGGGATCGAGTTCAAGCGCTGTGTGACGAGCTGCTGGATGCTGCGCAGCGGCGCGGTCATATGGAATTAATTAATGACTACGCGCTGCCGCTGCCGATCACGATCATCGCCGAGATGTTGGGTATCCCTGCCAGCGATCGCGCCAAGTTCCACCGCTGGTCACGCGCCATCATCCTGGTCTTTTCGGGTAGCCAGATGTTGCAAGGGCTACCGCAGATCTGGCTATTTATGCGCTACCTGCGCCAGTTCTTCAAACAGCGCCGCAGGGAGCCCGGCCCTGATCTGACCACGGCGCTGCTTCAAGCGGAGGAGGCAGGCGACCGGCTCAGCGAGGACGAGCTGCTGGCGATGGTCATGCTGCTGCTGATCGCCGGTTACGAGACCACGGTTAATCTGATCGCCAGCGGCACGCTCGCGTTGCTCCAGCATCCCGAGCAGCAGCAGCGACTGCGCAATGATCCGGGGCTGATCAAACCGGCGATCGAGGAGCTGCTGCGCTACACCAGTCCCGTCGATTGTGCGACTGAGCGTTTTGCCCGCGAGGACGTGGTGTTCAGAAATGTGCTGATCTCTCGTGGTGAGCAAGTGAGAGCAGTACTTAGCTCGGCCAATCGCGACGAGGAACAGTTTGTCAATCCCGATACGCTCGACCTTACCCGCGAGCCGAATCGCCATCTCGCCTTTGGCCAGGGCATTCACTACTGCCTGGGCGCGCCGCTGGCCCGGCTGGAAGGCCAGATCGCGATCACTACGCTGCTGCGCCGCATGCCCAATCTGCGCCTGGCAGTCGCCCCTGAGCAGCTGCGCTGGCGGCGGGGATTGTCCCTTCGTGGTTTGGAGCAGCTACCGGTCGCGTTCTAGAGCCGTGGTCGGAAACCAGATGCCTGTTGCTCTGGCTGCGCTGAGTCTGCATGGAATCCAGCCGGCCAAGGGAGACGATCATGCTACAGGTTCAGGAACAGATCAGCCAGCCTGATCTCACCAGCCCGCAGTTTCGGGCGAATCCCTATCCGTTTTACGCGCAGTTACGCGCGGTCGCCCCTGTACATCGCGTGCGGCTGTCGCGGCGTGAGTGGGCATGGATGGTGACGCGCTACAACGATGTGCAGGCCGTGCTGAAAGACCAGCGCTTCGCCAAAGATCGGTTTCAAGTCATGACGCCGGAGCAGCAGGCCAAGATGCCCTGGATACCGGAGATGATGAAGCCGCTTGCCCGCAATATGCTGGATCTGGACGAGCCCGATCATGCTCGTCTGCGCGGCCTGGTACATAAAGCGTTCACGCCGCGTCTGATCGAGCAGCTGCGCGATCGGGTTCAAGCGCTGTGTGACGAGTTGCTGGATGCTGCTCAGCGGCGCGGTCGTATGGATCTGCTCCACGACTACGCGCTGCCGCTGCCGATCACGATCATTGCCGAGATGCTGGGTGTGCCTGCTCGCGATCGTGCAAAGTTCCATCGCTGGTCGAGCACGATCGTCTCGGCGTCGTCGAGCAGCGAGATGCTGCGGGTACTGCCGGCGGTCTGGCTGTTTATGCGCTACCTGCGCCAGTTCTTCAAACAGCGCCGCAGGGAGCCCGGCGACGATCTGACCACGGCGCTGATTCGAGCGGAGGCGGCGGGCGACCGGCTCAGCGAGGACGAGCTGCTGGCGATGGTGATACTGCTGCTGATTGCGGGCCACGAGACCACGGTCAA
>DASWTQ010000352.1:0-1512 GCA_036402055.1 Herpetosiphonaceae bacterium
ACAAGGCCGAGTGGTGGGCGGTCACCCATAATCTGCTGCGCACGGGCCTGCTGCATCTCAGCGAGTCGCGCCTGACGCGCGTACTGGCGGCGCTCAAGAGCGACGCGAAATTCGAGCAATCCATAGCCTATGCCGTGGGGAGCGATGTGTGGCAGAAACGGGCCGAATTTGCGGCGCGGCGGGTGCGTGACGACAACTGGCTGTTTGAGAAGTTCGCCGAGAGCTGTCCGGTGTAGGCCCGTCGAGGAGTTCGTGACATGGAACACACGCCCGCCGTCAGCTGCATGTGTCTGACCTATGCGCGCCCGGAGGTGCTGGAAGAAGCGATCGAATCCTTTTTGCGCCAGGACTACGCTGGGCCGAAAGAGTTGCTTGTGCTGAACGACTACGCCGAGCAGACGTTGGTCTTTGAACACCCCGAGGTGCGCGTGATCAATCTGCCTAGCCGTCTGCGGACGGTCGGCGAAAAGCGCAATATGGCCGCTGCGCTGGCATCACATGATCTGCTGTTTGTCTGGGATGACGACGACATTTATCTGCCGCACCGGCTCAGCTTCTCCGTCGCGCACTTCGAGCCCAAACGCGGCTTCTTCAAGCCCAGCCAGGCATGGGTGTGGGACAACGGTCAATTGAGCGGCCCGACGATCAACCGCTTTCATTCAGGGAGTTGCTGGTCACGGCGCCTCTTCGACAGCGTGCGCGGCTATGCCCCCGAAGGCAGCTGCGACGATGAGGTTTTCGAAGCGCGGCTCCAGCAGCGCTTCTCCGACGCCATCAGCCCTTCGGTGATCAGGTCCGACGAGATCTATTACATCTATCGCTGGAGTGGAATCGGCTCCTATCATTTTAGTGGCTTTGGCTATTCCAAACCAGGTGACAATCGTGGCTATCACGAAGTTGGGGCCTATATCCAACACCGGGCAGATCGGGGTGAGATCCGCCAGGGGCGCATCCCGTTACAGCCACACTGGAAGACCGACTATCGGCAGTTGGTCTCCAGCTATATGGCAACGCTGGCCGAACAACCAGCGCTGGTGCAGTGAGAACGCAGCGCGACTCAGAGTCGTGCGTGTTCGTCGTGCTCCACGTGCGAAAGGAGGTGCACCGGCAAGCAAAGACGTGGCTTCCTCATGTACATCAATGTCGTTCCATCAAACTCAGGAGGTAACCGAGTGGCAAACCCACAACGAAGTACAACCGTGATCACCGAGGCCGTCGGCGACGGGCTGGGCGTGTTCGATCCCCAGCGCAATCAGTCGTATGTCCTCAACGCCACTTCGGCGCTGGTCTTCGGGCACTGCGATGGGCAAACAACGCCCCAGCAGCTGACGGAACGCCTGCGCCAGAAGTTCAACCTGCCACGTGGGCAGGCTGAGCAGCTGCTGACGCTGACGCTGGACGAATTGCACAACGCCGGCCTGCTGGAGCGCGGCGCGGTGCCCACGCAGCCAGCCGTGCCGATGCCCGCACGCCGCCAGTTCGTCAAAACTCTGGTTGGGGCCGGACTCGCGC